>JACOSC010000192.1 GCA_016179055.1 Acidobacteriota bacterium
GACGCCTTCGCCATTCAAACCAACATCGTTCATGTGGATGGCAAGCGGCAGGTCTACATACCGATCTATCGCCAACCCGGAGCCAATACCATACAGGCGGTCGAAGGGGTCAAAGCGGCCATCCCCCGCATCGCCGCACGCATCCCGTCCGGCATTAATCTTGATGTCATCTTCGACCAGTCTCACTATGTTCGCGAAGCGATCGCCGGCCTGGAGACCGAAGGATTGCTCGGGGCGCTGTTGGCCTCGTTTATGGTGCTGATCTTTATCGGCAGTTTTCGCTCGATGGTCATCATTTTTCTCTCGATCCCGCTCTCGGTGCTGGCGGCGTTCATCGGACTTTATTTCACGGGCGATACGATCAATGCGATGACGCTGGGTGGCTTGGCGCTGGCCGTCGGTCGCCTCGTCGACGACTCGATTGTGGTTCTGGAAAACACCCATCGACATCTGAAAATGGGTAAGGGCGCGCGGGCCGCGGCCCGCGACGCGGCCGAAGAGGTGGCCATGCCGGTGCTCGTTTCCACCATCACGACGATCGTCGTCTTCGCCCCGGTGATCTTCCTTTATGGTATGGGCAAGTATCTCTTCACCCCGCTGGCCTTGGCCGTCGCCTTCTCCATGATGGCTTCGTATGTAATAGCCATGACGGTCGTCCCGGCGACGATGGCCTATCTTTACCGGCGCAGGCCTACGGAAGACGCGGACGAAGGGCCGTCGGCGTCTGAAGCGGAGACGACGGAAGAAAGGCCGGCGGCGCAGCCGGGTGGGATATTTGGCTATTTCGACCGGGCGTTTGAAATGCTCCGCATGGGCTACGAATCCACGCTGGACTGGGCGCTCGGACATCGCCGCCGGGTTCTGATCGTCGCCGGTGTGTTATTCATCGGTGCGTTGGCGCTCTATCCGCGCATCGGTCGGGAACTCTTCCCGCAGGTGGATGCCGGCCAATTTATGATACGTGTGCGTGGGTCGTCGGGTACGCGGGTCGAAGAGATGGAGAAGCTCATCGAGCGTATCGAGGCGGCGTTGCGCGAAGAAATTGCGGGCCGCGATCGCAAAACCATCATCTCTAATATCGGCGTCCTCTACGACTGGCCGGCCGCCTACACGCCGAACTCCGGCCCCCAAGATGCGTTTATTAACGTGCAACTAACGCCCGAGCGCACGCAGCGCGCGCAAGACTACGTGGCCAAGTTGCGCCGGGATCTGCCCGAGCGCTTTCCCGGCGTCGAATTGGCCTACGACACGGGTGGACTGCTCACCGCCGCGCTCAACTTTGGGCTGCCCTCGCCCATCAACATTCAAGTGGAAGGCAATGACCTGCGCGTGGCCCGCGCACTGGCGGAGCAAATTCAATCGTTGGTGGAAAACATCCCGGGCACGGCCGATGTTCGTATCCAACAGCGCCTGGATTATCCGCAAATTGACGTCAACGTCGACCGCGTCAAAGCGGCCTATCTCGGACTTACGCAGCAGGATGTGGTGAAGAATGCAGTCAGCGCGCTCAACTCCAGCATCAATTTCGATCCGGCGTTTTGGATCGACGATAAAACCGGCAATCACTACTTCGTGGGCGTTCAGTATCCAGAAGACCGTATTAACGCCAAGGAGACTCTGGAAAACATCCCGCTCACCGGGGCGATGTCGGGCCATCCGACGCTGCTGCGGAATATCGCCGAATTCAAGCGCTCGACCGGACCGCTCGAGGTCAATCATGTCAACATCGTGCGCGTGATCGATGTGTTTTCCAACGTGCAAGGT
Organism: Acidobacteriota bacterium; assembly: GCA_016179055.1. GTDB lineage: Bacteria > Acidobacteriota > UBA6911 > JACOSC01 > JACOSC01 > JACOSC01. The sequence goes on from JACOSC010000192.1 coordinate 1,765, forward strand.
CGTGACGTCGGCTCGGTCGCCGGCGAAATTCAGCAGGCGATCGCTACGCTAAAACTTCCGGCCGGATATCGCGTGCAGATGCGCGGGGAAGTGGCGAGTATGGCGGAATCCTTTCAGAGTTTGTCTTTTGGACTGTTGCTGGCCACGGTGTTGGTGTATCTGGTCATGGTCGCCCAGTTCCGCTCGTTTCTCGACCCCTTCATCATTATGTTCGCCGTCCCGCTCGGGCTCATCGGAGTGATCCTGATTTTGCTTCTTACGGGCACCACCGTCAATATTCAGTCCTTCATGGGTGTGATCTTTATGGTCGGCATATCGGTTTCCAATAGCATCTTGCTGGTCGAGTTCGCCAATCGGCGACGGAGCGAGGGGCAGTCGATACGGGAGGCGGTGATTCAGGCGGGCGGCATACGGCTGCGCCCGATTTTGATGACCTCCTTGGCCGCCGTGATCGGTCTGCTCCCTATGGCCTTAGGCGTAGGTCATGGGGCAGAGGCCAACATGCCGCTGGCGCGGGCCGTGATCGGCGGACTGACGATTTCTACCGTTCTCACCCTCCTCGTGGTTCCCGTTCTGTACACGCTGCTCAAGCGCGAAGAGAGGACCACCGGTTTGTAGAGTTCCCATAAAGACCCGCCCCGTGGGTTTGATGTGAGGGAGTTGTTCATGCCCCTTGATGGGGCGCCACGAAGAATGAACACAGCAACGACGCGCCTGGGAGCGCCCCGACTACCGTCGGGGCAAGGGTGGACTCGTTCGCGACGGGACTCGCCGGCAGAGATGCCGGCGCCACTATGAATTTTCAGGGGAGATAAAAGGGGAATGTATAAAAACGGAATACGCAGGCTCGGAGTCAGATTTGGGTTCCTTTGGCTGGGTGCGCTGACGACACTCTTGGTTTCTTGCTCCGGCCGGTTTTCGGACGCCGGCAAAGCCGCGTCGAAGGCGGGTATGAAGGCTCGCAAATCAGCGGTTACGGTACAGGTGGTTAAGCCGGAGCGAAAGGATTTGGTACGGAAAATTACGCTGCCGGGCAGTCTCACCGCTTACGAGCAAGCCACGCTCTATGCCCGTGCGGCCGGGTATCTCCAATCGATAACCGTCGATAAAGGGGATGCGGTAAAAAAGGAGGCGGTGCTGGCGGTCATCGAAGCGCCGGAAGTGGAGAAGGATCGCGAGCAAGCCCAGGCCCAGTATGAGGAAGCTAAAGCGCACCTCGAGCAGGCCAAAGCCGATCACGAACAGGCGCAAGCAGAACATGGGCTTCAGGAAATAACCTATCGAAGAATCAAGGACGTGCGCGAGCAGGAGCCCGACGTCATCCCCCAGCAGGAGGTGGATGTGGCGCGCGGCCAATTTGAAGTGACGCGGTCTAAAATGGGCGTGGCGAAGTCCAAAATTGCGGCGGCGGAAGCTAAAATGAACACGCTTCGCGCCGCGCTGGAGCGGTCTGCCACGCTGGTAAACTATGCCACCCTTAAGGCGCCTTTTCACGGGATCATCACGCAGCGATTCGTAGATACGGGCGCGTTAATTCAAACCGTGTCGCCGCTGGTCACGATCATGAACATGGATACCCTTCGTCTCTACCTGGAAGTGCCCGAGCGAGAGGTGCCTTTTGTACGCCGAGGGAATACGGTGACCGTGACGGTGGATGCGCTGCCCGGAAGAACCTTCTCCGGTACCGTGGCGCGATTTGCCACGGCGCTGGACCCGGCCACGCGCACGATGAAGACGGAAGTTCAGATACCCAACCGAGACCATACCTTGCGGCCGGGTATGTATGGGCATGTAGCCATGGAACTGGAAACGCACGCCCACGCCATAACTATTCCGGCCGGCAGTCTGACGGTGGAGGGAGACAAGATATTTGTTTTCACTGTGGTGAATAACCAGGCTAAAAAAGTGGCGGTCCGCTCTGGTTACGATGACGGTACACGTGTGGAGATCCTAGAGGGCCTATCGGGCCATGAGGACATCATCCTTACCAAAAGCGGCCTTACCGAAGGCGTGGAAGTGAAAGTCGTCTCGTAAGCCGAGGGGTGTCCGGCGAGCCCATGGATCAATTCTAGAGAGAGGGCATGTTGTCATGAAATTGAAAAGTCAAGCCATTGCTCTGCTCGGGGTGTTTCTTTGTCCACTGGGTTTGGTCTGGGGAGAAGAGCAGGGGCTAGAGATTCTGACGCGGCGGCGAGCGATTGAGATCGCGCTGGGGAAGCACCCGAGTTTGAAAAGAGCAGAGCGCACGATCGCGGCGGCCGCGGCGCGCGTGAAGCAAGCGAAATCCGCCTACTATCCGCAGATCGGCGCGGCGGGCCTGGCTAAGCAGGGGCTGTCCGGAGCCGCGGCCTCCGGCTTGGGACTCAAGGGGCTGGTAGCCTCACCGCTTTACCGTGACCTCGGAAGTTCGGGCAGCGTCTTCCAAAATCTCTTTGATTTTGGCCGCACGCGCCATACCCTGCAAGCCTATCAATTGATCGCGGAATCCACACGAGAAAGTGCCCGAGAGCAAAAGGCCAAAGTGATTTTAGACGTCGAAGCCGCTTATTATTCCACGCTACAGTCGCAGCGTTTGGTCCAGGTCGGTGAAAGAACCGTCGAACAACGGCAGCGGATCGCTCGCCAAGCGGAGGTCTATTATAAGGCGGGTTTGAAATCCAAGCTCGATGCCGGCCTCGCCCTAATTAATTTATCCGAAGCGGAGTTGGACTTAGTGGCCGCCCGCCATGCCTTGCAGAACGCGTTTGCGCAGTTAAATAAGGCTATGGGAGTTCATGGCCCCGCTCACCATAATCTGGAAGACCCCACGATCAAAGTGGAAGCCCCCAGGCAGTTCGACGAATTAGCAAGCCTGGGGCTGCGGAATCGGCCGGAGATTCTGGCTATCGATGTCAGGATTCAAGCGCTGGAGGAAGTGGTAAAGCGGCAGGAGAGTAACTTGAAGCCCAAGTTGGCGGCGTTCTGGAGCAGCGGTTGGGTGCGATTCAGCCAGTTGTCGCTGGGACGGTTGATGGTCGGCGCGTTCGGGTTCGACCTGCCCATTTTCACCGGTGGCGCGCTGAAAGGCCAAGTCGAAGAGGCGCAGGCCGAACTCGGGCAAGCTCAAGCCCAGCGCGAGGAACTGGCGCAAGATATTCGCTTAGAAATGGAAAGGGTCTATACAGGCCTGATCCAGGAAATGGAGACAGTGAAAGTGAGCGAGCAGTTGGTCCGGCAAGCGCAGGAAGCGATGCGACTGGCCCAGGTAAGATATCGGGTCCAATTAGGCTCCTTCCTTGAACTAGCCCAAGCCCAGTTAGCCGTGACCAATGTGGAGACCCAATACGCGCGGGCGCTGTACAACTACAAAATAGCCGAGGCTAAGCTGCGCTACGCCACAGGAGAGAGCAGCCGATAATCGATTAACGAACTAAGTCGACTATGGCATTACGCGGCTTGGATAACTCTTTGTTGAAGGTATCTGTTCAGCCGCCATCGTCCCGTAGGGACGGTTGACTTTAGGCCGGCATTCCTGGCGGCCCCGCGTAGCGACGCTTGAATACCGGGCCGCGCCGGGTCAACCGCCGCTATGCAGCAGAAGGGATATACAGGTATAACTGAAGTACGATTTTGACCGAGGCCACCGGCTAGCGGTGTCGAATTGCTTCGGGCGCGCGCGTAAAATCCATCGGCACGACCTTCAGATTCCAGGACACTGGAACTTGCGTGGGCAGATAGCATTTCTGACGGTCACAGGCCTGATACCGCAACTGGCCTTCGATGGTGAGGTCCTTGCCAGAGCCCAACGAGCCGATGAAAGCGCGGTCGGCGGTGATCACCACATCTTGAATGATTTTGAATTTTCCTTCGAATACCGGAACTTTTTCTTTGATGGCCGGCAGAAAGAGAATCTTCGAGGCAGGATACTGCGGCGGGCGGAGCGCAAATTCCACCGACGGCTTCAGCTCCAGAGCGATGGGCCGGTAGCCCGTCACCCCCGGTGCATACACGTGAACATCGGCCGGGAGGGCGACATCCACGCTCAAAGAAACGCGACTGCCCGGTCCGACAGGCGAATCCGATACGTGGAGACGCAGCTCCATATGCGGCGCCTCGACCCGGCGCGCATTGGTATCTACCAACTCGGGGAACAGTTTCATCATGAGGTTTCCGGCGGTAAATCGATTCGTGTAGGCGTCCTCGAAGAATTTTTCTTTTACAACACCCTGAGGATCCACATACAGGAAGCCAGGGTGCGCCATGCCTTGGCTCATGTCCGTGGCGGTCGTGTTCAGTAGGCCAAACTTCGTGATGATTTCCGAACCTGCATCCGAGAGCAAGGGGTATGCGATCTTCTGGCGCTGTGCAAAATCTTTCAGAATGGCTTCGCTATCGTAACTGATCGCCGCCAAGCCCAAGCCGTGCGCGGCGAAGCGCTTCTGGGCCTGTTGCAACTGTACCAGTTGCATTTTACAAAAGGGTCACCAGTCGGCGGAGCGAAAGAAGAGCAACACCAGCCCCTGCGGTCCGGCGAGCGAGGTCAGGGTTTGGATATGGCCAAATTGGTCCCGCGCCTGGAACGATGGAATCGTTTCACCGGGCTTAGGTCCCAGGCTGGTACGGGTTGATTGTGCCCTCCCATCGCCGACGCTGGTGAGCCACCCTACCAGCATGATGAGCAAGAGCCCTATCGGACGCTTCATCATCATTAAACTCTTCATAGCAAGATAGCATAGCTAATAGCTGATGCATTTACCAATCTTTCGCTCACCATCGGCGATTAGGACGGTCCGTTTCCTCCGCCTCCTAGCCCTTGTCTATTGGTCGCCAAGCGCTAAGAATAACTTCCCAGATTCTGAATCTTTCCATAGTTTATGCCGGGTCGATGAATTTGTATAATAAACCGTGGAGGATTGGGACACGTTTTGGTTTAAGGTCATGCATTATGTGGCTTAAAAGTTTACATCAGGCTGGGGTCACACCCTAGAAGTCCTCTCCCGCAGGCTCTAGGCCTGCTCATTAATATTCCGCATCATCTCTATAAATTCGGAAATCTGGCTGTCCGGCTACGGAATGCGAAACAAGATCGTCCCGATTTCGCGCGGTAGATCCGTCTCGCAGAGGCTCGTCTTCGCTCGGCGTCGGCTCCGCATCGAGGGATAGAGTTGCTTTATTAGTCCCTTGCTCGGTCTAAAACCTTCGCCTTTAGGCGGAAAAGCTTTTAGCCGCCCAACTCCTGCTCCTCCAGCCCTTCTCTCTCTAGGTTTTCGGCCCCGGTTTCTTGGCCTTCATGGATTGAGATAACCGAAATTATGAAAAGGATTCAAGAAGAGAGGTTCGGTTTGAGGACGTCCCTTCTACTTTGAGCCCGATCGCCCATCAGGTAGTTCACGGCTCCACAGATGAAGTCGTCATTGGGTTTAATTGTCAATAGATCGAACAAGCCTTTCGATCCTAAGAATTTGATTCAAAATCGAATCCCTTTTACAGATGGAGGCATCCCAAGTGCGGGGCTCAAACCTCTCGGTTTAGATAAGCGTTTCGTTGCGCTAACGGTGACGGCGATAATTCCAAGGGGGTTTTATGATAAAAGCCGACGAGTTAAGTGACGCGTTGAAGAAAGAGATTGTCGGGCAGGACAAGGCGGTGGAAATGTTGGTGCGATCGGTCGTAATCGCCGACATGGGAAGCTGCGACTCGAACCGTCCCCAAGGAACGTTCCTCTTCTTAGGCCCGACGGGCACCGGTAAGAGCCAGCTCGGCCGCTCCCTTGCCAAAATAATTCCTGGCAGTGAGAAGGAAGCGTTCTCGATTAACTGTACCGAATTTAAAAATCCACACGACGTGGCCAAGCTGACCGGCGCCCCTCCAGGATACGTCGGGCACGACCAACCGCCGTTTCTAACACCGGAAAAGCTAGCCAAAAACCATACCATAGTTATTTTTGAAGAACTGGACAAGGCCGACCATGCGCTCCTTGACCTGTTGCTGCAGATCCTCCCGCGCCTTCGGCATCAAACTGTGCCCTCTTTATTACCCAATTCCGTGGACGGTTACTGGCGAGATAGTATCTCCGGAGTTCTGTCATGGACTTTTTAGGAAAGGTGGACTTGTTCTCTCGAACGGTGGAGAACCGGTTTGTTTTCCATCTGTTTGACCTGCTCCTGTGCGGGGTCATTGTGCTGGTGATTCTCAGGGGATGGCGTAGGCATCCCAGATGGGTCTCTACCAAGAATCAGGTCTGGCTCTTCCTGGGATTTTCCTCTTTGGGCGCTTCGTTCGCCGGCGGAGCGATCTTTGCAGGGGCTTTGCTCTTCTTTCAGAGGCGACTGCCTGAAGCCCCATTTGATCTCGTAACTCATGCCCTGCAAGCGGGTGCCTGGGTATTGCTGGCGGCCAGCACGTATCACCGGCCAATGCGGGGGCCACTGGAGGCCGCTGCGTCGCGCCGCCGATCATCCATACCATTCTTATTGCTCGTACCGCCTGGGTTATACCTGACCGAGCTCGCGACGCCACTTTACCTCAAGGCCAACACGGTGTTCGACCTCGTGAACCTGTTTCTGCTGGTCCTCACGTTGGCGCTCTTCTATCGCCAGCCCATGGGCGGGCGGAACCTCGCGACAGGCGCAGTGGCCGCTCTGTTCGTGGGCGCGTGGTTGCATATGGGTTCTTCCTTAGCCTTGGAGGCGAGGGGTTCGGCTATTTTATGGAACTTGGAGCAGTTCGCTGGGTCGCTGGCTCTTTTCCTCTTTGCCTTGGCTATCGGCGAAACCGGCCGGGACCTGTTCGACCGGGTGTTTGTACGTCTTCAAGTGGCTTTTATTTTGCTGGCCAGTTTGATGATCCTGGTCATCACGCAGTCGGAAAAGACGGAGTATCTGTCGAGCATCCGCAGTCGAAGCGACCAACTGGTAAAATTCGTGCGGACGCACGTAGACTACTTTTTCCAGCACAACGAATCCTTACACGCCATCATGGAAGGGGAGGATCTTCGTCAGCGGATCACGCTGGACTTTGGCAATCTGCCGGAACTGAAAATCGTTCGCATCGCCGCTGGCCGCCAAATCGTCAGCTTCGAAATCGTGGACAACGGTCTCATTCGCCGGGATTGGCAAACGCTACCCTCGTCCCGCGCGCCTGCGCGATTGGATTCGGAGGAATACTTTTTAATCCACGCCCTACCTTTGGCGACCCGGCCGGGAGAAGTGGAATTGTACGGCACGCGCCGGTTTCTTGACCGGCACATCGGCAAACGTATCCTCATCATCTTCTCGCTTTTTACAGGGATGGTCGCGCTCTCCACGCTGATGATCGGGCTAGTGGTGCGTGGGGCGAGCGCGACGATTCGCGAGCAAGCCCGAGAGATTGAGGAGGCGCAACGGCAATTAATGCAGGCTTCGAAGCTGGCGGCTATCGGCGAATTGGCGGCCGGCGTGGCCCACGAGATCAACAATCCAGTTACCACCATCCTCAGCCGGGCCAGTCTCCTGCTCTCGGAAGAGGACGCGGACCTTTCCTCCAGCGACCGCGAAGACCTGACGGCGATTGTAACCCAGGCGCAACGCATCACCCAAATAACCCGAGGATTGCTCATGTTCTCCCGCCCGCACGCGCTCGACATTAAGGCGAACCGGATGGATTCCATTCTCGAGAGGGAGCTAAGCTCCGTCGCTGAGTTAATGACCGCCCAGCATATCTCGGTGGAAAAGCGCCTGCCGCCAGACCTTCCCCGGGTGCTGGCGGACGCGGACAGCCTGGCCCGGGCACTGGAAAATCTTTTCCGCAATGCGATCGATGCCATGCCGGGCGGCGGAACGCTGACGATCCAAGCCGCGCGGGAGGGCTCGTCGCCGGCGCGGCTGCGGCTCGAGATTTCCGACACCGGGGTCGGCATCGAGAAGGACAACCTGGCGCGCATCTTTGATCCCTTTTTCACTACCAAGGAGGTAGGCAAAGGCACCGGGCTGGGACTCTCCATAGTGCATGGTATCATTAAAGAACATCACGGAACCATTTCGGTCGAAAGCCAGCCTGGTGTGGGCACTCAATTCACGATTGTACTGCCGATGGAGGATTGACGATGGCTGTTGCACGCATTCTAGTGACCGATGATGAGAAAGAAATCCTGGTTAGCTGTCGCAAGATCCTTGAACGCGCCGGACATGAAGTGGCGACGGCCGCCGATGGCGGCGAGGCCCTGGAACTACTGAAGGCCGGTCATTATGACCTTTTCCTAGTGGACCTGAAAATGCCCGGTCGGAGCGGTATGGAAATTCTGAGCCTGGCGCGGGCCCTCGACCCCGCCCTCATGGCCATTATGTTCACTGCTTACGCCACGCTGGAGACGGCGGTCGAAGCCGTCAAACGCGGCGCGTTCGACTACCTGGCCAAGCCCTTCACGGCCGACCAACTCCGCCTGGCTGCCGAGCGCGCGCTCCGACACAAAAATCTGCTGCAAGAGAACCTTAACTTGCGCGAACAACTCACCGCCAACTTCGGCTTTGACAAGATCCTGGGCGCCAGCGAAGCCATGAGCAAGGTCTTCGGCACGCTGCAAAAAGTCATGCGCAGCGACGCGAACATTTTGATCCAGGGCGAGTCCGGCACGGGGAAGGAACTCGTCGCTCGCACGATTCATGCGCACAGCTTGCGCCGGGACAACCCCTTCGTGGCGGTGGATTGTGCGGCCCTGCCGGAAAGTTTGCTGGAGAGCGAACTCTTCGGGCATGAGAAAGGCTCCTTCACCGGTGCCGACCGGGCCAGCCGAGGCCTGTTAGAGCTGGCGCACACCGGAACCTTGTTTCTGGATGAGATCGGCGAACTGTACCCCGCGCTGCAAGCGAAATTGTTGCGGACACTGCAGGAGCGCGAGCTGCGACGCCTGGGCAGCGAAAAGACGATCCCCGTAGACCTACGGGTGATTGCAGCCACGAACCGCAATCTGCGGGCCGAGATCGCCAACAAAAATTTCCGCGAAGACCTCTACTATCGTTTGAATGTCGTCCACGTGCTGTTGCCTCCTTTGCGCGAGCGCAAAGGAGATATCCCGCTCCTGGCCAACCACTTTTTGCAGCACTTCAGCCAACAGTACCACCGGGCGACCCGCACACTCTTGCCCGAGGTCATGAAGCTCTTCTTGAGCTATACTTGGCCTGGGAACGTGCGCGAGTTGCAAAACGTCCTTCAACATGCCGTGCTCTTGGCCGAGACAGATTCCGTACGGGCCGGTGATCTGCCTGAAAACCTGCAAACGGAATTCCCCCAGGAACTCTCCTTTCAGCGCTTGCGCGAGCAGCAGGCGAAGGCCGTGGAAAAAACCTTCCTCGTCGAATTGCTACGGAAGCACAAGGGCAACATTTCAGAGGCGTCCGCCGAGGCTCACATGACGCGCAAAATGATCTATCGCCTGGCCAAAAAATTCGACCTTGATCTGGAGTCGTTCCGCCACGCCTAGCCGGTGTCCCAACGGTGCGCGGGCGTGACCCATCGCATCTTGCTCAATTATCAATGAATCCCATCTTTCGCCACAGACTGTGGGACAAGGCGGGGACAACTCGGAACCACCGGTAGATTCCCATCCGCCGGCTACCCGCTCTCCAACTATCGAATTTCACGGCGCCTGGCAATTTCTGCTCCTTTGCGCAGCGTTCTGGAATGCCACCTGCTCTACCGGCCGATAAGAGGTTTAAATATGAGCACGATACGATGGCGCCCGATTATATTGTGGTCTTGCGCGACGCTCATGGCCACGTCACCGGCCGTAGCCGCCAGCGAAATCACCGGCAAGGTGGTTCTCTCAGGAAAGGCTGTGGCCGACGCGGTGATCTCCATTGAAGGGATAAGGCAGGAGAGCTCTTCCGCCGGCGCGGTTTCCGTGATGGACCACCACGGCCTGAACTTCGTTCCCCACGTGCTGGTCATACGCACGGGGTCGGCGGTGCGCTTCGAAAACCGCGATGGCATGCCCTGCCGGATCTATTCCATCTCACCGGCCGGGAACTTTGTGTTGCGGCCGCCGGATGGCCAGCCAATGACCATCACCTTTGACCGCGCCGGGGTGATTGAAATCCGTTGCGCCGACCACAGCCGGCTGTATGCCTATGTCCTCGTTAGAGAGAATCCTTTCTTTGCTCTCACCGACCGCAAAGGGCAGTATAAGATCGCCCATGTACCGCCCGGCCGTTATACCTTGCAGGCCTGGTACGAAGGCCAGGTAATCGAGAGTAAGGTCATCAAGGTGGGGACCGACAAGCGAACCATCGATTTCAAGGCCTCCCTCCCCCAGCGCCGTGCGAGCAAGGAACCGGCACCCGACCTTAGCGCGCACGACTTGGCCCCTGCCGTCCTGCCGAGTTCCTTTTCTTCCGAATCACTCAACGAGTGGAGGTACCCGAATGAAAAGCCATAAGACGCAATCATTAGTACTCGTCATGCTGCCGGCGCTGATTGTGGCCGCCGCGGCGCTTCTTTTCGCCGGAACCCCAGCGCCGGCATCTATAGGCGCCATCTCCGGCAAGGTCACGATCTCCGGTATGCGCGACCATGCCAACGTCTTGGTCTACATCGCGTCGGCCCCCGGCCAGTTCGCTCCGCAAGGCAGCCCACAAGTAGATCAGCGCAACCTGCAGTTCCAGCCCCACGTGCTGCCGATCGTCGTCGGCACGACCGTCCAATTTCTGAACAGCGACGGCGTGCAGCACAACGTCTTCACGCCGTCCGCGGCTGGGGATCTCATCAACTTGGGCACATGGCCCAAAGGGCAAACGCGTTCCCACACCTTCACGAAAATGGGCAAAGTGGAATTGCTCTGCAATGTCCATCATGAGATGAAGAGTTACATACTGGTCTTGCAGAACCCCTTCTTCGCCGTAACCGACAAGGAGGGAAACTACCGAATCCAAAACGTGGCGCCGGGGAGCTATCAGCTCAAAGTATGGCACGAGCGCGCCGGCGCGCCGGCTAAACCCATACAAGTTTCTACCGGTGTAGTAACGGCCAATTTTGATTTGGCCGCGCGATAGAAGGAGGCGATTATGCATTCAGGCACTATAGTACGCGGCTTGGCCGTCGTGGTCGTGGGTATGCTGCTCACCGCGCCCTCGTATGGGCAGGAAATCCGGTTAGCCGCCGCAGCGCCCGCGGCGGCTTCCCCCGAAGCCCACAAGCTGGAGGAAGCGAGCGCGCGCATTGTCGAGTTGGAAGCGCATGTGGCCGAGCTGAAGGCGGCCCTGGCGGCAAAGGAGAAGTCTAATCCCGCCAGCACTCCTGCCGCGAAGCTGGAGATCGATTATCCCAGCTATCCGGGCGGCGAAACCTTCCGCTTCCTCAACCTCGGCGTGCGGCGAGAGTACATCGCGGCCGAACGACGGCGGCTCATCGATCAACTCCACACCATGATTCCGCCGATCTACGAGCCGGCGTTCTCGCCCTTCCACGGGTACACCCTGCCGCCGCGTGCCTTCCGCGTGGCTTTAAACAACGACCGGTTCATCAATAATCATGACTTCGGGCGCGACAAGGTCTATGCGCGGTTTTTCGATAATATCAAGGTGCAAAACCAGGTCGTGAATCTCGACCTGTCGTACGGCCTCGACCACAACGACACGCTGCGCATGGTGGTGCCTTTCCGCAGCACCATTGTCAGCGGCACCGGCAAGGCCTTCCGCATCCAGCCGATGGTCATGACCATGAACGGCACGGCCTTCGGCATTGGGGATGTGCAACTCCTGGTGAAGCGGAAGTGGTTTGATCAGGCGTACAAACCCTTCAACTTGGCCACTGTCTTCGGCGTGCAGCTTCCGACCGGCAAGCACGACGGCCGCTTCAACGACGCCCAGACCATTATTATGAACGGGATGGCGATGCCGGTCTCGGCAACCGCCGGAGGGCCCAAGGTGGATCTGTTCTCCGACGACCAGCGCATTCCCAACGATGCCCAGCCCGGCACGGGAAGCTGGGGAGCCATCTTCGGCGTCATGGGGACCCGGCAGCTTACCTGGAATCGCTTGCGCGGCGCTTTGCACGGCGGCCTGCTCTACAAAGCCATGAAAAATAACTCGGCCGGCGTGCGCCCAGGTAATGAGCTGGTCTTCGGTGTGTCTTACGTTCGACCGCCGCTGGAGAGCGAACGCCTCACCCTCGACTTCACGCTGTTCGGACGCAACAAGCAGAGCGAGCGCTTTCCCGGTTTGATCATGCACCCGGAAGCTGATGCCAACGGGATGCCCATCATGACCCCCGACGGCATGCTGCGGATGTTCACAACGCCGCGCCCCCCATTCGAGCACGGGACGGTCCTATTCATGTCTCCCTCGATCGTGATTATCCCGAAGCCCGCGCTGCGTCTGACGGTTTCGCCGCTGTTCCGGCTCTACGAGCCCAACCAGGGACCCTCGCCGGCCTTCCGGCTGGTGTTTGGGGCCACGGTGACGTTTTAAGGAAGGAGTATTAGTTATGGAAAAAATATGGATGATTCTCATTCTGGCCGCGCTGATGGCGCCGGCGGCGGGGCCAGCCGTTGCAGAGCAGCCATCGCCAAAGTCCGGGCCACAACAAGCATCCCAAGAGCCGGACCTCAACGCGCCCACCCACTACGCGGTCACCGGCCAGCCCTCTTACCAGGCGTTGAAGTCGCCCCTCAAAACCCGCGTGGTCGATCGCCGATTCTACACGCGGGAAGCGATGTATCTGGCCAACGAGATGAACCAGAGCGGCGATCCCTTTCTGCGCCAGGCTCAGTTTCTGGGGCTGCCCGTGGAGAAGGACACCGACTTCCAGTACATGACGGCCACCGAGTCGTACTGGTACTCGCGCTACAACATGCAGGTGCTTATCACCGAGAGCCGCCTGGGCCTGGTACTGATCCACGGCCCATATATCACTGAGAAGGCTGTCGAGATCGCCAACGCCCAGTACAACCGCGACCGGGGTGAGAATGAGCTCTCCAACAAAGACGTCCTGTTCGAGCATATCATACCGGCCTACCTCTCGCGTACCGGCTTCCCGAGACGCTTTGAGGATGCGTCTCCCTTAATGATCGAGTTCGCCTCCGGTGATCCCCATTTTATCCGCCCGGTGGATAAGGGGACCCAGTTTGAGCTGTCGGAGAACCGATGGCGGCAGCGCAAATTTCGCGCCTTATATGGCGACGGGTACGAACCGCCGCCGACGGGCGCCGGCATCGGCGGCAATGATATGTGGAAGTATCGGGTCAATTATCGAGAGAACTTCGCCTCGCTGCGTTGGTCCAATGACAAGATGGACCACGCCATCGACCTGGGCGGCGCCGGGCAGAGTTTGATGAAGGCGGTTCTCTGGATGGAGTATTTCTTCCGCCAAACCCACCACGACCAGTATCTGGGCAACAATCCCGAAGAGGGGTTTCGCGGGGCGATTCTCAATCTGAGCTCCGTTTCTAAAATGCTGCTGCTGAAAAGCAGTCTCTTTTACGATGGCCAGCGGCTGCATGGCCTCAATCCCTTTGCCTACGATCCGGCAAAAAAGCTCTCCTACTTTCCGCACGAAATCGCCGTCAAGGCGCGCTACATCGGCGACCTGCCGCCCCGTCCGGAAGAATTCAAGGTACGGGACCCGCGCAGCCTGCTCTACGACCAAGCCTCCTTGCTCTGGGGCTTGTCCGAATATTTCTATTTAGCCGATCCCGGCCGCGATCGCAGCGACCCTGCCTACCGCGAGGCTTTCAATAATTGGGACAAGGTGTTTGGCGATAATCCGCCGTACGACGGCTCCTTGATGGAGCGGAAGTACATGCATTTGGCGCGCGGTCTGGGCAACGTGATCGTGCGTAACCTCGACGCCATGCACCGGGACCCGGAGACGGGCGTGCTGGTGTCGGAGTGGGCACCCCGTAAAGGGCGCGGTCGCGTGGCCAATGTCGCCGACCTAGGTATGACGATTCTGGGTCTGGCCAACTACCGGCATCATCTAGCGAAAGCCGAACCCGAACTGGCCGCCCGCGCGGGCGCGTTATTACGCGCACAGACGGACTTCTTGGTCGAACGGCTGCAAAACGCCAACGGGACTTTTCCCGAGGGTTACGATCTGGCGGCCCAGCGCAAACTAGGGGACCAGCCCACGCTGCTGGCGCAGGGTCTCGCCATTCGGGGACTGCTGCGGGCCTATCAGGAACTCGGCGAGGCGCGCTATCTCGAAGCCGCCAAGAAAGCGTACGGGGCGATGAACCGAGACCTTTGGGATTCCAATAATGGGATCTATCGCTCCCACGCGCAGGCCGCGGTGAGCGTCTACACGCCGCTGAACCTGGCGGCGGCGCTGGGCGCGATGCGCGAGATGATCCTCGTCACCCGCAACGCCGACGAGATCGAGCGCTACAAGCGATTCTGGGTACAGGCGGTGAATTCCAGCGGCATACAGCAGTCTGAGTACGAAGAAACGGGCGAGGGCGACCTGACCAAGCAAGATGGGGACGGCGACGGGATCCCCCGAATGGAATTTGCCGGCGGCAAATACGGAATCGCCCCGGTCTTTGCCGGCAGGGTCGAAATCGAGACACCGGTTTTCTCGAGTCCTCTGGCGCAACAAACCAAGCGAGTGAAAACCTTTGAAGGATCGGTGCAAAAATGACAAAGAAAATGTTTGGAATGATAATTGGAGCGGTCGCTTTGCTGCTGCTGGGAGTACTGGCGCTCGGGTGGAGGCCAGCCAGACCGGTAGAACGTTCGATCATTGTCGAAGCGGAAAAATATGCGTACACGCCCGCCGTGATCAAGGTCAACAAAGGCGACCGCATCACGCTGCGACTGAAGGCCAAAGACGTCACCCACGGATTCTTTCTGGAAGGCTACGATCTGGATGCGCAGGCGCGCCCGGAGATGCCGCTGTTCTGGGTGCGCCGGCCTTCAACCGGCGAAGCCTACCGAACGGTGGAAGAGGTCCGCTTCGTGGCCGACCGTGAAGGCAAATTCCGCTACCGTTGTTCCACGACTTGCGGCTACATGCATCCCTTCATGCAAGGAGAACTCATTGTGCAGCCCAACCGCCTCTTTCCGGCCTCCCTCGTGCTGGCCGTGGGCGTCACGCTGATATCCCTATTGCGCTTCGCGCGCGCCGGGGGGACATGAGCGACAATGAGCGTCGGCCGTTGCGCCGGCGAAACGCAGCAGTGATCGTCCACCACCGGCAGGCACTCGCCGGGGGGACGAATTATCAGCGTGTCGGCGCCGCCGCGCCGAACATTTACCGGAGGTAGATTCCGATGGCTACGATCCGCAACCAACCCGCGCCGCCTCATCCCGATGAAGCCCCGAGCCGTACATGGCGGGTCAACTTGTTCGAGAAGTTTCCATGGCTCAAGCGGGTGGTGAAGGCGCGCAGCTTTCAGTTCTCGATGATCCTTCCCAATCTGCTGCTGTTCTATCTGTTCATTCTGGCTGGACTGTTCGGTACGCCCATCGGCAGTCGCAACATCATCATCGTCTTTGTCTGGATCCTGTGGTGGTTTGTGCTGATCACCCTGATGGTGCCTCTGCTAGGCCGGGTCTGGTGCACGATGTGTCCGCTGCCGGTCTTCGGCGACTGGCTGCAGCGGCGGGCGCTGGTCAAGGTCCGCAGCGGCGACACCGTCGGACTGCGCAATAAGCTGTTCGGCCTCAACAAACGCTGGCCGCGCAAGCTGAGCAACATCTGGCTGCAAAACTTCGGCTTTCTCTTTCTGGCGATTTTCAGCGCCTTGTTGGTCACCCGGCCGATCGTCAGCGCGCTGGTGTTTGGCTTGCTGATTGGGCTGGCGGTCGTCCTGGCCTATGTGTATCGCCTGCGCGCCTTCTGCAGTTATCTCTGCCCCATCAGCGGCTTCTTAAGCCTGTACTCGATGACCTCGATGATTGAGTTGCGTTCGGTGAGCGCCGACGCCTGCCAGAAATGCACCTCCAAGGCCTGCGTGCGCGGCAGTGACCAGGGCTGGGCCTGTCCCTGGTACGTGTATATGGGGAAGCTGGACCGTAACAACTACTGCGGCCTGTGCATGGAATGCGTGAAGAGCTGCCCCAACGACAACATCGCGCTGTTCGCCCGTCCTTTCGCCAGCGATATCAAACTGAAAGGCTACGACGAAGTCTGGAAAGCCTGCATCATGCTGGTGCTGGCGCTCTCGTATTCGGTGGTGCTGCTGGGTCCCTGGGGACACATCAAGAATTGGGCTAATATCAGCGAGAGCGGAAACTGGGGCGGCTTCGCAGTGTACGCCTCGGCCACGACTTTGTTGGCTCTAGTCGTCTTTCCCGGCCTTCTATACTTGGTTGTGCGACTAGGCCAGTGGCTGGCGCGCGCCCGCGAGCACACGAGCCGTGAGCTGTTCATACGGCTGGCCTACACGCTGGTCCCGCTGGGACTGCTGGCTTGGATCGCGTTCAGCGTGCCTCTGGTGATGGTAAACGGGGCTTACATCATCTCCGTACTATCTGATCCGCTGGGCTGGGGGATGAACCTGTTTGGAACGGCCGGCTTCCACTGGCAGCCGCTCTGGCCGGCTTGGGTTCCTTACCTGCAGGCGCCGATCCTGCTGGCGGGGCTGTTCTGGTCGCTGCGCACCGGTTTTCACGTGGCCCTCGACCTCTTCGGGGATCGCGCGCTCGCCACGCGAGCGCTGGCGCCCCTATCGGTCTTTCTGACCGCGATCACGATGGTATTCCTTGCCCTGTTTGTGGGATAAGAGTTTGTTGGGAGGCTTCATAATGAAAGCAACCATCGATAGAGTTCCAATTCTGGTTACTCTGATCATGCTGGTCGCTCTGCCGTTGGCGCTGCTGGGCTACCATCGAATCTATCTGCCGTACAAGTTCCGCGGCGCCCGCATTATTACACTGACCGCGTTGGCCAGCGACGGCGTCTGGACGCGGGAGCCAGTGATGGGAATCAACTACTGGCGTAAGCATTTCTCGGCGACACCCAATATTCATATCCAACAAGGAGAGAGCGTGGTTCTCCGCCTGGCCAGCGCCGACGTGCTGCACAGCTTTGCCATCCCCGCGCTCAACATCGGGCCGATCGAAGTGCCGGCCGGCGAAGTGAGGGAAGTTAAGTTCACCGGCGAGCGGCCCGGCCCCTTGGTCTTTCTCTGCTGGCAAGTCTGCAGCCCGGTCCACGAAAAGCTGCGGGGCCAGATCGTCGTTCTCGGTCCCGGCGGCCAGCCCGGGCCCGAAGACCCTAAACTGGAGCCGGACCTCGATGGACGTTCCCCACAGTAACCCCTCCTCGATCAACACCCATCGCATCATGGACATCACGCATCGCCCGCCCCCGCACCGGAACCGGACCTCTAGCCAGGGGATACTTCGACGGAGGATGAGATAGAGGAGTGTCAGGCATAGTATTACGATGCGATGCACACAAACGGTATTCTCAGTTGGCTGTGCTGGCTGACGAAGGCAACGGGCTCGGGCGCGGTGTGGCCGGAGGCGGGGGCCCCGCCGTGGTTGTCAGCGAGGTGGCGCCCGCTCCCGCCCGGAAGGGCGAACCTGCGATATCCCTCAAAGCACCCGTCGTGGCATCGATGCTAAATCCCGATACGTTATTGGAACCAACATTCGCCACGTAGGCGAACCGACCCGTCGGATCAACGGCCACCGAGGCCGGCTGTGTCCCTGTTGGGAAGGGCGAGCCTTCGATCTCGGTCAGGGCGCCCGCCGTGGCGTTAATGCTGTACGCCGAGACGGTGTTCGCACCGAGACCGGAATTCGCCACGTAGGCGAACTGGCCTGTCGGGTCGACCGTCACCGAGACGGGTTGCGTCCCCGCTAAGAAGGGTGATCCTTCAATTTCGGTCAAGGCGCCCGTCGTGACGTTAATGTTATAGGCCGAGAGATTGTTCGCACCGAGATCGGAATTCGCCACGTAGGCGAACCGGCCCGTCGGATCTACCGTCACCGAGACCGGCTGCGCCCCTGTAGGAAAGGGCGAGCCTTCGATCTCGGTCAGGGCACCGGTCGTGTCCTTGATCCTGTACGCCGAAACGGTGTTGGAATCACGGTTCGCCGAGTAGACAAACTGGCCCGTCGGATCTACGGCCACGGAGAAGGGAAGCATCCCCGCCGGGAAGGGAGAACCCTGGACCGGCGCCAAGGCGCCCGTCTCGACATGGATCTGGTAGGCCGAAACGGTTTCAGTACCGGTATTCGCCATGTAGACAAACTGTCCCGTCGGGTCTACCGTTACAGAGAAGGAGTGTGCGCCCTCTGGGGCAGGCGAGTCGGGACCGGGCGTCAGCGCGCCGGTCATGGCCTGTACGTTGAACACGGAAATGCGTCCGTCATCATTCGCCACATAGAGGAACCGGCCGGTTGGGTCCACCGTTACCGATAAGGGACCCGTCCCCGCCGGGAAGGGGGAATCCTGTACCGGGGCCAAGGTGCCCGTCGTGGCGTGGATAGTGTACGCCGAGATGGTGTTTGAATCGGTATTTGCCACATAGACGAAGCCCTGGGGTTGGGCCCAGAGCGCGGGCCCGGCGCCCATTAATACAGAACTTAAAAACAGACTCAGAAATATGCTTTTCTTTCCATAGATCATACTTTTCTCCTTCGCGCCATGGCGCCTGTCTGATAGTTGAACTTTGCGAGAATAGAACGGTCTGCGCACGTGGCTCCGCCGTATATTGACCGCATCCAGCGATTCTGGGGGAGAAGCCGAGGACGGTGCGAGCTCCATTCCAAAGATAACGCTGCTCGAGTGCACAAGGGATGTTGAACGTCAGCGCCGGGGTTGCATAAGCGCTCTGCCCGAGGATAAGCAACGGTTCTATATTGCGTCGGCGTAATGCCCGCCGCTAAAACTTTTTCTATCTGCCCTCGACACTCTCTTTCACCCTCTGCCCGCTTGACGATTCCGGCCATAATATTTCGTGACAACGCTACCGAGCCTCAAAAAAGAGGCCCTGGCTATTCACGAGGCTTGGAATGCTTGCCGCCTGTGAAACCGGCCGGCCTTCCGTAAGATTCAGATGAACGCCCACGCCCAGCTTAGGCGCTTGGCGAGCGAACGCAGCGACCGACTCGAACCCCGCTCCGTTCGCCATCAGGCTCGCGCTGGTGATAATCCCTTTTTTGTATCCCTCGATGATCGCATGACTGACTACATCCGTCAGACCAAAATCATCCGCGGTCACAATCAACTTCTTCATACGCTTTCGATGCTGCCATCCTCGCCGGACGACGAACCTCACGGCCGCCATGCCATCTCATAAATTTGGGTGGTGCGTACGCCATCCACCCATATCTCTTTGACTGGCCGGTAGTGTTGCTCGAGGTAATCCAGCTCGGCTTGGTTCTCGAAATATCTCAGCCCTTTCTGTGCAATGATATAAACTGGGGTGATAGCTGAAATCTGGCCGGAGGCCAAGGGAGGACCGGAAAGTCCTACGGCCACCAGGTCGGGTCGCTGGAATCTTCGGGAATAAACCTCCACCAGGCCTGGGCTGTCCTGGTGGGCCACAACGCTGCCGCGCGCGGCTTGCTGAGCAATGAACGCCATGGCTTCGCGGATGCCGGCCTCATAGATTTCATCGTGCGGGAAGTAGTAGGCCCGGCGACTCTCGCCGCCACCCAGCATGTTCACGTACAGTAATGGATAAGGGATTTGGGACAAGGCGGTCCACGCCGGCGCCAGGAGAAAAATCGCCAAAACGGCGATCGCCGGCACAAGCCGAGCCGGCCGGCTCCAGGGCAGTGATTGGAGTTTCCGGTAAACGGCCGCCAGGCCAAGGGCCGCCGTCATATACACCATCGGCAGCGCGCTCAGCGTATAGCGCAGCCATTTCGCATTGAAAAGCGAGTACGGAACGATCCAGAGCACCAGCATAAAGCGCAGAAAGAACACTCCCTCCTGCTTGGGTCCGCGCAGGACTAGTGCCAACCCGATGAGAAACGCCAGCAGTAAAACCGGCGGCGTTTTTACCGCCACATAGAGCAAGTAAAAATAAATCGGCGTGTGATTCGTAAATGTCCAGGGCGTGTTGTAATACAGATGCCCCATCATTTCATAACCGTGGTGCGTCAGCGTCTTCTCCGAAGCATAAACCAACATATAGCGGAGCGTGTCCGTGTGGAATACCACCGGATTGGCCAGGGCGAAGGTCAGAAAGAAAGCCAGGAAGAGAAGGGCCAGCGCACGCTTGCCCAAAGGCGAGTTGCTCTGCGGATCATGCGGCCGTGAGAAGTGATAAAGAAAATTCAGTCCCAAGTAGTGAGGGAAATATTTGGACGCCAGCATCAGTCCGAAACTGGCGCCGCTCAGCTTATAAAAGCGGTCTCGCCGCGCAGTATCGACCGGCCCTTCGTGCTTGGCTTTAAAATAAAAATAAAAGCCCAGCCAGGTGAAGAAAACCAACAGCGTATCTTCCTTGGCGATGCGATTCCAAGCGATAGCATTTATGCCGGTCGCCCAAAGCGCCGCCGTGAGCCATCCCGTCATCGGGCCAAACAACTTGCGGGCAAGAAGAAAAAGCACGACCGTGGTCAGCGCGCCGAAAAGAGCATTGGGCAACCTTATAGCCGTCTCTTCAGAGATGGTCAAGTGGGGTCGGGTGGAAGCCACCGCTCCATTCCACGTCTCGGCGGCTATCATGGAACCCGTGATGAGCATTTTCATCAACATGGGATGTTCGGCGTTCACCTTGAAATCCCCGGCGCGGTAGGACTGGGCCGCCTGCGCTTTATGCGCCTCATCTTCGCTGAGTCCCACGGCGTCCAATCTATAAGCGCGCAAGGCCAGCGCCACAACCGTGAGCAGCATCAGCGCCAGAATCTCTCTGTGCCTCCCGGCGGCTTTCTCTGGATGATTGGAATTGTCGGGTATCATTGGCAACCTCTAGATGGTAATTAGAAGGCTCGACGATCACATGGCGCTCGTGGTCCGGCCCTCACCTCAAATTCCCTTTGGTTTAATTAGAAAGACCGGTCGCCCACTCGGACGAGGCCCGGGCACGGGGTTCTTGGTCCGCACGCGCCACGGGAACGATTTCGTACTGATCGTAGTCAATAGTGAATCTGTGTTTGCCAAAAATTCTCACCTGCGTAATCGACTCGTCTTTCTGCGGAAGCCAGAAGTCCCCGATCTTCTGATAGCGTCGCACGAAATCGACCCGCTTGGTCCAAAACGACAGGTTTTTGGCGGGACGCCCGGCGGTTTTTACGATGGCAAACTCATGGGCCTCGATCCAGATCCGGCCTTCGAACAAATACTTGTCGCGGCGCTTGGGGATGGCCTGAACGAGGAAGCAGTGATAGCCTTCCGCGTCGTCTTCACCGAGCAACTCAAAGTAATAGTTGTCCGGGATGATCTCGCTGTCGTGCCGGTTGCGTCCAGCCGCCGTCTCGACCTCACTTTCCAACAAGGGCTGAAAGACGCGCCTGCGGACGGTACCGGATCCTCTTTCCGAAACGATTTGGAACGCCTTGGTGGCCGGCGCGCGATACTGCATGCGCACTTGAGTTTCGGCGCGTACCCTGTCCTTATCGTTCTTGACCCGATACGTGCGACTACCTGAATATTGCAGCAGGCGGGCTTCTCGCTCTCGGTTGCGTTCCAACAATTTCGCAAAGAGCGTTTCGCCCGTCATTCCTTCGGGGGAGGGATGCGCGACGAAGGCCTCCGGGATCTCCTGCGCGGCTGGCGCCGGCGGAAGGGCCGGGAGCGCGGCCGCCGACAGCAATTCCAGCAGCAAAGTCCCCATGAATAATCGCGGTGTGCTCTGAATGCTTCGTTTCGGCGCTTCTTTCTTTCTAATGCGGTCCTGTTTCCAGCATGCCATAAGTTTCCTCTCAATAATTAACGACGAACTTGCCACCGAAGGACCGTCCGACGCCGTTCGATAAACCGCCAAAGCCGGCGCTGGCTAGATTGCCTTGAAAGTCCCGGGGATTGAAATGATTCGTGAGATTGAACACCTTCACTCCTACGCGGGCCTTGTATTTTTTTCCGACCCACGGGACGGTCACATTCTTCATGATTTGCAGATCCAGCGAAGCGAACATCGGAAAACGTCCCGCGCGATTGCGCGGGCCGACAAAATTTCGGTCCTCGTCGAGGATCGAAAGCGGAAACCCGGTGTGAATGTCGAGAACGGGCGCCACGATGATCCCATATTTCACACCGATGTCGCCCCAAAGCAGGAAGCGGTGCGTCGCGTCCCACGGCAGCCGCGACCGCTCATCACGGCGAATGATTGGGTTTTCAAAGTTCCCAAGAAAAGCGTTGAAATCATTCAAATCGCCCATCGCCGCCGAGCGCACGTAAGACGCGACGATCTGGTCCGTCGCGCGGAGTTTATAGCGGGCTGTCACCTGGAATTCTTTGTAACGGGCGTTGCCGCGGCTGCTGAGCAGAAGAAGGCTGCCGCGTATGGGGTCTTCGATCGGGTCCAGCACATAATCACGTCGCCCTTCCCGTTGTTGATAGCCCACGCGGACGAAGAGATTATGGCGCCACTCCCGGTCCAACTCGACGTTCCAGTTCACACTGCGGGGTGTGCGAAACTCCCCTTTATCGAGCACGAGGCGCTGAAGACTTGGACTGCCAAGAATCGTTGTTCCATCGGCGGCAAACGGCGTCAGCACGCGCGCTTGCCGTTGTGTGAAGGCGCCGACGCCCAGCGGGATTTTATCGTAGAACAGACCGACACCGCCGCGCACGACCGTTCTCCCATCCTTGATCGGCAAGAACGCAAATCCCCAGCGCGGCGCCACGTTATTGTTGTTGGCGAGGCTGTCACGATCGTAGCGCACGCCGTACTCAAGGGTGAGTCGGCCGTTGACGCTCCACTTGTCCTGGAAGTAAGCGAGATACTCGCCTTTATTGCGATGGAGCCGAGGGTCGCCCACAAAATCAATCTCCTGGCTGCGCGTGCCGTTGGCCCGTAAGATGCGAACGGGCTGGCTGGCGTGGAGGGCGTCAAACGTCGTGTAACTATAGCCGGCGGCCACCTTCATCCCATGCGAGCCGTAAAACGACCGCGGGGCGAAGTGGTAAACTTCCAGCGCTTCATAGCGCCGGCTCTCGCGGTCCTGGCGGTTGAAAAAGCTCCCCGAGTTTATGTTGGGCGCAAAATTCATGACATCGCTTCCCGAGCTGGGAAACACGTCGGCGTCGAATTGCTTGATGCTGAAATAGGATTCGAGCAGCGAACCGCCTGCCCGTATCATGCGTTCGTTGATCCCCCAAAAGAAGCCCCGTTGTCGGAAATTCGCCGTCACGGTTTGCGGATTAAAGGTGTTCAGACCCACGAAGCCCAATTTCTGCGGGAACAAGGAAAACGACGCGGCCAGATGGTTGGCGTCGTCGATGTCCCAATCGATCTGGGTGAACGAATCGAAGCTCTCCAGCAGGCGATCCCGCTCCAGCGGCGGCAGGTTCTTGGCCTCAATCTGGGTGCGAACAAATCGATACTCGAACGATTGGAGAAACTTCACTTTATCCTTTGTCACCGGGCCGCTGAAGGTCAGGCGCGGGGTGACGGATCCGATCCCGACGATGTGTCCACCCCGGCGGCGTACGCGTGGGAAAAAATCCTGGAACTGTGTCTTCCAATGGCCCGTGCCGCGGCGCGTCTCGATGCTGGTGACGCCGCCGGTGAACTTGCCGTATTCCGCGGCGTAGGGATTGGTCAATACCTGCATGGACGCGATCGCTTCCATCGGTAAGTTGATGGCGTACTCTCCGGTCGCCGGATCGGTGACGTTGGCACTGTTGACCACCAGGCCGCTCTGGCCGGCGCGGGCGCCCTTCACGTTAATCAATCCGTCCGGGCCGCGTACGACGCCAGGAATCAGCGGCAGGGCATCCTGAAAGCGCTCGTTGACCAGCGGGACGGTTTGCAGCGTGTCTTGTTTAAATTCCGTGGCGGGCGCCACCTCTTTGGCGCCTAGGCTCTCGGTGGTCGCCTCGACCGTGATGTTTTCACGGAGCTCCTGCAGATCGAGACGAAGGTTTTCTACAACGGCCGCTCCCGCCGTCACAGTAACGGTCCTGACAACGGTCTTGAACCCTGGCAAGCCGGCCTCCAGCGCGTAGAGGCCTGGGGGCAACCCGGCAAATTGGTACTTCCCCGTATCCTCAGAAAAAGCAGAGAGGGGCGCTGAGCCCAGAGGCGCTCCGCTCAATTTCAAACTCACCCCCGGAATATTAAAGGGCTGCCCATCCGGACCCACCGCGCTGACGGCGCCTTGCAGGCCGCCAGTGGCTGGTGATTCGCCGTGCAGGCTCGAAGCCATTAGGAGGGCCACGGCTGAGATAGTTACCAAGGCTCGCATCCCGCTCACTGGCCGCGTGATCCCGCCGGGGCGTAGGCAAAAATAAATCGGATTCACTCTGGCTCTCATATATTCTTCAGGATGGCGCGACCGGCAAGCGCCGGCCTGCCGTCTACGCGGATTGAATTTTCACGGCGTTGGTCATCGCTCTTTCTCATTTTTGCTCCGCGCGGGCGGTCTTTTTCGCCGCTAGGATTTTGTCCAATGCGGTCTTGGCGCTCTCCCGGATAGACGCTTCATTATCGGATTGCGCCGCCCGCCGAAGCGGTTCCAGCGCCTTCGCATCCTTCAACCGGCCGAGGGCTTCTGCGGTGTTCCGCCGCACCTGGACATCTTCATCCTGAAGTCGTTCGATAAGCGGCCGCGTGGCGCGCGCATCCCCCAGCACTCCGAGAGCGAAGGCGGCGCTCTGCCGAACGAGAGGCTGCCGGCTTTGCAAGGCTTCGATTAACGGTTTGACCGCGCGCCGGTCACCCATCAATACTAGCGCGATGGCTGAATTGCGGCAGACATCGGGATTTTTGTCGCTCAACCCCTCGACCAGCGGCCGTATGGCTTGTGGGCGCTTGAGTTGGCCCAGGGCGAGGGCAAGGGGAAGACAGGCTTGATGCGCCTGGTCATGGGGAAGCGCCAGCAACGGCTCTACGGCCCGCGGATCTCCCAAACGCCCCAGCGCCAGCGCACTGTTCATGCGCACGCCCTCGTCAGGGTCCTGCAAACGGCGAATCAAGGCTTCGACCGCGCGGCGGTCGTTAATCAGGCCCAGCGCAAAAGCGGCGGCAGCGCGCACGCTCGGCGCGGAATTCGTTTGCAGTACCTCTAGGAGCGGTCCGATGGCGGCGCGCTCCCGAAGCGGTCCCAGCGCCCGTGCGGCCGCCCGCTGCACTTCGGGGTCGGCATCGTGCAATGCGGCGATCAGCGGTTTAGTGGCCTTTCGGGCGCTCCGTTGGGCAAGCTGCTCGGCTGCCCGAATCCTCTGGGCCGGCTCTGCCGCTTCCGCGAGCTCGGCGATGAGTTGGCTTACCGGCTTGGTGGAGTCCTGGAAAGCCCGCTGTTGCGTCACGAGGTTTCCCGAAGCCGGTCCAAGCAATGTAAGCCCCACCAGCCCGAGCGCCCAAATTGGCGAGGAAGACGGATCGGAGTTTTTCCGCCGCCCAGGGAAGCCCCAGACGACAGGTTGGCCCTTTTTTCGTATCGCATCTCCTGTCATGAAAGACTCCTAACCGAAGAGTGCAAAAATATATGTATGTGCTCAACCCTTTATATACCGTTCTCCGCAAGAACACGGGCCGGCTCACTCCGCGCATGGTTATAAGCCAACTCTAATAGCTCCCGACTGTGAGTGAAGTCCAGAAACCCAACATCGATGTCGACACATGGCGCGAGGACGACCAGCGAAGCCGCGCCCGGACAGGTTAGCGGCTGGCGACGATATCGGGCATCGAACGCGATCTCAAAGCTGCGCGATAGGATGCTGGGAATTCCCCGGATCATTCCTGGGATCTTCTTTTCGCAGCCGCAGCGCATTGCCAGAATCATATCCGCGTCTTCTTCCATCGCCAGGTCGATGGGCAGGTTATCGACCAGGCCCCCATCCACGAGTTGCCGGCCGTCATAGAGGACCGGAGGTAAAAGCCCAGGAATCGCGGTGCTGGCCAAGACGGCCTCGATCAGATTTCCTTGGGTGATCGGCATGCTTTCTCCCTTTTGCAGGTCGGTGCTCACGATCACCAAAGGGATGCGCAAATCCTCAAAGCGATACACGGGCAAGTGCTCTTCTAAAAAATGGCGGAATCGTTTATTGGTGTAGAAGCTGCTCTCGGCTCTCCGCGGCCAGAGCAATGGCCAGTTAAAGGTGAACAAGTCTCCAAAAGAAATGCCTTCCCAGAGACGCCAAAGCCGCTCGGGCGACGCGCCCGCCGCGATAAAGGCGCCGTTTACCGCGCCCACGGAGGCGCCAATGACCCGGTCTATCTTCACTCCCACCTCTACCAGCGCGCGATAGAAGCCGGCTTCCATGGCGCCTCGGCTGCCACCGCCGCTTAACACCAGCGTTACTTTTTTCCTATTAATAGCCAAGTCATTCATAGTATCGAGTCCTCTGAGCAGTCGTATGGCTTTTCAACCAGATTTCTTCGACCTCGTCACTTGGGATGCCACGATGTTGGAAAAGGGTTCCAGGGATTTGGGGCGCGTGGGGAACTTTAGATCCTTTATCCCAAAGGGGAAAAAGCTGACCCTAACGTTCTCTTTTATTTCCCGGTGGGAAAGCCAATCCCAACAGTAATTGCGCGGTCCGCCCGTCAAAGGGTTGGTCCCCCATTGCCTCAACGGGTTGCGCCCCGAATATATGTCGGGCGAGTTGAAAAGCTTGAGCCAGGGTCAAGAAGACGTTAACGGGTTGGGCTGGAGTGTTTAGGAACCCCTCATTAATATGGGCCGAAGAACAGAAGAAGCTTATGGTGGGGCAATGGTATGAAACTGGACAGGTAGAGGTCTTTAAAGGCGTGTACAGCACGCGTAGGCCTTCCGGCTGGCGGCGCTTAATCTCTCCTTCGGAGATCTCTATGGCGATATCGCTATGACAGCTTTTACAGAGCGAGTGGATCTGAGCGTCCTGCGAAAAAGTCAAAGGAACGCCTAAAGCATCAATAGCGCACACCGCAAACACATGATAGCCGGCGCTGAGCGTCACGGCGTGTTCGGTGGGCTTTATAGAAAGGGGATATGCCGCCAGAATCTCTTTCGAGTTGGGCTGCCGAACAATCCATTTTTTCCGCTCGAGCGAGCGCAGCCCGGCCCGAACCCTCGCCTGCGATGGATCCTTGATGGCCGCCATCATGGCCTCCAGGCCGGGTCCTGTGCCTTGAAGCAGAATGGTGGCCAAAATGTACGCCCGCAGTTCTAGCTCGATTTTAGTCAGCTCCGGGGTTAGCATCCGCTATGTTTCCCTCGCGGCCATGTCAAGGTCCATTTGAGGCATCGGATTTCATTAAGGATTCTCAACGGCCACGCGCTTAGGTTTTCCCGCCAAGTATCCTTCAGCCAGGATTGACTCACACTTTTCACAGGCGGACGTCGTTCTTCCTTGAACTTTGGAAAGAACTCTTTCCATAAGCTGGCCCACACGTACACGGCCAGAGCTAGATAAAATACAAGAAACCCCTGAATGAAGAGCGGGCCGAGCATAATTTCTCCTGATTTCC
The DNA here is from genome assembly GCA_016179055.1 of Acidobacteriota bacterium. Taxonomy (GTDB): domain Bacteria; phylum Acidobacteriota; class UBA6911; order JACOSC01; family JACOSC01; genus JACOSC01. The sequence continues at coordinate 29,234 of JACOSC010000192.1, forward strand.
GTTAAATGGCTTGAAACTGTTCACGGGGTTCACTGAGATCACACAAGAGACCCCCAGCGGAAGCTGGGGGAGACTCAGGCCCAGCCTACTCCGCCGACGCCCCACTCCCCCAACCCCCTCTCCCCGCCGGGCGGGGAGAGGGGGCCAGGGGGCGAGGGGCTTGTGATCTAGGCTGGATCTTGAACCTCCCCCGGCTTTCGCCGGAGGTATCCATCCTCGTGAACGGACACAGTGGCTTTTGACAACTGAGTGATGGCATCGATCCGCTTCACCGTACCCGATCCACGATTTTCACGTATGGCTTCTTGTCAGGGGGTCAGGCCATACGCCTCCGTAAGCGTATTCGACTCCGGCATTCCGTCCATCACATGGAATTTTTTAAACAATCCACGATCCTCGACCAATTGCCCTGCGCCTAAAGCCACGGCTTCCAGCGGATTCTCCGCCCGTTGGACGGGAACGCCCAATTCAAGAGCGAAGCGTTCTTCCAGATTCCGAAGCAAGGATCCCCCGCCGGTCAACACGATGCCGCTGTGGTAGATACCGCGCGCCACTTCCGGAGCCACCTGCTGCAAGAAGAATTGCACGCCGTTGAGAATCGGTTGTATGGTTTTATCTAAAGCCTGCGCCACATCCACCGCACAAACTTCCATGGTGTGCGGGGTGCCGTCCATACTGGATTTTTCCAGGACTGGCCGCGTGGCGTTCTCTTTCGGCGGGATGGCGGACCCCAGTTGTATCTTGATTTCCTCAGCCGTGGGATAGCCGATCAGTATATGGTGTTTCTGATGAATATGATCGATAATGGCCTGCGTCATCTCTATGCCGGCGATTTTCAAGCACCGAGACAATAGGACCCCGTAGGAGGCGATCACGCTGAAATTCGTCGTGCCGCCACCAATGTCGATTACCATCTTCGTTTGATCCTCGCTCATCATGCCGCTCCCGAGCGCCGCCGCCAACCCCTCATCGACAAACTCGACTTTGTTAACCCCCGCCTGACGCGCCGCTTCGGTGAGCGCATGCCGCTCGACGTCGGTGGCGGAGATGGGAATGCCAAATAATACCCGGGTGTATTTCCTCCCGCGCGAGCATGCCTGGCGCAAGAACCCTTGGATCATCTTCTCGGCCCCGTCGAAATCGGCAATGGTCCCATTGCGGAGGGGATGATACACGGCCACGCCATAAGGTTCCCGCCCGAACATACGCTCGGCATCGCGGCCGATGGCGACCATCGCACCGGAGTGTTTATGGGTGGCGATCGTGGATGGCTCTTTAAGAACGATGCCGTCACCGCTCGAATAAATAAGGGTATTGACCGTTCCTAAATCCATTGCTAGATCATTGATCAACAGACCCTTGATTCTTTTCCAGATCATATCCACCTCGGTTGTCATTTAGACCGCGTGCACAGCCGTGTGGTCTTCGCGCATTGGAAACTTCTCAGGTTTGATCCGGTTGGCTAATCCTGTCGTGAAAAGGAGTGGGGGCATGAGTGCGCTTCATGTCCCCGCCGGCGTTAACTGCCGCCCATCATCTTCTTCATTTGTTCCATCCACATGGCCGCCTTTTCCGGACTGGCGTCGCTGGCGAATGCGTCCAGCGTGACATGCGACACTTCGCCGACTTTGAGCAGGACCATCTGAGGACGTTCAATGCCATAATCGGACAATCGCACATCAAATTGGCTGGAAAGCCGGATCAGGTTGCCGGGCAACTTGCCCATCGTTTCCTGGCTTTCCGGCAAGTATGTCACCTGCGCGTCGACCAATATGTCCTTCTTCACACCGTGCAATTCGAAGGTGCCTTCCGCTTTAACCGTCACGGGTTTACTCGGAGGAAGCTTGTTGGCGGATGCTTTTTTGATGCTCTTGAGCGTGAAGGTAGCTTTGGGGTAGCGCTCGGTGTGAAGATACTGCTCGCGCATATGCGTGTCGCGCAGGCCGATGCCGGTCTTGAGTGAACTCAGATCGACTTCGAACTGGGCGAGCGCGCCGGACGCTTTCAGATCGGCCGGATTGACGTGGAGTTGGCCGGTGATTTGGCTGGTCGTGCCCACGATATCTTCCAGCGGGGCTTTGGTGCGGAACTGCACGACATTGCGGCCTATCGGATCCATGACTTTAAACTCGTTTATAGACTGAGCAGACGCCACGCCGATCATCAAGCTCAGTATGACCGCCAGGCTGCTGATATTGCGTTTCATAGATTCTCCTTTCTACTGATAAGTAGAGTAAGTTCATTCATTGATTCCATATTAGTCTCGGCTGAGTGGGTCTCGACGACCCACACGGCCAACGGAAGCGGATAAAGTTGTAAGCTACTCCTTCATTTTTCCTTGGTCTGGGTTTCTGCCAAATTTCTTCGGCTTCGCTCATTGGGATGACCGACACTGAAAAAGGATTCAAATGCTTTTATGCGATTCTTGGTATGGAATGTCTTCGTAACGGGAGAGAAATATCGGCAGGGAGTACTATTTTTTGGATGAGCCTTGCTTTGAAATAATCTTCCGGCTGCCGCCGTAAGAGGCCGTGAGCCCGATGTATCTCAAATCCTTGCTACTGAGAGAATTCATGGCTGACAGGAAAATAGTGGAGAGTATCTTCGTGCCGGCCCCACGCCTTTAAGAGTTCCCGATATCTTGCACTTTCCAATCCGATGACGATAGCGGACTGGAATCTCCACGACTCTGAGTTTTTCTTGTGCGGCATTGATCTGCGTTTCAACGGTCCAGCCGTAGTCGCGGTCGCACATATCATGGCGTTTGAGCGAGGTGTAGCGGATAGCGCGGAAGGGCCCAAGGTCCGCATAGTCGACTCTCCAGAACAGACGCATGAGCGTGCAGGCGAGCCAATTGCCAAAGCGAGCTTGGGGTGACAGGGCGCCGGCTTCACGCCGCTCCAATACACGATAACGTCGCCGACGACAAAGGCCCCTACTGGCGACGACGGATTGTTGGGCGCTTCTCGGATGCCTCGTGCAACCCACCCATACAGCATGCCGGCTAATAGCTCAATGCCGACCAGAATCAGCACCGGTTTTCCGGGTCAATCGCGGCCATCGGTAAAGTTCTTTGAGAGAAAAATCAGTCCAAGGTGGAGGACAACGAGTATTGAGCCCGCCGGCTTCCACCTCAAGTCCGAACACATGCGCCAGAAGTTCGGCGAAGCGGCTCTTAGCAATGTCGCACCGTAATGGTCTTTGCGAACTTTCAATTCTACTTCATCAATAAATTTCTGCAAAACCTTTGATTAAGGTACCCCCTGATTCCGATCGTACCAGCGCGCCAGGCGTGTTGGCGCCATACTCCAGTAATAGGCCAGGAGGACCCGCTGGTTGATCCACGTCGTTCGCCAAATCCCCAGCATCAGCCAGCGGCGGGCCGATGTGGTGACCGGGACAGGGACGATAGAAATGCGACCCTGCCGACGTAGGCGCTGAATCAACTCCAAATCCTCCATGATGGGGATATCCTGAAAGCCCCCGACCTCGCGGAAGCGGTCGGCCCTTAAGAAGATGGCCTGATCACCATAGGGCATTTGCAAGCGCCGGGACCGCCAATTAGCTGATCGCTCAATGATCCGCAGGCCCCTCCGCTCGGCATCAATGCGCAGTTCAAAGGCTCCAGCCGCCACGCCTGGCTGGTCTAACGCGGTCCGTACATGTTCGGCAAAATTCGCCGGCAGGCGCGTGTCGGCGTGCAGGAACAACAACACATCCCCGGTCGCGACGGCGGCCCCGGCGTTCATTTGCCAGGCCCGCCCGGCCGGCGACATGATTACCCTTGCCCCCAACGCGCGGGCCAAGGCCACGGTACCATCCCGGCTACCGCCGTCCGCCACAATAACCTCCCCGTCGGGATCGCGCCGAGCACTGTACAGTGTCGCCGCAATATAGTCGCTTTCGTTCAACGTCGGGATGATGATCGAAATGCGCATGCGAAACCTCGCTACCGAATCCAAGCCAGCCACCGGGTGAGCCACTGCTTAAGCGATGGCGTCAGCCGGGGCCGGTTATAATCGTCGGCTATTTGCTTGATGACTTCTGTCTGGGTAGGGTATGTATGGATCACATTCACCAGGTTCCGCAGCCCGATACGACCCGCCGTGGCCACGGTGATTTCGCCGAGCATGTCGCCCGCGTGTCGGGCGACGATCGTGGCGCCTAAAATCTTATCGCTCCCCTTACGGACGTGTATTTTGACGAACCCGTCTTCCTCGCCGTCACAGTGAGGGCCGAACCGGGTGGCGCGGCCGCCACCGCTACGGCGTACAGGAGCACGAAAACCACCGGCCCCAAATCCCCAACGTCTGAATCCAGCCGCGTAGCGCGACTAACCGCTCGCCGAGCCCAAACACTTTGGTCAAGATGAGGACGCCGATGATGGTGGTCAGGAGCAGCATCGGCCGTCACCGGCCATGCCTCCGGCGCACAGCGTCCGCCGGAGGGGCTTGATCCTTGGTGCTCCTATCCGGAGTGGACTTTGCGGCTGTTCTGCCCGTAACCATACTATCGACTCCCTGGCTCATTAAGCGACCAATCGTAATCGAGGTATTCGACACGGTACTTTCCGGCAGCCAGATAATCCCGGTCCCGGGCCTCGAGGTACCGGCTGACGAAATTCAGCACGGCGCGCTCCGTCTGGCCGTGCCCGAAGAACTTCTCCCCGGTGCCGTAAGTCTTGACGAAGTCCTCCCCGAACCACTTGAAGAGGGGGGAAATATAGACTCGCCCCAAGTCCCGGTCGATGCGGAATTTCTGCGGGTTGGTGAGCAGCCTGCGCGCCTGGTCATCCAGTTGGTCATCCAGTTGGGCGCCCGTGTACAACTCGTTCCGCAGCGGCGGGCAGCCGATCGAGGCGCACACCAGGGCCATGTGAATACGCGGCTCGTGGAACTGCTTGCGCAGCGTCTCGTGCTCGATGTCATCCAGTGATACATGGCGTCCCATCACGAGCCAGTCCCGCTTATCCCATACACCGGGAATCTGCCGTATGCTGTTCTTGGGAAAGACCACGGACCGGATTACGGAGGCGTGGATCGGGTAATGACGGATGATCGCCTCCAGGGTAAGGGCGTTGTACGCGTTAATCCAGAAGGCGATCTTCTCTGGGCCCGTCCATGCATCGTAGGCTTTAGAGTCCAGCTTGCCCAAGGCATGGACGAACGCGTCCAGCGTTTGGCTATGGGCCTTCATCTCCTTGTAGTTAACCAGGCCTTGATCGTTCACATAGGTCTTGAGTACACGGGCATAGTCATCAGTAGTCAAGGGGTGACGGGTTGCCACGGAGATATCCGATCTGAACGGTATCAGCCTGGGAGCCGGCCGCAAAAAGGCCCAACCCCCCGCCGCGGCCATGATAATCACTGAGAACGCGATCCCTATCCAAACCTGCTTTCTTTTAATACTCATGTTGCCCATCCCTTAGTGGCATCATCTCTAATTGTTCAACCGTTACCCATGACCTGTTTTCCATTCAGACGGCTAATCCGTTCGAGATTTCTTTCTGTTCACTTAGTTTTTTGGAGGATAAGCCCATCCTTCGATTTCTTATTAGGCCCGGCAGAGCGGGTCTTAATGGCCAGCTCTGCCGGAGGGGAGAGGGAGGGTTCGAAGAAGATCGATTACCTCATTGTTTGAACTGTAAATTCTTTCTGCTCACCAGTTTTTTTACTTCGACTTTGTCCGCCGAACCCTAGCCTTACATAACTCGACTCTCCCTGTTGCACGAGCCTTCGGGCCTTCGTAATCCGTAAGCGCAGGCAAGGGCGCACGAATTTTAGCAGATAGAGTGGCATCATCCTTCACATCCTTTTACCTACTGCTTTTTAATTCCCCGGCGAAGTCGCACGGGATATCAACCCGCATCTTCTAAGCGATTGTTCCATCCTCGTCGGCCAGTAGGCTTAAGGAAACGGTGAGAGCAAGCAACATGAAAAACAGAACCAGCAGGCACTTTTTCATTTTTCAACTATTTGGCCTGTTGAGTTGAGATGACTGAAACGAGAAGAAGGATTCCGACTATTATGGAATCCTATTTTTCTGATTGGATTTTAGACCGTAAGAAATTGCGGAGACGGGCATTTACCTCCTCGGGTATATCCTCCTCTTTTAAGTCTTTCAACAGATCCACCGATTGGCGGAGCGTATATAAAAACGTCCCGCAATTCTGGCAGCCCTGCAGATGCTGGTCCAATTCCGTCTTGTCCTCAGGACTTAGTTCGCGGTTAATATAGTCGCTTAGCAGCTCGATGACTTGCCGGCAGGTAATCATCGGGCTCATGGGGACGTCCGGTTTACTGCCGCTCCATTTGGACTTGATCCACTCGATCCACCGGTGCGTCATGGGGTCCTCACGGTTCTTTCTTTGAAATAATTTTCCAGCTTCTGCCGCAAAAACAGGCGAGCCCGGTGCAGGCGCGATTTAGTCGCGGGAATGGATAACCCGAGCATTATACTAACCTCGGATGCGGAAAACCCTTCAATGTCTCTCAAGATCAATACCGTTTTATAGTCTTCGCCCAGTTTGTCAATCGCTTCTTCGGTCACTCTTTTGGCTTCCGCTCGCAAGACTGCATTCTCCGGCGACAAGGGGAGCGGCGAGACCATCGCCGTAAACGAACCATCCTCGCCGAAGTCAGGCAGGGCGTCCTCTATCGACTCTTCTCGCCGGCGCTGCCGTTTCCGCAATTTCATATAGCCGGCGTTTAACGTGATTTTATAAAGCCAGCTGGAAAAGGCCGATTCCCCGCGAAAATCGCCGATCTTCTGATAAACTTGCAAAAACACCTCTTGCAGAACGTCTTCCGCATCCGTGGCGTTGCTGGTCAGCCGATAGGCCAACCCATACGCTCGGCGCTGGTACCGGGTCACGAGCTCCTCGAACGCCCGGTAGTCCCCGAGCTTTACTTTTTCCACCAGGGTTGCGTCACTCACTTTGGCCGCCTCTTCTGACGCCATAGTTACGATGCCTTCACTTAGGAAATGGATTCGACCTTAATCCCAATTTTTAAAGGCCCAGGGCTTGTTCGATCTTTTGGCGGTGAAATCCGATGAAGACTTTCTCCCCAATAATGATCGTTGGTGTCGCCATCGCCCCCTGAGCCGTTTTGATCATTTCATCGATGAATTCAGGATGATCGCTGATATTGCGATCTTCGAAAACAATACCTTTTTGCGAAAGGAACTCCTTCGCCACGCGGCAGGCCGCTCAACCGGTTTGAGAATTTAGGATGACGTTTTTGTTTCCCATCTTAACTCCTCTGACGAATGCGGGCACAGTCAAGCGATAATAATGCTTCCACGGCAAAGAACTTGTCTGCGGGCTATGCGGGTGCGGCCAAGCCCACTTGATAAACGACGAAATCATCGGGCCCGCAAAGCCGTCGGCTTGTTTTCATCGAGCGGGACTCCTGCGTATTGGAGCGTCTGATAGCCATTACAAGCCTACGCTCAAAAATTGAGGCGCAAACCAAACTGAATCTGCCGAGGATCGGCGGCCGCCGTGGCGCGGCCAAAGCTGGGCCGTGGCGTGGCTCCCGGTCCAAAAATATTATTCGGTAGTTGCCGATTGGTGCGGTTGAGCCCATTAAAGGCCTCCACCATGGTCTCCAGCTTGGCCCGCTCGGTGACACGGAACATGCGGCTGATTCGGAGGTCCAGCGACGCGAAGTTAAATCCCCGGCCGGTGTTGCGTCCCACGCCTTCCGGCCGATCATTCACGTTGGTATCGTGGTTGCGGTCGGCGCCGGTCTGGATATTAAACGGCAAGGCCGATTCATAGGTAAAGATATAGCTGAGTTGAAAGCCGGCCAGCCGGCGTCTCAAAGACGAGTCGTGCCCGGCGGTCGGCGCTTTCAGCCAGCCGCTTATCGCCAACCGGCGCCGCTGATCATTATCGGATAAGCCCCGGTCGCCGCGCAGGTCAAAATTGTTTTGCGGGGTGCTGAAAAAGAAGTTCCCGGCGTCGTCTATGGCTTTTGAGAAGGTATAAGAAAGCCAAAAGCCGACCCAATGGGCGGCGCGTTTATGGAGTGAAATGGTCATACCGTTGTAGTAGGAATCGCCGCTGCTCTCATACCGGTTTATGTTGGCAAAGCGCGGGTCTGGCCGGCCCAGATTCGATATCCCCTGCCGGGCCGCCTCGTCGACCGGAAGCGTCGGTACATTCAGATTGCGGGACATCAGGATATGCAACCCGCGCAGATGCTGGTAGGCGATCGACAGGGAGGTTGTAGGACTCAGTTCCCGCTCCAGCTGCAGGCTCGCTTGCTCGCTATAGCCATGCTTGATATACGGGTCGATGGTGGTAATGCTGGTCAGCAGACCGGGCGGAAACGACGGGAGAACGTTCGGGAAGACCGGCGCGTCGGGCTGGCCGAATGGCAGCACCGCCACTTTGTACTTGCGGCCGTCGCGCTGCAGAGCATTTGATGTGGCCCGCAGCGGAATACGGTCATAGAAGAGTCCGAAGCTGGCTCGGACCACGGTTTTATGATCATTCGGGCTAAGGGCGATGCCGATCCGGGGTGCGAGATTCGTCGTATCCGTTCTTATGGGAGCCGGCAACCACTGGAGGTCGTAGCGCAGTCCGGCGTTGATGGTGAGATGGGGGTGCGGCCTCCACGCCTCCTGAATAAACAGACCCAGATTCGGATTGGACTGGAACTGGCGGGATTCTCCGAAGGCTTGCTGAAAGGTGAGGTAGCGGCGAGGTTCCGATTGAAAGTCGGTCAGCGAGGCAAAGCTGTAAACGCCCGGCTGCGGGCCCGGAAACGTGATGTTTACCCGGTTGTAGAGCACGTCCCCACCCGCTTTAAGCAAGTGCGATCCTTTTTGCGTGGAGATCGTATCGACCAAATTCCAGTGGTTCATGGTACGTGCGGTCGGCGAGAAGGTGGCGGCGCCGAAATTAGCCACCCCGGCGATATTGACCGCGGGCCCCAGCGGATCGTTGACCGGCGCCGCAAGTCGACTGCGCGTGAACTGAACGCGCGCTTCGTTGATGGTCTTAGGGGAAAGAATCGTCACCGCGTTGAGGGCCAGCGTCTGATCACGGTTATCCAGAGCGGCGCCGCGGCTCAGGTCATTCAGCCCCCCCACGTTGCGGGCATTGGGGCTGGAGATATCATAGAGACTGTAGCGCGCCGCCAGGAGGTGGGCGTCGCTCGGCCGGTGGTCAATCCGCATAAAGTAGTTCGTCGCGTCCAGCCCCGTTGGAAACTCCCCGGTCTGCAAGCGTGGGCGCTTGTAGTCTACTGGGTCGAGCGCGCGATAGATCGCGGCGATATCGGCGGGCGCTATCGTGATAAAACCGGCGCGGCGCTGGCGCGTCTGTTCAAAATTGGAAAACCAGAAGGTGCGGTCCCGCTTCACCGGCCCGCCGACGCTGGCGCCATACTGCGTCTGCGTCAAAGGATCTGGGCGCGTCGCCAGAGGGTTTCTTGCGTCCAGCCGCTGATTACGGAGGAACCCGTAAAGGCGGGCGCGCCAATCGTTGGTGCCCGATTGCGTGCTTATATTTACAATGCCGCCGGAGGCGCGGCCATACTCCGCTATGCCGCCGGAGGTGACGACTTGGAACTCGCGTATGATTTCCTGGCCGTAGAAAGTACCGGCCAGATCCGCGGCATCGTCGTTGGCCGATAGGCCATCCACGATAAAACTATTGTTCAGATTGCGTTGCCCGGCCATGGAAAGGCCGGTCCCGGGAACGGCCGAGGTCTCGGCAAAACGTTGGGCGCTGCCGGTGTTCGTTCGGGACACCCCCGGCGCCAGCAGAGCCAGGTCGAGATAGTTGCGCCCGTTGAGTGGAAGGAAGTCCATCTCGCTGGGCCGGATGGTTTCCGAAACTTGCGTGCGCGCGACTTCCACAACCGGCCCATCCGCGGTGACATCGACCTTCTCCGTCAAGGAGGCGATGGCCACCATAATCGGCACGTCCATTGCCTGACTCGCTGAGAGCGTCAACAGCCTGCGGGCGGTCATGAATCCGCTGCGTTCGACTTTGAGTTCATAGGCGCCGGGCGGCAAATATAAGAACCGATAAAGCCCCTGCTCATCGCTGGTCGTGCTCCACGCTTGATTCTTAGCTCGATAGGTAATGGTGATCGTGGCTCCGCTTACCGCGGCTCCTTTGGCTGTGGCTACGCGGCCACTGAGCGTGGCCGCAGTAACTGACATTTGCGCCAAGACCGTCCACCCGCCTCCGGCCAGCGCGATAAAAACAACCATCAGACCCAATTTAATCGCCAACTTGCTTCGTATATTTAAAAAGTCCATCTCATAGGCCTTCTCTCCGAGTCCGGTACACCGGATGAAGTTTTCACCCGGCGCGCACTCGGTATTATCATTAGTTCCATTTTCACAGTCAAGACTTCCTGAGCACACACCATTTTCGGTGAGGGGTGGCCGAAGTTGAATACTTATTTCAGTCCGATGAGATTTGGGAAGTTTTTTCTCACGCCTGGCAACCGATAACTAGATTCTGCGGCCGTAGGGCGTATCAAAGGCCCATGTATGGGTCGTGATCTGAACAAATGACGGTTAAGTTTACTGCGAAAGTCGCCGCCTTAATGTTTTGAACATACCCACTGCGTAAGCGGTCAATCCCTGGGGTCGCCATTCAGATACAGCGGGCCGAAACCGCCAAAGAGTTTGGTCCGACAGGGAGCCTCTGAGAGACGCACCTTGAGGCATTAACAGTTTGTTTCGCCTTGACTACTTCGGGAGGATCAAAAAGTATGAATAGTGAAACCAATAGAAGGCATTTCCTTGGCACGGGTCTGAGTGCTGTGCTGGCATTGCTGGCCGCAAGAGGCTTCAATGTCACACAAATTAAAGCCCAGAAGGGGCCATCGATAACGATCACGGGCCTAACGAGCGCGGGCAGCGATTCTTTTTTTGCGGCGCATGTTCACGGGTTTCAAGCGACGCTTAATCTCGAGACCGGCGAATTCTCCGGCACGATGACCGCAACGATCGCTACAGGCGAGGAAGCCGTTACCGCGCATCCTCATACGATCACTGCCAGCGTTGTTCCCTTTGATTTTGATGCGGTAGCGGAAACCACTCCCACCCCTGTTCATACTCACCAAGTTAGACCCAATTAGTTAGTGGTAGGAGGATAAAAAATACGTAACTGTTCACGGGGGGCGGGGGTCAGAGGTCGGGAGATAGTGCTTGGATTTCTTTGCCAAAGACTTCCGCAATCCGTTAAGCATCCGCCCCATTACGGATGCCTTATCCATACGTGGATTAAATGAATCGCTATCCACATAATTCAAGCGTCGGGCTATCTGAAGCTGGGTTTCTAATTCCGCCGGCGGCCCCTAGGCTACGGATAGCTCTAAATCGTGATAATTCCTAATCGCCATCGGTGCCCCCCGATCCCTGTGGACAGTTACAAAAATACTTGGGAAGTTTTTTTATCGGCTGGCAACTAACTTAACGGAGCGCGCACGGTTTTGGCGACGGGCACTCTGTGTCAGGGCGCCGCTTTTCAAGAATTGGCATAGCCTCCGCGGCGGTGCTGGGTAGCCGATCGATCGGTTGGGGGTTATACTCCCGATGAGATCCGGATGCTACCCAGCCCATCGTCGGCGCCGTTCCGGGCGTATGCCCCTTCGATAACTCATTTCGTATAACAGGAGATCACGATGAAGAATACTTCAAGAGTCCTTAGCCTATTATGGATCGCGCTGCTCGGCGTAGCCCTATGGACCCCGCGGCTGGCGATCGCCCAGAGCGCGACCAAGGAGAAACCGGCAAAAACAGAGAAAAGCATTGAGGGCACATTAATTGATGTCAAATGCTATCTGGGCGGAGGATTCAAAGGCAACGAACACATGGGGGTGAAGACCTGTGGTACTATGTGTGCCAAATCCGGTCTGCCGGTTGCCGTGCTTGATTCTAAAGACACCGTGTACCATCTTATGATCCCGGCTCCGGCCGTCGCCGAGTACATCGGGATGAAAGTCCGCGTGAAGGGAAAAGTGGACAGCAGGTCCTCCAGTGTTACGGCCGATTACCTGGAAGTCAACAAAGATGGAAAATGGGAAAGAGTAAAAATTGAGAGTATGATGTAAATGTTTTGTCTCCCCCCTTTACCAGAAAGCGTGCGTGGTACCTGGCTATTCCAGTATTAGCCTTGGCGCCACGCGCGCTTTTTATCTCTCTGAGAGAACAATTACTATTGCTTCCTATCGCCCCAAACCCGTGTATGGGGATAATAGTTGCTCCAAGCGTACCAATAGGCTTGGAAGGCACTGAGGGGCTGGAGCCGGGTCCCTTTGCGGGGGCCTGCAATGGCTCGCCCCGAAAACACCTCCCAGGTTGAGCCCGACTCTTCATCACTCATTAATAGACTCTCAGCTTGATCGCGCAGATTGTTAAAGGTCAGCGTCCGATCTCCGTTGCGTCGCGACCAAGCGATGGCGGCTTTATCGGCCTTCGAATAAATGAGGACGACCGGCAGGGAGTCCACCGCATCGTTGACCAAGCGCTGTGTAGCCAGTCGAGTTATTGGATAAGCGGTTTGTGTACTGGTCCCTTTCACACCAAACACCAGATCTTTGGCCGGCAAGCGCCGGTCGCGCCAATGCGTAAACCCGGTGACTCCCACCTGGTTGCTCAAGTGATACTGGGAGTAGCGATCCTCCCGGCCTCGAATTCCGTACGAGCCCTTTTTCGAAAGCACGAGCGTGTCGGGATGAAGTGCCTTCCAATGTCGCCACGTGGTCTGTAGGGAAGGATACTCGCTCAGTCGCTCCCCCTTCTTCGCGCCGATAATGGCCTCGCCGGTCACTTGCGCCCACAGCGAACGCGAACTGCGGTCGAACATAACCAGCGCATCGCGCCAGAGCCGTCCACTGACGCCGAAAGTGAGAGTTTCGCCCTTGCTTTCTCGGACGTACACGACGCCCGTGTGTGCCAGCGGTCACCAGGTGGCGGCAATGGGTGTGACCGCCAGGGTATCATTGACAATCTCGTGGCCGTTCAACAGCCAGGCTGGATACGCTTTGGCGATCTTCCCGTCATAGATGCCGACCACCGGTTCTCCGCCCGTCATAAACGATTCCGCCTCGGCGCGTGAAACGAACACGGGATTGGTAATGGCCGGGATGGCATCGTAGGGTAAGCCGGCCACTATGGGATCGCCATCCACCGACGTCTCTTCCGCCCACTTTTGAGAAGCATAAAGGAACATGGTGCTCAGAAGAAGAGAAAACAACAATAGCGCAGCGCTGGCCGCCCATGGGAACTTGTTCAAAATTACCGACTCCCGCTTGCGTAAAATGCAAGCGGGCTGCTTCCGACCAAATATTATAGACAGGGAGCTATGGAAGGGCGCAGGGAGGGTAGGGTCAATTTGGATTTTTGTATGCGAAGGGAATTGGCTAGACATACTATGCTCCTAAAATTTAACCGAAAGTCTTAACAATTACGGAGGTGATGCGTCTTCTACTGGATTAACTTCATGCGTTCATCATTTCCTTTAACAACCTCGTTTGTCCCCGCGTGATGCGTAGGCGCGCGAGGGCGCGCCGGCATCTTCAGTTTTTATTAGTTGCTGAGCGTCAAGAAAACTTTCCCAATCTCGGATGTTTTGTCAACAAACGTTAGACGACTTTTCACGGCCACGCGCCCTGGGCCAAAAGTAATACCAGCCTGCGCGCTGGCGACACAGCCTACACCCGGCGAGTGGTCACCACATCTTAATGGCATTCGTATCGGCCGCCACCGATTTGTATCGCGCTAAGGCGACGCGCTGCCAGACTGGGGGGCGATGCTCGGTCTGTCAGGCACGCTTTGCCGCTCCCCCTGCCTCGGCGCTTCGCTCTCTACCGAGCCATATTGCTTCCGGCAGTCTGGGATTCAGTCGTATGTTCGCCACCTCTGCACCAGCAATTCCCGTTGTAGCGTGTGAGGCTCTAAAATAGGGGGTATGACGAAAAAGTTTTTGCGCTTGCCTAAAGCCGCCCTCACCATCGCCTTTCTAGCTCCTGCAATTTTTGGCTGAACAATTGGCGTTCGCTCTGC
>JACOSC010000199.1 GCA_016179055.1 Acidobacteriota bacterium
CAGAGTTACACGGTGGATACCAATTGCGGGCGACCCGCCGGGAAGGCGGAGAAAGCGGCGTGGCCGACAAGACTTAACTCAATCCGGCGGTCCGAGTCGGACCCGCGCCCCGGCTACGCAATGTGAAATATTTTTCACATAGGTGAAATTAGTTGCACATTTTTACCAAGTCTGATCGGCATTTTTCATACAGGGGAGTCACTCATGCGCCCTGTGGGCGCACCACGACGGAGTAAAATAGCAACGACACCCTGGGGAGCGCCCCGACTACCGTCGGGGCAAGGGTAGACGCGGTCCGCGACGGGACTCGCCGGCAGGGATGCCGGCGCCACCAGATATTTTCAGGGAAGAATAGGGAAGGAGGAGGCGAGCGCCGCGCCGCGGCCTCGGCAGCATTGTTACACACCGCCGAGATCGAGCTCCCAAAATCGTCGTCCTTCTTGGGGGCGCGAGTAGTCGCGAGAAAGAAGCTCCAGGAGCAGCGCCTAGCCCCTTGAAGTTGCAAGGGCCAGCGCATGGTCCACCTTCAGTACTTGTAACTATGCAGGAGGATGTCCGCCTTTACAGCACCGGAAGCAGTAGCGACTGGATCTGCGGCCGTCGCTTAAATCCTACGCGGCAAGTCCTCTAGCGAAATCTGAATGGCGGGCGTATGGATGTCCGCTCGCGGCTTCCTCGGGAGGAGACGGCGGTGCTGGACTCGTAGCCGTACCGCGAGGCGCATGAGCCATCATGGACCACTACGATATAATCATAGTCGATATCACGGGATACTTCCGAGTCGATATAGAACGTTTCCGTTAATTGGCTCGCCAACGGCAAATAAGCTTTCGACCCAACTCCGCTCACGCGGCGGACTACGTTATAACTGCGCGCGCCGGGCACGGTCGGCCAAGTGATGATGACCTGCTGGTCGCGCTTTTGCACCTCGGCAAACGGGGCGGCCGGCCGGTTAGTGCAGGTGGCGTGGAAGTTGGGTAGCGCGGGCCCGGCAATGCCGGCCCGATCAAAGGCGGCGAAAATAAGGTCGCCGTCGGGCACACCGTCGTCGAGGTTGCCGTTATCATCGGCCGCGGCCAGAAAGGCCGAATAGGCGCTGCCGGTGGTTTCCGGCAAATATTGCGTCAGGTTAGGCAGGGCCAGGTAAAAAAGGCGCTCCAGCACTCGCCAGCCTTCGTTAACCCCATAGCGAGCCACTAACCGTCTGGCCAAATCGAAAATTGCCCCGGATAGAATGTGGGATTCGCAATGGCACTCGTAACCCAGCGCGCCGCGACAGCGAAGGTCACGACGGCAAAATTGCTCAATGTTTTCCTGGGTCATGCCAAAGTCCAAATCGCGTAGCGCGGTTGGGCAGCTTCTGGTCTCGCCCATCCGTAGCCAAAAGAAATCGGGAGCGGCACAGGCATCGTGTGCGCTGAGCAGCGCGTTGATATCGGCGACGGCTTCCCCTTTGGCGCTATCGCCGACGTCGGCGGTCGGCTTAGAATAATAATCAAGCCCGTGACCCCACTCATGCTGTATGACGTCGGCAATTTCACCGCTATTGTTACAAAACAGGCCTGATAGAAAAAAATTGACCCTGCCGTTAAAATTGGCGTTACAGATCATGGTGCTGCCGTTAACGTTGGCGCGCACGGTAGCGTCCAACCAACTACGGGCGCGAGGTTGCCCCAATAAATACACGGCCGCCAGTTGTCGCGTGACGTTTATGTGGTAAAAGACGTTGCGGGCGGCCTTGGTGGTATGGCTCGTTTCGTTAACATCGCAGTCGGTTCCCAAATTCGTGCCGAACGGCAGATCGCCCGGCGGGGCGCTCACGGACAAATTCGGGGCGCCACAGTAGTCGAAAAGGGTGACGTACTGACCGGATAAGGCGGTTGTGGCTGGGCCGCCTTCATAATTATAATATCCCCCGCGGTCGCTGAACTTGATACGGCCATTGGTAATGGAGGCATAGGGGAAGGGAAGAACGACCTCCTTGCCGTCGCTTATGGAGAGAAGATAAACGCCGCCGTTGACCTGACCATATTTGGTGTCATCGAAAAAATCTACAATCTCTCCGGAATGGGCATCCAGGCGAACGACATAGGTTCCATCATCGTTGGGAACCTGTAAGATGAATTGATAAATAAGCCTATGATGATATCCATTCCCCGGGGGACCGTTGTAAGCGGTGGGCGGCGACGTGGGATCGCGCAGTTCCGCTTCTGCGGCGATGGGCAGTATGTACAAAGTGCCGGCATCGAAAAGCGTCATTGGATCGGTCGGTAGTATTCCCATCATACGCAAGACGGACAGATAAGCGATGTCCCGGCCAAGCGCAGGAACTGTTGAAAGGCTTATGGGGCTAACCTTCTCCGCGCCAAATTGAATTAAACGGCCATGATTGATGCGAAAAACCACTTTAGCGCCAAGCACAGGGACCGCTTCGTGGTAATACTGGTAAATCAGATTCCATAGCTCTTGGCGCTCTCCCAGGTTTGAGCTGACCTCTCGATTCAAAATCAGGGACCCCGGTTCCACCTTGAAGAGATCATTATGGTCTGACAAGAACTGCCGGGCGGTATGGTCCAAGGAATCGAGGGACGGCAGGTCGTCACGGCTGACCCACGGTATGCCGGCTCCATGGACCAGGGCGGGAACTCCACTGCGTCGATCCAATGAGACCGTCCAGCTTTGGCCGAATTGGCCGATGAAGTTAAGCCAGGCCGGCGAATTGACAAAGCTGACTTTGTCGCTTAACGAATCCACGACCTGGCCCACTTCCAACGCAGGGGTTTGTGGCCATGATTCAATTCTTTGTGCGGCGCCGGAACTGAACGCGCCGATAAAAAGTAGGCCTGTGGCCCATACCCATAGGAAGCGCTTATTCTTTGAACGGGGCTCCATGAATTCCTCCTACCATGAAGAAGGCTGACCCTTGGTGCGCCGATGCGCCATCTAAATTCTTGCTGCACACTATGATTTTTCTGGGGTACATATTCCGCGCCGGTCTCCATAGGTACCAGGTCCTAGCCAGTTCGGCGGCCGTCGCTATCTGTATATAAACAGATATCCCCATTTAATGCAACCTGAAATTAAGCCGTGGGTATGCCGCAAATTTATCGGCGGTTTGAATCAACCATGGGGGATTTTCTGGTAATGGTTTTGTATATTTATGGTAGGATTCAATTAACCACAAAGACACGAAGACACAAAGATGAAAACGTTTGAGCCACTACGACGTAAAACTGAGTGGATTGCAAAAATAATCGAGGCAGCGTTTGTAGACATTAGCCGCTAGAAAATTTAGACTTTCTAAGGGCATGGTGAATCAGTAATGAAGAGCGAAAAGAATGCGCGGGAGTCAATGACGGAAGATGAGGCTCTGGTTCACAGATTTCTGGCCGGCGAGACGGAGGCCTTCAGCCAACTGGTGCGGAATTGGCAGAGGCCCATTTACAACTTTATCTATCGCTTCGTGGGCGAACGCGAAGAAGCGCGTGATATTTCGCAGGAAGTGTTTACCACCGTTTTTCGTAAAGTTCGCGAGCTTAGGGAAAAGAGTCGCTTTTCCGCATGGATTTATAAGATCGCGCTTAACCAGTGCCGCTTACGGCGCAGGGAACTTAAGGGTAAGACCACTGTTCCTCTGGATGCTTCTCCAGAGAACACGGCCACCGCTATCGGCCGGTTTGATCCGCCCGATCGTAAACCGGGCCCGGAAGAGCAATTGAGTCGCGAAGAAGTGGCGCTGGCGGTTAGGACCGCCTTAGAAACTCTTCCCTCCAACCAAAGGGACGTTATCGTCATGAAAGAGTATCAAGGGTTAAAATTCCATGAGATCGCCGAAGTCCTCGACTGCCCGATCAGCACCATAAAATCTCGTATGTACTTTGGGCTGCAAGCGCTCGAGAAGGAATTACGCCGGCGGCGAGTCGTGCGGGCGCCCGAGCCCGGGGATTTGCGCTCATAACGACGTGATGTGCGAGAATGCTTTGTCGGAAGGAGTAAATGTATGGAATGCCGGCAGATCAAAGAATTATTGGTAAGTGCCCTTTACGCAGACGAAATCTCCAGCGAAGAGAATCAACAATTGCAAGTCCATATCGAGGCGTGTACGGCCTGCCGGCAAGAAATAGCGACGCTTACCGGCGCTCGCCAGGCGCTGTCGCAATGGGAGGTGGATTCGCCGCCTGACGCGTTGGTTTTCGTTGCCCCCGCTCCCGCGGTGGGCATGGCCGTGCGATTCAAACTATTTTTTGACGGTTGGGCGCTGCCGGCGGCGCGCTTGGCCTATCGCGGCGCCGTGGCGTTGATGGTCCTGGTGGGCTTCTTGGCCTTACTCAGTACCGAGATCACCTGGGAGGACAGGAAGGTAATCGTTCACACTCGTTTTTCCCCAGCCCCGGCTAATCCACTGAAGACGCTGAAACCGCCTACGGCTGGTGGAGTAGAGTTGGTGAATGACTCGAACAGCCGCAAGCTGAGTGACGAGGAGCTTATGCAATGGGTCGAATCCCGTATCATGGAAGGCCAGCTTAGCGTTCATAAAAAATTGTTGGACCTCACGGAGGCACGCGACCGCGAACAGGGCCTGCAAGATAATCAACGCTTCGTGGCGCTGAAGCGCGAAGTCGGGCAGATACGGAAACTGGTTCTTGAAGACGGCGAGCCCTCTTCAAATCAGAAGTTAAACCTAGATAAGAACTAGGAGGCAAGGTTGGAATTGCGGAAAAGCGGCAGTGCCGTGTGGTCCCCGGCCAGTGATTGGCGACGCGGGTCAACCGTCCGTTGGCTATTGCTTTCGGTTGGTCTGGGATGGATTAGCCTCTTTGATTCTACCCTATGGAGCCAAACCAAGGAGGTGGTCCTGCCGCGGGGAACCGACGTGAGCGTCATGAAAAAGGACATACTGCTCTTTGAGAAAATTCTGGACGTGAAGCTGTCGCATATCCCCAATGCCATGTTGGCCGTCGTGGATCGGACCAAGGGTGTTTATTTAAAAGGCTATGGCATTGTATTGACGTTCTTAGTTAATATTAACAGGGTAGTCATCACGACGCCCTTCGGAGAGCGTCCGGTCGGCAAGCGACAGACCGCCGAGGAAAAACGCAGGCGGATCCATGAAATCCGTGAGATGCTGATCCAGGCGCTCAAAGATAACCCGGGATCGTTTAAGCAACTTACCCCTTCCGACGCGGTGGTCATCGTGGCTCATTTTGAAGACAGCAATGAATTGGATGATGCTAAACGGCATAAAACTATCGTCTTGAAGGTCTTCAAACGCGATCTGGATGTTTACAAGACCAACGGTTATGAAAAGTTTAAACAGCAGGTAGTCATAGATGAGTATTAAAGTTGCCGATTTGAAAAAGAAGGCTTTTGGCCAAGTGCTGATTGAGCGCGGGTTGCTGGAAGAGGATGAGCTGAAGACGGGCCTCAGCCTGCAAAGGGAAACCAACCAGAAGCTGGGGCGCGTGCTGGTGGACTTGGGCTACATTTCCGAAAAGGATTTGCTGGCGGCGCTCAGCGACCAACTGAACGTTCCTTTTCTGTCGATGGCGGATTATCCCAAGATGCCGATCGTCGAGAACGTCTTCCCGTTGCGCTTCATGAAGCAGTGCAAGTTTGTTCCCATCAATCTTGATAATAATCTGTTGTCGATCGCCATGGCCGATCCGCTGGATTTCTCCACCATTGATTCCATCAAGTTGTTTGCCGGATATGACGTTAAGGTTTACCTCGGCATGGAGAACGAAGTGGCCGATGTGATCGAAAAATTTTATGGCTCGGCCAGCACCACGTTGGGCCGTATTATTGAGGGCATTGGCGATGAGAACATCGACAGCTTGTTATCGGAGACGGAAGACATTGAGCGCTTGAAAGATTTGGCTTCCGAAGCGCCGGTAATTCGCTTGGTAAACATGCTCATCTCCCGGGCTATTGAAAGTCGGGCCAGCGATATTCACATTGAGCCCTTCGAGAAAGAGCTTAAGGTTCGCTACCGCATTGATGGTATTTTGCACGATGTGGAATCGCCCCCGAAGAAATTGACGGCGGCCATCATCTCCCGGGTTAAGATCATGGCCAAGCTTAATATCGCCGAACGCCGTGTGCCGCAAGATGGGCGCATTCCTCTAAAAGTGCTGGGCAAAGAAATCGACCTGCGTATATCGACGTTGCCTACTATGCACGGAGAAAGCGTGGTGATGCGTATTCTTGACAAGAGCAGCAGCAACACCTACGACATCGCCAATTTGGGATTTCCCGCCGACTCTCGCCAACAATTTGAGAATTTAATTGCGCGTCCGCACGGGATTCTTTTAGTTACCGGGCCGACCGGCAGCGGCAAGACGACGACACTCTATAGCGCCTTGGGCAAGATCAATCTTCCGGATAAGAAAATCATAACCATTGAAGACCCGGTGGAGTATCAGATGGACGGCGTCAATCAGATTCATGTCAATCCGCAGATCGGCCTCACGTTTGCCGCCGGCTTGCGGCATATCGTGCGGCAGGACCCGGACGTCATCATGATCGGAGAGATACGCGATTTGGAAACGGCGGAGATTGCCATTCGCTCGGCGCTCACCGGCCACCTGGTTTTCAGCACGCTCCACACCAATGATGCGCCGGGCGCCATTACGCGCTTGACCGATATGGGGGCTAATGACTATTTGATTGCCTCTTCTTTGCTTGGCGTAATGGCGCAGCGGCTGGTCCGCGTGATTTGTCCCCATTGCAAAGTAGCCGTTCAGCCCGTGCCGGAGTTCTTGCGGCAGATCGGCTTCCCCTATAACGGGGATGTGAAGTTCTACGAAGGCGCCGGCTGCGAGAAATGCTCGCAAACCGGGTACATCGGGCGACTTGGAATCTTCGAGTTGATGCCGATGAACGAAGGGATTCGCCGGTTGACGCTTTCGAAAGCGGATGCCACTACGATCAAGAAAGAGGCCGTACGGGCGGGTATGCGTACCTTGCGTGACGACGGCTGGCTGAAGGTGAAAGACGGGATCACGACTATTTCGGAAATTCTGCGCGTGTCCCAGGAAGAGTTATAAGGCAGCCGTCAACACCTGGGAGCGCCCCGACTACCGTCGGGGCAAGGGTGTACGCGGTTCGCGACGGGACTCGCCGGCAGTGATGCCGGCGCATGCGCCCTTTGGGCGCACCACCAAGGATGAAAATCGGCAACAGACCACTCGCTGACGCTCATGGCTCTGTTTCGCCGTTTATCTTCAAGGGAGAAACGGTTTTTATTATGGCGACTTTTAGCTACAAAGCGGCCACCTTGGATGGAAAGATCGTTGAGGGCATGCTCGAGGCCGGCGATGATCGCGCGGTCGCCAACAAACTGCAGGACATGGGGTACGTCCCCATAAAGATCATCACCGATGAAAAAAAGAGCGGACGAAATGGCAACAAGGTCAAGCCCCTCCTTTTCCAGCGCAGGAACATTAGTAATCGTGATCTTTTGATATTTACTCGGGAGCTCTACACTTTGGTCAAGGCCGGACTGCCGCTCGACCGCAGCTTGGTGGCGCTAGCCAATCTGGCCGAGAAGGACGCTTTCAAGGAGATCATTCAAGGGATACTTAAACAGATCAAAGGCGGCAAGTCGCTTTCCGAAGCCATGGCGGAATATCCCAAAGTGTTCCCCAAATTATATACGAGCATGGTGAAGGCCGGAGAAGCCGGCGGCGTGCTGGATCCCATATTGGCCCGCATCATGGATTTCCTCGAACGGAGCGAAGAGCTCAAGAGCTATTTTATAAACGCCTTGATTTATCCCGCGCTATTAACCCTGGCCGGCGGCGTCTCGATCACGATTCTGATGGTATTTGTGGTGCCGAAATTTGCCAGCACTTTTTCGGACTCGGGGATGCCGGTTCCCTTTGCGCTGCAATTACTGATGGACATCAGCAACATTTTTACCGGCTACTGGTGGGCTTTCGCCGGAACGCTGATACTTATCGGCGTGGCCGCCTATCGCTATCTGGGAACGGAGGAAGGTCGGCTTAAGTGGGACCGGCGTAAATTACGCTTGCCGCTGATTGGCCCCTTGATCCAGAAGATGGAAGTCTCGCGGTTTGCTCGGACGCTGGGCACGCTGTTGCACAGCGCCGTACCGCTGTTGCAGGCCATGACTATTGTAAAAGACGTGGTGGGGAACAAAGCCATCGTCTCCACGATGGACAAGATTAAGTCCGGCATCAAGAAGGGTGAAGGATTGGCGGCGCCGATTAAAGAGAGCGGAATTTTCCCACCGTTAGCCACGCATTTGCTTGAGATCGGTGAAGAGTCCGGCAAGCTGGATGTCATGCTACTGCAGATCGCCGAGGTGTACGACGGCGAGGCGCGGGCTTTTATAAAGAATCTAATTTCGCTATTTGAGCCCCTCATGATTATTGTTTTGGGGGCAGTGATTGGCCTGGTCGTGGTGTCGATGCTCTCGGCTATCTTTAGTATGTTGGATGTCTCGCTGTAAGCATCGACGATTATTTTTAAAGGAGTTGTTCATGCCCCTGGGTGGGGCGCTACGAACAATGAAAATCAAAACGACTCCCTGGGAGCGCCGGCATCTTGCCGGCAGACCCGTGCTCGGGCTCGGATGAGGCCGGCTGGAAGCTGGCGCTCTCAGGTATTTTCAAGGGAGAACCCTAGTATGAAACGGAGAAGGGAAAGGCAGGCGCGCGACCGGGGTTTTACTCTGGTCGAACTCATTGTCGTGGTAACGATCCTTGCCTTACTGATGGGGTTGGTGGCGCCAAGAATGTTAAAGCAAGGCAAGAACGCCAAAATTAAAATTGCCAAGATGCAAATTGAAAAGATCAAGACCCAGTTGGAGCGCGCCTCGCTGGATGTGGGTCGATATCCCGCCAACGAGGAAGAATTCACAGCCTTGACGCAGAACAATACGGGAGCCGAGAATTGGAACGGTCCCTACCTGGATAAGGGCGATTTGCTGGACCCTTGGCAAAAGCGCATTCAGTACCGCTTTCCCTGCCAGCACGGTGGTCGTCATGATTACGATCTGTTTTCTACCGGGCCCAACCAAGTGGAGGATCCGGGCGAGGGCGGTGATGATGTACGTAGTTGGGAATAAGCCGCACCGGTGGCGTTCCCGGTGTGGCTTTAGCCTTATTGAAATCATCGTAGTCATTGCGATTATGAGCGGGGCGATGGTGGTGGCGGTGGGACTCTCTCGCCATGGACTAGCCGGACTGCACTTGAAAGGGTCGGCGCACGACGTAGTAGCTACTCTGCGCTATGCCCGTGAACAGGCGGTATCCCGGCAGAGCCTGTTTAAGGTGGTGTTCCAGGTCGCCGACAACCGCTTGTTCCTCACCGACGAACTCGAACAGTTTCGTAAGCCGGTGGCGCTCAATACTGACGTCAAGTTCCGGCGTGTGCGCATTGACGGCTTGGATGTGCATAATCGGGATATGGTCGGCGAAGTGGTTTTCTTTCCCAACGGCGGATCGAACAGCGCCGAGATCGTGCTGGAGAATCGCAAAGGCGCTAAGACAAAAATTATCACGGATATCTTAACGGGGGCAGCTAAGGTCGTGCCGACAGGGCCGGGGGATTGACGTAAGCCCGTTTTGCGGAATTCATAGCCGGCGGCAGCATCATCTCTCCCGCCGCGGCGGGTTTTATGAGGCGCCATTAAATCGTATCCGTTCACGGGGGTGGATACCCCCGGCGGAAGCCGGGGGAGCTTCAAGATCCAGCCTAGATAAGCCCCTCACCCCCTGACCCCCTCTCCCCGCCCGGCGGGGAGAGGGGGAGTGGGGTGTCGCCGGAGTAGGCTGGGTCTGAGTCTCCCCCAGCTTCCGCTGGGGGTCTCTTGTGTGGTCTCAGTGAACCCCGTGAACAGTTACATTAAATCTTACATGGCGCCGGTAGGTAGAGTAATCATGCGACGGAATCGCAAAGCCAACGGTTTTACCTTGATGGAGGTCGTCGTCGCGTTGGCGGTCCTGGGCATTGCCGTGGGCGCGGCTATGCAACTGATTTCCGGCTCATTCAAACAGATTCGCAGCATCGGCAACCATGTTACGGCGGCTCAAGTGGCTGACGCCGTCATGAATGATCTGCTGCTGCGCGATGAAGTGGATCACCCCGGCGAGTTGGCGGAGTCCTACGATGAGAATTATCGTTGGCGCGCCGTCATGGATGAAATTGTCGAGCCGCTGGTGGTTCCCCCCGGAATGCCGGCGAGTTTCACGCCCCAGGAGCCGCCGCTCAAGAAGATCAGCATCGATTTGACCGTTTATTGGCGGAACCGGTTCTCGGAAAGTTCACTGAAGCTTTTTACGATAAAGTTGGCTCCCAACGAGAGGGCGCCCGGCGCGCCGGTGCGTCCGCCCCCCCGCAGGTAACGAGTATGCGTAAATGTGACGGATTTACACTCATTGAGTTGATGGTCTCATTGACGATTGTGGCCTTGGTGGCGCTCGTACTTTTTACCTCCTTAAACATGGCCATACGCGCCTGGAATCAAGGATCCAATCGCGTGAGTGCCTCGGTGCGCACGCGCATCGGATCTGATTTGATTCGCAAACAACTGGGCTGCCTCAGCCAAGTGACTACTCCTGTGGAACTGCCCGGGGGATTGCGCGGGCAGCCGATTCCCTTCTTTAAGGGAGACAACCGAAGAGTGGAATTTGTCACCCTCTCGGCCTTAAGATTCCAAGAGAATCCAGGTTTAACGCTGGTTTCCTATTACATGGACAATCAGGGAGGCCGACAGTGCTTGGTTGAAACCGAGCGCCCCTTTGTCGGCCCCGATACTTGGCAACAGAAATTCGTGCCGCCGAATCCAATTGCTCTGGCCGAGGACGTTGATGACATCCAATTGCGTTATCTGGAGAAAATCGAAGATCCGCCGGCCTCGGGAAACATTATACGCAACTGGGTGGATATGTGGGATAGCGAGGCTCGCAATGAGCTACCGCAGGCGATTGAATTGTCCGTCAAGCTGCCGCGTCTGAATGGTCCTAGCCATCTAGCCACGGCGCCCACTGACCTGCGGATCATGGTGCCCATCATCACCAAGCCGATAAACTTTTTCATAGGTCGGCGGCCATTGGGACCCGGCAATCCCGGCGGGCCCAATTCTCAACGATTTTCACCCAGCAGACTTGGCACAGGTGGCGTACGTGGTCAAGGCGGGCGGTAATCCTTTAAGCCGGGTCCGTTGTGGAAGTATTCTATGACGGCTTCCGCATTACTCTTCGGAGTTGATGGCGGAGTTGAACAAGGTAGTGGTCAGCGATTATGGCGATCAGACAAGAACGCGATTCACAACAAGGCGTCATTTTGATTCTGATGCTTTGGGTCCTCGCCGCACTGACGATTATAGTGTACTCCTTGGCGAATGAAGTGCGCACGGAGGCGATGGCGACGCGTAATACGAAGCTTCTGGCGCAGGCCTATTACAACGCGCGTGCCGGAATCGCCGAGAGCATATACAAATTGCTGAGGGCTCGGCAGGGACGCTTTGCCAGCCCAATTCCCTTTGCCCAAGGGGGCGCGCAAGCCGACCCAGACCCTACCGATATTGAATTGGGAGTCATTACCCTGGACCTGCCGACCGGCAAAGCGGTTTGCGAGATTGAAGACGAAGGCGGCAAGATCAACGTGAATAACACCGGCAATGATGCCATGCTGCGCAAGCTCCTGGGCAATATCGGCATTGATCCACGCGAGGGCGATGGGATCGTGGATTCCATTTATGATTTTATTGATCTTAATCAGCGGATTAAGCGCATGCACGGGGCGAGTGATAATTATTACATGGGTTTGAATCCGGCGTACCATACCAAGAAGCGCACGTTCGAGTGCATCGAGGAATTATTGCTGGTGAAGGGTATCACACCGGAAATCTTTTACGGCAAACGCCTGGTGCAACCGAATGGGCAGGTTACCGAGGTGGGCGGCCTGATCAAATACGTAACCGTGCAGCAGACCTTCGGAAGCCAGATAAACGTTAACTCGGCGGCGATCCCTGTGCTTCTTTCGGTACCGGGAATAATACCGCGTAAGGCCGCCGAGATTTACGAGCGCCGGAAAGCGCGGCCATTTCGCAACACGGCCGATATACAAGCGCCGATGGAAGCTCAGGGCAAGCTTTCCGTGAATCCTTCACAAGTGTATTCCATCAAGGCGATTGGTTACATAAATGATATGGAAATTAAACGCGTCATACGAGCCACGGTCTCACTCAATGCCGCCCAGGAGCGCATGCGACATCGGGTAGTCTATTGGAACGAGAACGCGGTATACTAAAGCGATAGACCGTGATTACGGCAATCCCCCTTGGTAACTGTTCACGGGGATCGGGAGTCAGGGATCAGGGGCCAAGGGCCCGGTAGTACCGATGACTGTTAGGAGTTATCGTGATTTAGAGATTGGGTAGTGGGGCGGATGCTTGACGGATTGCGGAAGTCTTTGGAAAAGAAATCCAAGCATTATCGCCCGATCCCCGACCCCCTTAAACAGTTACTTCCTCTTTAAGAAGGAGCCCATAGATTTATGTTCGTAGCGTTTAAAGCCAGCCTGGGTATCGAATTTCGCGCCGGCGAATTGCTTATGGTTGGAATAAAGAAGGGCCTAAAGCAATGGCTCGTATCCGGGTTCAAGATTATCCCCAATTATCATCAGGTAAACAAATCCGACCTGCGGCGTGAGGTGCAACGTTTTGCCCGCAGCAGCGGCGCGGCGCGTGAGCAAATCGTGCTCGGCGTTCCGCGTGAGCAGGCGGTGATTCGTATGATCGAGCTGCCCCGTGAAGTGGAAGAGAACCTAAATCAGGTCATCAAATTCCAGGTGGAGAATCTAACGCCCTCCGAGGAAGTTGCTCCATACTATGATTATTCGGTCTTGAGCAGGCAGGGCGCCTTCCTGCAAATCCTCTTGGTCATGATCAAGAAAGAGGTGCTGGATTCGCACTTGGCCATGATCCATGAGCTGGGCGTGCAGCCGAATATAGTGCAATTGTCCACGGTCGGGCTATCCAATCTGGCGCTTTCGCGGCCGAATATGGTAGCCGACGCGATTAACTTGTTGTTCAACATTGGCGAAAAAAAATTGGAGCTGGTTGGAATAAAGCATCGCCAATTATGGTACTCAAAGCATCTTAATCTAACCGACGACGTGCCGTCCGGGGAATTGATGATGGGCGAGATTGACGCCGCCCTTTCCTCCATGCGATTGGAAGACGGGCAGGTCGAGAAAATTTGGTTTTCCGGGAAGGATGCCGAGGCTATTCTCCCAGACTTCCGCGTTCGCCTGGAGGACTCCGACTATCTGATTAAGAATTTCAAGGCGCATTTGCCTAAGGCCCTCTCGCCGCTAATGGCGAACAACTTGGTGAGCACAATTGGCCTGGCCCTGGGCGTCTTGTCGAAGAAAGCGCCGGTCACGCTTAATTTGCTTCCCAAAGAGAAAAGAATCCATTATAGTAAAATCAGTTATGTGCCGAGCGTAATCCTTGGCCTGGCCATTATCGTCCTGGCATTGGCGCCGACGGCGCTGCGTTATCAAAAGGACAAGCGAATCTTGAGCCGGCTCGATGCGGCCATCAAGACGATGGAGCCGGAAATAGCCGAAATACGAAAGCTGCGGAAGGAAAATGAGAACGCAGAGAAGAAGGTCGGTACCTTAGAAGAGTTGGTGGCGCGTAATGATCTGCATTTGGATCTGCTTAAGGATTTGACCGTGCGAATTCCGGATAATACGTACATCACGACGTTTCGTCTGCAGAAGATCGACTTGCAACTGGGACTCTCTTCGACGGGAGCCGCCACGGCCTTGGTCAAGACGTTAAGCGAGTCGCCCTACCTCAAGGACGTGGAGGTAACCAGTGAGTATCCCGACGCCCAGGGGCGTAAGAATATCCAGATTAAAGCCAAGGTTAAGAAGGAGAGTTAAGACCTCATGAACATGAAATGGAAGCTGGCGCCGCGGGAACGGAAAATGGTGATAGGGGGTGGCCTACTGGCCGCCATCCTTGTGGCGGTGTACTTTGTCATAATGCCATTTCTTGATTACAAACAGGCGGTGAGTCGGGATATAAAAAACAAGTCGGAAACGCTTAAGCAGTACTTGCACACTAAATCTGAAAAAGAATCGCTGCAGGCTCGCAAAGAAGAATTGAATCGGCGCATGGAAAAAGCCGCCGCCAAGCTGCTTAATGAAACCGTACCCACAGCGGCAGCCAACCAACTCCAGGTCATCGTTGACGGCTTGGTGAAGGGAGTGGAAATCCAGACCCGTCGACCGGGAAAGGAGGAACGGTTGAAAGAAGATTACCAGCGCGTGTCCACCCAACTGGATTTCCAATGTCAAATTGACCAATTGATCCCGGTGCTCTATGAGATAAAGAATTATGATCAAGGATATTTGTGTTTGGACAATTTGGACATTACGTACCAGCAATATGCCATCAAGGCGAAAGACACTAAGGTGAAGCCGCTACGCGTGGCTCTTACGCTTTCCGCCATTATTCGTTATGTGGCGCCGGAGAAGAAGGAGGATAAGGATTCTGGGCGGGTTAAGACTCCGGTGGGCGCCGCCAAAGCCTAACTTAGGCACGCTTTCGAAATGTTTCACAGGGATGTAGAGGTTGCAGAAAAAAACGACCCACATCGAAGGAGCGGTTGTGATCAAGAAACTGATTCTCATAAATCTGGCGCTAATCGTATTGGCCTCTTGGCTGGCCTACAATTTGGACTCAAGCTTGAAGAGGGACTCCGATCGTGGCGACGTCGACAAAATTCGACGAGAGGTGGAACGCACTAAGAAGCCCATCGCAAAATCTCCGAACTTCAACGGCAAAGAAAAACCATTACCGGGGCCAATCATGGCATCATCGACGTCTTGGGACGCCAACTATAGGATTGCGGCCGACAAGAATCTCTTCAGCGAAGATCGAGCCCTGGTCAAGGTCCCGGAGAACGTCCAGGTAATACCCGATCTCGCTCCCAAACCGGTTTTGCTGGGGATCGTCAAGGTTGATAGTAAGCGAGTCGCCTACGTTGAAACCGGTATGCCGGCTTCGTTGCCGGCGCCGATCCCAGTCAATCGCGCCGCGCGCCCGGCGCCGGGCATCGTCAGCCCTCCATCTCACCCCGCGGTTATGCAACCCACCGGCGTACGGCGAGGCAACGTGCGCGCGCTCCAGGAGGGCGCCGACTATAGAGACGGCTATAAGGTGACTGAGATTTCCGACGCCAGCGTAACTTTTACCTATGGCGAAAACAAGCGTGCCGAAACCATTTTGTTGTATTCGCATGACAAGAAGGCTCTACGACCGCCCAGTCCCATTTCCCTACAGCCCAGTGCGCCGGCGCAAGTAGTGAACATTGGTGTGGCGCCGCCGGGCCGGGGCGCTACACCGGGCTATACGCCGGTTCGGACCGGAGTTCAGCCGCCGAATATGCCGCCAGGATCAGTGCCTCCGGCGACTTATGCGCCGGGGACGACTTCGGTCGTTAACCCTAGTACGGCTCAAACTGGAGCCGCCATTCCGCCGCCGGCGGTAACCAGTATTTCGGCGCCGCCTTCCGGTTCCGCCGCTTCGAGTTCGCCAACTGTTTATAAGACTGGCGCCCCCGGTAGGCGGATTGAGACACCCTTTGGCTCAAAGGAAATTCGCTAGGCCCATCATCAACCCCCTGGCCGAGATCTCGGAGATTTCGCGAATCATTTCCGCGAGGAGGACTGTTTTCATGCTTCAGAGAAAGTTACATTTCGGGTTCGTCATTTTTCTGCTGGCCGGCTTGTGGACCGGAGTTTTGTGTCCGCTGGTGTCGGGGCAGAATGCGGCGCCTAATGGCCGCAAGAAGCCGGTCAGTCCTGTCGCCGCCAAATCAGATACGGGCGCGGTGGGAACCAGCGCTCAACAGGAGACGCGGCCGGCCGTATCCCTCGAAGATTTGTATAGGAAGGGGTCGCCGCCTCCGGCCGCGGCGGAAAAGGACGCGAAAGCCCCACGGCAGCCTCCCTCCTTTGAGCCTAATTTCAGCACGGCGCCGCCGGCCACGACGCCTCTCAGTTTGGCGCCTGCCCTCCCGCTATCCGCCGGCGCGCAGACCGGCGCTACCGATAAACCGGCTTTGCCGACGGCTGAGCCGGTAAAACCGGCATCCACTGTTCAACCGCCGCCTCCTCCTACGTCAACGAGCGCTCGGCGATCATCCCCATCGACCTTCGGCAATGGCGGAGAAAGCCAGAAAATTGCTCTGCAATTTAATGATATGCCTTTGCAGGATTTCATCAACAGTATGGCTTCTCTGTTAAATATTGAGTACATATTGCACCAGAGCGCCGGTGTGGGCGGCGGCAGCGTTAACATCAATGCCAAGATCAATAAGGATGATTTGTTTGCGGTATTCGAAACGGTCCTCCAACAAAACAACGTAGGGATTGTGCGAGATACTCGAATTGCCAATCTGTACTATATAGAGCCCATCACGGAAATTAAGAAGAAATCGAATACGAAGGTGGTGCCGCGCTATCCTCCCGAAGCAAGAAATGGAACTCGCTCATCGGAGATGCCGGTTAAAGCTGCGGAACGCGGCGCCGCCGTGGGGCCGATTAGCGCCGCCGGCGTCGCGCCTAAAGAAGACATGGACTTGATGGACAAGCGCAGTGAATTTGCGACCTATGTCATCCCGATTGAGTTCATGAGCTCCGATGACGTGGCGCAGATTACGAACACCTTGCAGATGCTTTCACCGGCCGGAACGGCCATCAATTATGCGCGCGGCAATCTGCTCATTGTTACCGACTTTAAAAATAATGTTGATCGGCTGGTGGAAGTTATACATGCCCTCGATGGGCGAATGTTCGAGGACGGCAACATCGATCTAATTAAAATGCGGTACAGCGGCGTCCTCGATATAACCGAAGACTTAAAAAAGATATTCACACAAGGTCGACTCGATAGCCCAATCGGCGTGAACTTTGTCCCGTTGGAACGGCTAAATGCGTTGATGGTTATCTGCAATTCGACGCGCGCGCTCGAAGAAGTACACCGGTGGGTTGATCGCCTGGACTCGCCGCAAGGCCGCGCTTCGAAGACTCACATTTATCACGTGCAAAACTCTATTGCCGGAAACATCTATGCCATCCTTTCGCAAATCTTTGCCGAAGGTCCTACCGGTCCTGCCGGGCCCGGTGGATCTCGTCCGGGCGCACCCGGGGCTTACGGACAGCCGGCCGGCTATGGCGCTGCCGGGACAGCCGGTCGTAGTCCTTTTGGCGGCGCGGCCGGTGCCAGCTATCAAGGGAGCGGCTACGCCGGCTCAGGAGGTTACGGTGGTTATGGGGGTAGTAGTCAAAGCGCTTATGGGGGAGCCGGTGGCTTCTCACAGGGAGGTTATGGCGGAGGTTACGGCTCTTCGTCAGGAACCGGGATGGGAGCCTTCGGCTCAGGCGGAGCCATTGGGGGCACGCGGACTAGGGGGACTGTGGCGCCCGGCGCCGTTCGTACGGAGCTGGGTGGGCGCGACGGCAGCATACGAATCATCGTCGACGATCTTAACAATTCGTTGATTATACAATCTTCCGATGCGGACTATGAGTACCTTTTGGAAACCATTCGGCAGCTCGATGTGCTGCCTCGGCAAGTCCTGATTGATGTCAAAGTCATTCAAGTTTCACTCACCGACAGTTTCGTTTTTGGAATCAACACGGAATTAGGGAGAAGGGGCGGTATTACCTATGAGGAAGTGCAGGGCTCGCCGGGAACTTACAGACAAAGGATGGATCCTCCAACCCCGGTGAATCCTAACGGCCAACCTCATCGAGATCCGGATCCAAACACGGCGAAATTTTTTGACGGCGGCAGCCCTAGAACCAACGTTTTCTTCCCGGGAGGAGACAAGGGTCTGATTCGGAGCTTTGCGTTTGTCGGCAGTGAAAGTATTATTTTAGGGGCTCTGCAGGCTTCACGCACCCGCGGACAAACCAAGATTCTGCAATCCCCCACTATCCTTGCCCTCGATGGTCAACAGTCTCGCTTGCATGTAGGCACCGAGGAGCCGGTGAGCACGGGAACCTACACCACCGCGGGCGCTTCCACCGGGGCTGCTAATTTTACTCAGTATCGGCAAGTGGGAACTACCTTGGAAGTCGTGCCGCGTATCAATGCCTCAGGCATTGTGACACTGGAGATCGCGCAAGAGGTCAGCAGCAACGCCGGGTCTTCGGGATTAGGACCAAAATTCGCCACGACGAACATCAACACTACGTTGACGGTTCGCGACGGAGAAACCGTGGTCATTGGCGGCATCATTACGGAAAGCAAAAGCGTGACAAAGTCGCGCGTACCGTTGCTCGGCGACATTCCCTTGATCGGCGCGCTGTTTGGCACAACCACGCGTGATTCGGGCCGCAGTGAGCTTATCATTCTCATAACGCCGCGGGTGGTGCGCGACGTCGAATCGCATATTGCCGCTACGGAAGATGTACGCATGCGTTTTAAAGAGGCGGACAAAGTAGTTTCCGAGATGGACGATCAACTAAAGAAAACCATTCGTCAAGCGCAAGAACGTCGCCGCAAAGCCGAAGCGGCGCGCGCGAAGAAAGAGTTTGAACCTGAGGAGAAAGTGGAAGGACCGAATCGCTAAAAGACGTGCGACAGCCATTAGTGTCTGACAAGATGAGATTGTGCTGAAACGGGCGACAGCATGTTGGCGTTCTTCCGGTATGGCGCTGTCGCCCCGACCTTGTCGGGACTGGGGGTCATTTCACGTTCTCACACCCTGGGGTTCCGCTGCGCTTCACCCCAGGCTTTATGCTTTCGCCCCGCAAAGCGGGGCTCTTCCGGCTTCGGAGACAACTGGCTCTCCCACCCTGCGGGACCAAATAAAATGTCCAATCTCCAGGAAGCGGCTGGAAGCCGCTTCCACCCAGCGGAGCTTCGGGTTGTAAGCAGCACGCCAAGCTCCGTAGGAGCGAGCTATGATAGCCAGGGGCTAAGCGGAGCGCAGCCCCTGGAAAGAAAGCGTCCCCGGCACGCCAGCCCTGAAAGGGCGTACTAATGGAAATCAATTCCTAAACTACCGCTGCGCGATTCAGGATGAACTGTGCGTCATGTGCCGGAAAAACGGGGTCGAGTTGGATGAGCGTTATGTATGGGATTGCGATCTGTAGTTTCGCCGAAGGGTATTGCGCCCTTTCAGGGCTTATAACTTATATAGTCTTACGTACCAAGGGCGATCCCGCAGTAGCGGGACTCTGCCCCTGGCAATTATATGACGCTCCTGCGGAGCTGCGAGAACAAGCATCGATCTGAAGCGGCGTCGCGTTGGCCGGTATAGTGACTTTTAATCGAGGGT
Source organism: Acidobacteriota bacterium (assembly GCA_016179055.1). Lineage (GTDB taxonomy): Bacteria > Acidobacteriota > UBA6911 > JACOSC01 > JACOSC01 > JACOSC01. The sequence continues at coordinate 19,338 of JACOSC010000199.1, forward strand.
TCCGAAGCGGGACATAGGCCAGTACCTAAACATGGCCTTACCATAAATGTATTCACGGGCAACCATGCCCCAATGCCGGCTATCGTTGCTCTGATTGCGATGGTCTCCCATCACAAAGTAGGCGCCTTCGCGAATTTTTACCGGCGGCATCGATTCAAAATCCATACACTTCGCATCAAGATAAGGCTCCGCCAGCTTCTTGCCGTTGACAAAGACAGTGCCCGATTTGATTTCAAGGAAATCGCCGGGCAGTCCGATGACCCGTTTAATAAAAGACTTGCTTGTGTCTCTCGGATAGAAAAAGACCACAATATCGCCGCGATGAATTTCCGTCAAGTGATAGATGAAGCTATTTACGAAAATGCGTTCTTGGTCAACCAGTCGTGGCTGCATACTTACACCTTCGACCCGCACCGGACGAACGACAAAAAACACAATAAATAGAGCAATCAGCGCGGCAAAGAACAGGTCCGGCACCCATCCTCTAATTTCAAGAAGTAAACGGGTGGCAGGATCTATGGGGGAGTCGATGGGGCTCAATGTAGGCGGGCTGGGATTGCTTGTCTCCTGGGGCGTACTCATTCTCATGACTGATTCCGCTTCTACGCCGCTTGTTGCCTTGGACTCAAGGCGTGGTTCGCTGCCCGCCGATTGCACGCTAGGCTCTGTCTGGCGGAGCGCGCCGGCTTCTACAGTATGCTCAATATCCGAGGCCTTACCAGCTTCTATGCCTTTTTTCGTTTCACTCATCGCCGTCGCCTAAATGAAGGGTTCTACGCCTAATTAAGACACCAACCTTTGGAATACAGTCACTGTTTATCCACCCATGCCTTAGGGCACGCCGACGATACAGACCCGGGAGCGGTAGCGACCGGGTAAGCACCGTCAGGCATATAGACCCGGTCTCCGCCGGCTCCGTATCAGTGCAGACTCTCTGAACAGTTACGGAATACATAGTATCGCATGACCATAGGCACATTTAAGTATACATCGTATGCCCTCTATACGCTGCGGAAAAAGCAAAGGTGCATTTTTTATCAACAACCTGCTAATGACTTTGGCTTACCGGTTCCTTTATGGCTCGCTCTTGCGGAGCTTTGGGTGGTAAGCGGCACCCTACTTCACATCAAATGTCCAAACGCCGGCGAAAGGTAACGTTCCATACTCATGAATATCTTACCTGATATCGTGAGGCGAAGGGTGTGATTTCCGTATGATGTACTCGACTAGTATATCGTTTCATTGAAACATATCCATTATGCTGAGAGGGCTTCGAACTTTTTCCAACGATGCACCACTGGAGCCTGGTTGATTTCAGCAATGCCTTGCAGGATACGGTTCCGCAGCTCCTCCCAAGATTGAAC
>JACOSC010000200.1 GCA_016179055.1 Acidobacteriota bacterium
GAAGAAGAAATGTCTGTATTCCAAGTACTACCCGGAGTTTTCCAGTTTCAAGGCGGCCATTAGTGACTGTGTAACGTACGCACATGTTAAATACAAAACAGAATTGGCGTCCCTGCTGACGCTGAAATTTCAGACGTTCGCAATTATCAGTTTATGACCGTTCGAAGTATAGTTCCGTATAGTACAACATTACTTCTGTATATTAAGGTTCGCGGCGCTGTTACTTCGACCGCTTTTATAACGGGGACCATGATTTGTAAAGCCTGCCGTGATGACGCTTGCCGACAAAGGCTGAAAGTTGCTTCCGTATAGTCGGAATCATCGGGGTTGCGCTTCCGTTACCCAACCCAAGCTGTCAGCAGGGCTACGTACTCCCCGTCCACCTCGATTCAATACGTGGGTGTAAACCATCGTCGTACTGACATCCCTGTGTCCCAGTAGCTCCTGGACGGTCCGAATGTCATAACCATCTTCGAGCAGGTGAGTTGCGAAGGAATGGCGAAACGTATGACAACTGGCCGGCTTGGGTATACTGGCCTTTACGACCGCCTCGCGGACGGCTCGTTGCAAGACTGACTCGTGGAGATGGTGGCGGCGCTTCTCGCCGGTAACTCTATCGGTATAGTGTTGGGTAGCCGGAAAAACCCATTGCCAGGCCCATTCTCGACCCGCGTTTGAATATTCGCGGTCCAGATCATTCGGCAGCGCGACACGACCGTCTGGACTGCCATCGAGCAGGAACATCGATATGCTTTTGCCTGGCACCAGTTACGACTCCACCCTGCACTATCTGGCTAGCCGTGCGGTTACCGACAAAATGGCGCAACCGGGGACTTGGTTTCGTCCTCATGCCCATTAGTCGCTCCCGACGGCATCGTCGAGGTTCGATTCAGAAGAGGTTCTATTCAGAAAAGGATGACGCTCCTTCCGAGGTTTGCTCGGCTTGTGACGGTTCAAGCGGGGGATTGTCTAACTCTTGCTCAGTGGCGCCATCAGCGGGAGCGGGGTTCGCTTCTTCCTGGCCCTCCGGGGCCGCCTCGGAAGGAGGATTTTCCTCATCGGCTGGAACGGCGGCGACCAAGCCATCGGCGGACGACTCGATCGCGGAAGTATCAGCCGCGGGCGGGACCGCCTGATTTCGGCCGGCAACGTAGCCCGCGACGAAGATCGCGGCCCCAATCAACAGCACACACATAGAAGTGAATATGATCCGGCCCATATCCATGACCACCACATGCCGCGAGTGCGGTTCTTCATTCTCCGCGCCCTTCCTGGGACCCTCGCTTTTGAGGATGCTCCGTATATCAAACTCTTGATCGCCCTGGCTCATGATTGATTACTCCTTAGTCGCCAAATTCTTTGTAAAAATATTGATCAAATCAATGGGTACCGGAAAGACCACCGTGGTATTCTTCTCGACGCCGATCTCCGTCAGGGTCTGCAAATACCTCAGTTGGATAGCCACCGGCTGAACCGCAATCACCGCGGCCGCCTCCGCTAACTTAGCGGAAGCTTGGAACTCGCCTTCCGCGTGAATAATTTTTGCGCGCCTCTCCCTCTCAGCTTCAGCTTGCTTGGCCATCGCTCGCTGCATTTCCTGCGGCAGGTCCACCGTTTTTATTTCAACCAGCGACACTTTGATGCCCCAAGGGTCTGTATGTTGATCCAATATCGTTTGCAGTCTAGCGTTCAGCGTATCGCGATGACTGAGCAAATCATCCAGCTCCACTTCACCCAGAACCGATCGCAGGGTCGTCTGCGCCAACTGAGAGGTGGCGTAAAGGTAATTCTCCAACTCAATGATGGCGCGTGTGGCATTTACGACTCGATAATACACAACCGCGTTTACCTTGACCGAAACGTTGTCGCGCGTAATGATGTCCTGAACCGGTATGTCCAGCGCCACCGTTCGCAGACTAACCTTAACGATCCGATCGATGGGGCGCCAGACCAATATGACGCCAGGCCCCTTGGGCTGCGCCAAAACGCGGCCCAGGCGAAAAACCACTGCCCGTTCATACTCGGAAATAATATTCACGACACTAAAGACGTATATCAGAACAAAAAAGACCGGTACGAACCATTCGACTCCAAATAATTCCATAGCAAGCCTCCCCGTTGTGCATGCCGCATAATGCGGCTCTCCCTCCAAAAATAACTCCGGCGCAACAGAACCGGGAGCGGTAGCGACCGGGTAAGTACCCTATAGCCCATAGACCCGGTCGCTACCGCTCCCGGTTCTGTTTTCATTCGTTGTGGCGCCCCACCAAGCGGCATGGCGTACTCTCTCTTGTGAAATGCGTTACATGAGCCGTATATCCATACGAATTCAACAAATAGGTGGGTCTCGGACTTCCTCCACATCTAGCGTAAGGTTTTCGACTTTGCGAACTCGTACCTTTTGCCCTTTACCGATCTGAGTTACCGAGGTGGCGTTCCAGAACTCTCCGCGCACGAATACTTTTCCCGTTGGAGCAATGTCCGACTGGGCCGTGCCCACGAGCCCGACCATTCCCTGCGGACCCGTGATAACGGGTGAACGGGCCGCAGACACAGCTAACCGTAATAATAGCATGAATAGGATTGCGAAGGGAACGACAATAATAATGGCATCTCGAACCGAGATCCCGCCCACTTCACTGCGGGATGTGTCAATCAACATGAGCAATCCCAGAACCATCGTGATGACGCCTCCCAGCCCGATAATCCCAAATCCGCCCACCTTGATCTCGGCGAGAAACAGACCAAACGCCATCAAGATCAAAAGTATCCCAACATAATTAATTGGAAGGATTTGCATTCCCAGGAAGGACAGGATCAGGCAGATACCGCCGACCACACCCGGCGCGACGAAACCGGGATTATTGTACTCCACCAAAAGCAATATAATTCCGCCGATCAATAAGAGAACCGCGATCACCGGGTTCGCAATAAAACTCCAAAACCGCTGCCTGAAGGACATGGGAATCTGTTTGAGCGTGACCCCTTTGGAATGCAGTACCATTTCCCTGCCGCTGGCAAGCACAACCTTCCGCCCATCCACTTTTTCCAACAGCTCCCGTTCATCACGGGCTATGAGATCGATGAGTCCGCCCTCCAGGGCTTCGGTCTCTGTATAGGAGCGGCTTTGTCTCACTCCCTGTTCGGCGAGGTCGGCATTGCGTCCACGACGCTTGGCAATGCTGCGCAGCGAGGCTGCGGCATCGTTGGTGATCTTGTCTACAATCGTCTGCGCGGAGTCGCTGATAACCGGGAAGCCACCGGCAGAAAGGATAGGATGAGCGGCCCCAGTGTTCGTAGCCGGCGCCATGGCGGCAATGTCGGCCGATAAAAGAATAAAGAAGCCGGCGGAAGCGGCTTTGGCGCCTCCCGGCCCCACATAGACAATGACCGGAACACGTGAGCCGAGAATCTTGGCGGTGATCTGGTCCATCGATAGGCCCAGCCCCCCCGGGGTGCGAAGCTGTATAAGGAGCAATTCCGCTTGGTCGGCCGTGGCCGCTTCAATACTGCGCCCAATAAAATCCGCGGTAATTGGATCAATTACGCCGTCGATGCTGATGAGATAGGCAGCGCCCGATCCAGCCATAAGAGGCCCACCGCCCATACAAACCGAGCCCCATAGCAGTAAAAACCCAACCCACAAATATTTCTCTTTTCTCATAAGAGGAAGACCGACGCAACCTGTCGTTTGAAAGATACAACCCTTACGAGCCTTCAAGACCATAATATCATAAAAGAGCGTGTGTCTTCAAACTGCCGATTGCCACGCCAGATAGATTAAATAGCAGCAAGGGCTCAAGTATCCAGAAGTCAGCAGTCGTCATGAGCAGGCCGCCACGCTGCTTTTCATGACGGTCTTGACGCTCCGCAGGCCCAGCTATTTTTTGGCGTATGATCGGGGGAAAGGGATTTTCGCATAGAGGTGGGTGACGGCCTCCGGCTGCTCAATGGATTTGCCCGATCCCTTCTGCTAAATACTACTACATTACCCACTCCGGTAAAGATCGTCTCTTCCTTGATTGGGTAAGTATTTAGCAGCCATGATGGCAGTGGCGCATCCGGAACGGCCACCAAGGCCACTCGCTTAAAGGTGTTTACATTGGCTATCGTCTGATTACTGAGGCGCGGGCCTTCGATCAATAAAAAAGGGTGTTCCCGAAAGGGAAAATAGCGACCCAGACATAGAAGCCAGGCATTCGTTATCCAATCCTTCCCGCCCGGATTATAAATAACTAATAAGTCGTCGCTTTGCACTCTCGCTTCGACATAGCGGGCCGCTTCTTTCCAGTTGGCTATTTAAGATAATACTCAAGAGGATGACCTGATAGCTTTTCTTTAAGGAAGCTAAAGCCAAGGCCAAGAGAAGATAAAGGGCCGGCGTTATCATAAAGGTATAACGGGAATAATTTAGAACGCTGGTACTTTTATGTAAATCCAAGGCCAGCATTACTACTATCGGTACCCATACCCACCCAATCAATAAGTAGAACGCTCGGGCGTAATTCTTTTTCGCCAAAAGCATACATAAAGCCATGCCCGCGCACACAAGGAAAAACCAAAGGTTGAGCCGGCTATCGAAGCCCAGAGTAAAAAAATCTTTAGTACCTTTATTGTTAAATCTGTGTTTTTTCTGGCAAGATGTTGTGAATCATGCTGAGAGTTCCGATGCCAGTTGTGGCGTAAGTACAAGGTGTTTGACGGTCAGTCCAGCTTGCACGATCTTGCGTCCCAGTTTGGTC
>JACOSC010000201.1 GCA_016179055.1 Acidobacteriota bacterium
CGCTTCACCTCGCAACCTTTCTTTTCCTTGAGTTGGCTCAAGTTCAAGATACGGGTGGTTGACTAGACCTTACCCGGAGGGCTTCGCACCCTCTGGACCGAAGGCCATTTCCAGGTCTCCGGCTATTACATCTCGCTCCTTTGGAGCTTTGGATAGTAAGCGACACCCTACTCCCTACCAAATGTCAATCGCCAGGACCCCAAGGGGGGCTGGATTTTGGCATAAGCGCGTTTCTTATAATCGAACTTCAGTTTAGAGCTTTCTCAAGCCCTACAGGATATTTGATGCGAGTTGCACTGCTTCAATTGAATCCAACCGTGGGAGACCTTGCCGGCAATGCTCGCCGCATTGCCTTGGCGGTTCGCCAGGCAGCGGCCAACGGCGCCGATTTGGCGGTCACCCCGGAATTAGCGCTGATGGGCTACCCTCCGCGTGATCTCCTGATCAATCGCACATTCGTCGAGCGCGCCGGCCAAGTTCTCCACGAATTGGCGCAAGCGCTGAGCGACGCTTCGCCCGTGTTGGTCGGTCTCGCCACGCCGAATTCGGCGCCGATAGGACGGCCTTTGTTCAATACCGCGGCTTTCTTGCAGGGCGGCGCGGTGCGCGACTACTTCCATAAATGCCTGCTGCCCACGTATGACGTTTTCGACGAAGACCGCTACTTTGAGCCGGCGATAGAGGCGCGCGTTCTCCGCCTCAACGATTGGAATCTCGGGGTGACCATCTGCGAAGACATATGGAACAATGGCGAGGAAGGAATTGGGCGCCGCTATCATACGGATCCTCTGGAGCAGTTATCCCGGACGGGCGTAAGCGTCGTAATCAATCTTTCGGCGTCGCCCTTCTGCGTCGGCAAGCAACAGTTGCGCGAGGCTTTGTTGAGCAACACGGCCCGCATGCGACAGGTCCCGGTGCTTTATGTCAATCAGGTCGGAGGCAACGACGACTTGGTCTTCGATGGGCGTAGTTGTGCGTTTGATTCCCACGGCCATTTATTGGCGCGCGGCCGCCGCTTTACCGAAGATTGTATCTTGGTAGACCTATATCCCGCCGATGGTCCGGTTGCCGATGATGATTTTTTGGTAGAGGCGGAAACCTGGGAGGCCTTGGTGTTAGGGACGCGTGACTACACGCGCAAGTGTGGATTCACGCAAGCGCTCCTCGGCTTGTCCGGCGGCATTGATTCATCGCTTACCGCGGCGATTGCCGTGGAGGCCCTGGGGGCTGAGAACGTGCTGGGCGTGCTCATGCCGTCTCCGTATTCGAGCCGGGGCAGCGTGGTTCACGCGCAGCAGCTCGCCGCTAATCTCGGCATACGCACACAAGTCCTTCCCATCAATACCCTGATGATCGGCTTTGAGAGTACTCTGGAAAAGGCTTTCCGGGGCTATCCGCGGGATGCTACCGAGGAGAATATACAGGCGCGCATACGGGGAAATCTACTGATGGCTCTTTCCAATAAATATGGCGCGTTGCTCCTCACCACCGGCAACAAATCGGAGCTGGCCGTGGGTTATTGTACGATCTACGGGGATATGTCCGGCGGTTTAGCCGTTATTTCTGATTTACCGAAAACCATGGTTTATCGACTGGCCCGGTGGCGCAATGTCACCGCCGGCCGGGAAGTGATTCCGCCGGCAGTGCTGACCAAGCCCCCATCGGCGGAATTGCGGCCGGATCAGACGGACCAGCAGACGCTCCCGCCGTACGAAACGCTTGACGAGATACTCCGACAGCACATTGAGTGCCACCGCTCGGCGTCTGAAATCGTGGCGATGGGATTTGAGAAAATGACCGTACACCGAGTCCTCGGCATGGTAGAGAAAGCGGAGTTCAAACGCAAACAGGCCGCGCCTGGCCTGAAGGTAACAGACCGGGCCTTCGGTGTCGGCTGGCGATGGCCCATTGCCCGAAAGGCGTGGGAGGAGTCCATGGAGGTTTCGCCTACGACGGCGCCACCGGCGCTCTCAGGTATTTTCTAAGTAGTTATTCAAGCCCCATTGCAACACCACATAGAATGAAAAACAGAACCGCCTGCGATAGCGGGCGGGTGGCCGAGACAGGTAGGCCGGGCCGCGGCGCACCCGGTCGCTACCGCTCCCGGTTCTGTTTCGCGCAGTTATTTTCAAGGAGAAAAAGTTAATGAGTATTGAATTGAAACGAATATCGGTCGTCGGAATGGGCAGGCTAGGCGCTCCTATGGCCGCCTGCTTCGCCTGGAAAGGTTTCCCAACCGTAGGTGTGGACGTTGATCCCGGCAAGGTGCGCGCGCTAAACCAAGGTATCGCTCCTATCCATGAACCAAGATTACCTGAAGTCATCCATGCCGCGCGCGGGCGCCTGGCGGCAACTTTGGATTACGAAACCGCCATACGAATGTCCGATGTCACATTCATCGTGGTACCGACCCCCAGCAAGGACGATGGCGCCTTTTCGCTTGAACATGTGCTGGAGACGGCAAAACAGATCGGCGCCGCGCTTCGTAAGAAAGCAAATTATCATTTAATTGTGCTCACCAGCACGGTGATGCCGGGCGCCACCGAAGATAAAGTAAAACCAATGCTCGAAAGCAGCTCGGGTAAGAAATGCGGCGACGGTTTCGGCTTGTGCTACAGCCCGGAATTTATCGCGCTCGGTAGTGTCATACGCGATTTTTTGATTCCCGATTTCATTCTAATTGGTGAGTCGGACTCGGAGGCCGGCACCATGCTGGCGGGTCTGTATGAAAGCGTCTGCGACAATCATCCGCCTTTTGCCCGTATGAATATAATCAATGCGGAGTTAACCAAGCTGGCCGTCAACACGTTCGTGACGACAAAGATAACGTATGCCAATATGCTGGCCCGCCTATGCGAGCGACTGCCCGGCGCCCACGTGGACGTTGTCACGTCGGCATTGGGATTGGATAGTCGCATCGGACCCAAGTATTTGAAAGGCGCTATCGGATACGGGGGACCCTGCTTCCCACGTGACAACCGCGCGTTCGCCAACTTGGCGCATGCGATTGGCGCCCCAGCGACTTTGGCCGAGGTCACTGACTTACTTAACCGGCAACAAATCCAGTGGCTCGCCGCGACGGTGAAGCAGCGATTGCCGCGCGGCCAGCGCGTCGGGATCCTGGGCTTGGCTTACAAACCCCACTCCGATGTTGTGGAGAAATCCCAGGGACTTATGCTGGCCCAGGCTCTGGCCGGCGATGGGATTCCTGTTATTGCCTACGACCCTGAGGCGGCGGAGAATGCAAGGCGGGTGCTGAGCGGTCCAGTGGCTTTGGCGGCCTCCATCGACGAATGTATACAAAGGGCCGCTGTGGTTGTTGTGACCACGCCCTGGGAAGAATTCAAACGATTAACCCTTTACGACTTTGTCCAAATGGGCGCAGAGCGCGTGGTAATGGACTGCTGGCGCTTGTATGAAGGTATGGCTCAGCCGCCCGGTGTTGTCTACCACCCCATCGGCATTGGAGAGAATCCCGCCGAAAACGGGCAACCCGACTATCACGGGCAAACCTTAGCCGTCTTTAACGCCAACGCTGAATCGACCGGAAACACTCATGCTCACGCTGTTCACCTGTCCGAAACCCTTTAAAGGGCATATCGAAATCATCCAGCGCAACGCCATTGTCAGTTGGACGCGATTGCGCCCAGCACCGCAAATTGTCCTGTTAGGCGATGAAGCGGGAGCGGCGGAGGTGTGCCGGTCGTTGGGGTTGCGCCATGTGCCCGACATAGCCTGTAACGAATTCGGTACTCCGCTGCTTAATGACGTGTTCGAGCAGGCCCACCAGTGCGCTTTTCACAAACTAATGGCTTTTGTGAATACCGACATCATCTTGATGAGCGATTTCATGGCGGCGGTCGAGCATGTGAGCCAAGCCATGCGCCGCTTCCTGTTGCTGGGGCAGCGCTGGGACGTCGATATACAGGAGCCGGTAGATTTCGAAACGGAAAAATGGGAGATCCGCTTGCGGGAGTACGCGGAGCGGACGAGACCTCCCGGCCCGCTCTGGGGCTTGGCCGATTATTTTGTATTTCCTAAAGGGGCACTCGGCGAGCTTCCGCCGTTCACCGTTGGGCGGACCGCTTGGGATAACTGGTTGATCTACCGGGCGCGCGCGTTGCGCCTACCCGTTATTGATGCCACGCCGAGGGTGATGGTGATTCACCAAAAACATGATTATACGCACCAATCGAAGCAGCCTCAGGGTTGGAATGACAGCTCGCTGGGTATTGAATCGCGGCGCAATCAAACGCTTTCCGGAGGAGAAGCCTACAACCAATTTGGCTTGGCTGATGCCACTCATCTCCTGACGCTAACTGCGTTGAGGCGCGCCCTAGGTTGGAGATATTTGTTGCGGCATATGGAGGCCGCACCGATTTTGTTCCCGTGGCTTCGGTCGCTGCTTTGGGTAATCCGTTTGAAAAAATTCTCGGCTCGCGCCATCGCCAAGATCGGCCGGGTAACTCGCGCATGGGGCCGAGCCGTTTCGCCTAACCGGATCCGTTGATTGAGCAGAGTACGATAAGCATGACCTTCGGGGAATTCACACTGCGCTGGTTCTTATGGATCGCGATGAATGGCGGGCTGTTCTTCGGGGCCTACAAACTGTGTAGCCACTGGGCCCGATTACAGAGCGCGGAGTTAGCCACCGCCATGGGGATTGTTGTCGTCGCCGGTCTGGTGGGAGTTGAAACGGTTTGTGGGGCGATGGGTCGTTTGGATTTCTGGACCGTGGGAAGCGGCCTGGCCCTCTTGGCCGTTTTGATGGTATGGGGAAATCGTCGCAGAGAATCGAATAACCGAATCATCGGCGCCAGCGGCAGCCGGTGGACGTGGCAGGGCGCGTCATTGCCGAATAGGGTCTGGCTATTCTTAGTTATTGCAACCGGCGTTCATCTGGCTTCCCGTGTGGTCCTATCCCTTATTCCACCGCCCTCCAACTGGGATAGCATTTGGTATCACTTGCCCTCCGTCGTCGAGTGGCTAAAATCCGGAAGCCTGTGGGTAAGCAGCGAACCCCCGTATTGGTACCATCCTCGCAATGCGGAACTTTTACTGGCGTGGTGGCTTCTCCCCTTCCGATCGGACCTGCTGGCGAGTTTATACAGTTTCCCCATATTGCTTTGGCTGGCCTATTCTGTATGGGCGCTGAGCGAACGTTTGGGGCTGTCGAAAGAATGGCGCTGGTTTCTGGTGCTGGCGTTGCCCAACCTGGGCGTGATGGCCTCTGTAGTATTGGGCACCCAAAAGAACGATCTTTTAGTCGCTGCGTTATTCATAAGTGCCTTAACCCATCTGATGGCGCGCAACCAGCAAGCGGGCAATGACGACGGGCGCGTGTTCCTTAGCGCGCTGGCCTTAGGATTGTTGATTGGCACCAAATTGAATGGGCTCATATACGGTTTGTTTATTCTGCTGATTTGGCTGTGTGCTATGGCCTTTAAGGGAGGATCACTCGCCACTATACGGCGCGCCATCACCTACTACGCCGGCGGAGCGCTGTTGGGGGTTTTCTGGTTTGCACGAAATTGGTTTCTTACCGGTACGCCGCTGTGGGTAGTGGATCCCCATGCGCCCTCGGGGCAAGGTCAGGAAGCCATGGCATCCTCTCTCATTGCCGGCCCCTTTTCCCTGGAGACACTGCGCCTACTTTTCATGGATACAATCCAAGGCGCTGGCTGGTGGCCAATTCTTGGGCTCGTCGGAAGCATCGTCGTCGTATGCTGGTCCCCGCTCAAGATCTCCACTAACGATCGCATTCGAGCGCGCGGAGTCGCGGGGCTGACGATTGCGAGTCTGCTGGCGTTCCTCGCCACTCCCCGCACAGGCCTCGTCACTAGTGGTCACAGCATTATTCGCCTAGGCCTCCCTTTCGTGATCTTGGCGCTGGTTAGTTTTTTTGCTTTGATTCATTGGCTGACGCTGGATTGGCCGGCCAGCCGGCGACGTTGGGGAGCGGCGGTGCTGTCGGTATTTGTTCTGGTGCCTTCCGGAATGCCTGACGAGCTCCTGCGCCGGCTCGTATTAAGTCCACGTGGACTTGCCACGCTGGCTTTATTTGGTTTGATGCTAGGGATCGCCTGGCGAGCTCAGTGGCGCGCTTTAATTGCCCGATGGGCGTTCGGGAGCGTTCTGGCGCTGCTTGCCCTATCACCGATCTTTCTCTGGAAGCTGCAAAATTATCAGTGGAGTCATTGGGGAGGGGCGTATGGCGACCTATGGAATATCGATGGAGTACGCAGTGGCATTTTTCAGTGGTTGGAAAGCACAGAGAATACAAAGATCGCCGTCTACGGATCGCAAATCTTTTACCCATTTTATGGCTCTCGCTGGCAAAACCAGCTCTATTTTGACGTTGAGTCATCGGTGAATGTACGGGAGCGCTGGCTCGATCGATTATCACAAGATCGAGTAAATCTTGTTGTGTTTTACAAAGTCAAAAAGAAAGGACCTACCGACACCGTAGAACTCCAATGGCCGCGGGAAAGAGAATGGGTCGTCCAAGGCGGATCTTCGGCCTTTGCGCCGGTCTATCGGGATCGAATTGCCGAAGCTTGGAGCGTCAAGAATCTGCGAAGGGCTCCGGTGAACGAGTGTGATTTCCGTGCGATGTACCCGTAATGGTGGTAAGGCACTGCCGGATCTATGTGATGATTAGCCCCGGTAGGGGCGCCATGTTTATAGCACAGTTATCCGAAATAAGAGCCAAGCTCCGTAGGAGCCCCCCAGCTTGGCCTAACGGCACGCAGATACCAAGAAGAAACTGGGGAAGTTTCTAAGGAGCCTGGAGTTTGGACATTTTGAAGCGGGCCAGTGCCGATCCTGCGAAGCAGGCGAACCATAAAGTCGCACGCGCCCCGGCAGGGGCGCAAGGAGATTAGCCTGGGGCAAGCGCAGCGCTGCCCCAGGACTCATGGCCTCATCCACCACGAGCGCCCCGGCAGGGGCGCTGAGAGGTGCTTGGCCTACCAGA
>JACOSC010000205.1 GCA_016179055.1 Acidobacteriota bacterium
CGGGGCGCGTTGGAATCTCCTATCCACGTTCGCCGGGGGCAGCCTGGCCATCGACGCCAAGGACCGGACCATTCTTTATATGGGACACTCAGTCACCGGCATTTACAAGAGCGTCGACGGCGGCCTGACGTGGGAGCCCAGGAACCAGGGCCTGCTCAACACACGCATCAATCAGGTTGCGGTGTCGCGCACGACCGGACGCATCTATCTAGCGACGGGCGGGGCCGGCGTCTATGTCAGCGACGACCAAGCCGAAACCTGGCAATAAGCGCCACCCGCAACTCCACAATGGCCAGCCACCACTTGTCCCGCTCGTACAGAACCGAAAGCGGTAGCGACCGGGTACGTACCCCTTCCGCCAGGCGCCGACCCGGTCGCTACCGCTCTCGGTTCTGTATCCGCGCATACCCTCTCGCTTAATCGTTACCACAGATTTTCTTTCAATTTCATTGACTTTTTGAGTGACCCCATATTAAGATGCTAGCATCAAGGGGCTCACGAAATTAGTTTAACTCGTAGGTTGAGTTTTATGGTTTACTTCTAATTTTCAACTTTGGCCTTGACCGGCTTGGCTAGAACGCTTGGCTCATAGCCTAGCTGGGAAGATACATAACTTTACAACCAACCATGACCTTTGAATTCATGAGTAGGCCTGGCTTCGACGTCATGAATGGTCTCTCTGTGGGAAGGAGCTGGTAGTTCGACCAGCCTGAGTTCATGGCAAATATCCGACAGAGTCTAAAAATCAAAAAAGAACATAAGGAGACAATGAATGAGTGCAAATCGAAAAACAGGAATTTCAGCTCTATTTCTGCTTGCATGGGTATTTCTAGTGATAGCCGCGGCCGCCTTGGCGGATACGGCGCCCGATGCTACCGACAACGGTCCTTTGGCAACCACCAGTTCCGAGTATAAATTGGCGGCTACTACGGACCCTGATATATTGGCGGGCCGCGCGACCGAGCTATGGGCGCGGGTTTATCGGCCGACCGACCTTTCCGGGGGACCGTTCCCCGTGTTGGTTTTTCTGCATGGCAACCACGGCACCTGCGGTCGTGGAACCCCACGCGTCGACGGCAATTGCCAGTATACAACGTCAGGCACGTGTCCGTCCGGCTATGTGGTTACGCCCAATCATTTAGGCTACGGCTATATTGCGACTAAGATGGCCTCTTGGGGCTACATGGTTGTTTCCATCAACGCCAACCGCGGAATCACCTGCGGCGCCGGCGTTCTTGGTGATTCCGGCTTGAATCTGGCCCGCGGCCGATTAATCCTGAAGCACCTGCAACGGCTGAGCGAATGGAACACCAGCGGCGGGACGCCGAGCTCCTTGGGCTTTGATCTGCAAGGAACGTTGGATTTCTCGAACGTCGGCTTGTTAGGACACTCGCGCGGTGGCGAAGGTGTACGTGCCGCTTACCAGTTATATCGTGACGCCGGCAGCCTGTGGCCCGGTCGAATTCCCGACCCCGTTAATTTCAAGGCGGTCTTTGAAATTGGCGCCGTTGATGGCCAGACCAGCCGCGTGTTGAATGCGGACGGCACCGTATGGAACCAGTTATTGCCGATGTGTGATGGCGACGTTTCCAATTTGCAAGGCGTCAAACCTTTTGACCGAACCATGAGAATTCTCACCGAAGACCCCCCGACGCAAAAATCCACCTTCACCGTGTGGGGTGCCAACCATAATTTTTACAATACGGAATGGTTGCAGAGCGACTCACCGGGTTGCACGGGTCACACACAGGTGTTCTCTCAGCAAAGAGCCACGAGTCTGGCCAGTGCCATGGCCATGTTCCGCGGTAACGTCGGGGCGGGCGCCGACGCTTCATTCAATCAAAACTTCAACCCGCAATACGACCTCCCGGCCGTGGTCACCTCAGTGACCTCTGTGGATCGCGGCTTTACTGATTCGCCGAACTCGGACATTACTTTGGCGTTTGAAGATTTCCCCAATCCGCCGGGAACCATTGAGAGCAACGGCATTATACTGAGTTATGGCAGCGTGCCTAACCATGATTTCAGCCTAAGAGCCGCCTTGATCTCATGGGATGCCGGTGGGAGCGACGTGTACTTCCAGGCCACGGGCAGCGACACCCCGACTGATCTCAGCGCCTACCAAACACTAGATATGCGCATGTCTCGGCAAAGCAGCACACGGAACCCCAGCGGCCCCTCTAACTTTTCTATTCAACTGGTCAACGGGGACGGTTCCTTATCGCCGGCCGTTCAACTAAATTCCTATACGAATCTGCGCGGCCCGGTTGGCGGTCAACGCGGAGGGTTGCACCCGATCCTGCAAACCGCCCGAGTGGGCCTCGCCGATTTTGGCGCTGTCGATCTTACCCAGGTCAAGGGCGTGCGTCTCACCTTTGACGATACCGGCAGCGGCGCCATTTACCTGGCCAATATTCGTTTCTCATTGCTAAGCGGGTCCGGCGCTACGCCAACCAATCCTCGGTGGGCCGACTATATTCCGTCGACCAGCCAGACGGGTCCCGTGAGTGAAGCCCTGGGCATCATTAACGGCATTCGCACGACCGCTCAGGCAGATCAATTGGCCGATCAGACCGCCGTGGAAATTGAAGTGGCGAGCAACGAGGCCTTCCCGGTGCGCGACGAGTTGGTGATGTTGCGTATTGGAGAGCAGGAGTTCGGTCTCAGCCGTTATCCTGAGAATGGGGATACTCGTTCTCTCACCTTCACACTTTCCGCCGAGGAATTTGCCAATCTCTCGACGGGCAATGAGGTCTTCGTACAGTATGGCCGCGGACCCGCCAACGAACGTTGGAATCTCGGTCTATTGGATAAGAGCCTACTTGCTAACTAAACTAATAGTCTTAAACGTACTTTGGAGCGGGGTAACACCCCGCTCCATTACCCACAAATTCAACGTCGCATCGGCGTTGTCGTTTTTTTGTTTCATCCCCCGCCGTGACGCCCGCCCAATCGCCGTCGAGTTGTCGCATCACCCGCCTTCCGTTCGTTGCACAGTTCATCGAACCACAGCCTAATTTGTGCTCTCGATGATGCGCCGCAGGATAAGTGTTAGACTGGCATTATAATTTCTCACCGTGTTTCCGTATAAACGATTAATCTCTGACAAGATGAAATTGTCCGGGAACGGGTAAAATATTTTTTGAATTAGTCTTTCACGCTTTATTCATGAGGGTATTTGACGGTTTTCAAGCGTCCCCAACTTATTGAATTTTACCCGTTTGGTTCAGGCTCGTCCCGGTTGTGGCTGGTCATTACCCAAACTTTTGCGCTAGACCGAAGGCTGACTAAACCGGCCGCGTAGCGGCCTAATGACTTTAGCCGTGCCTTTCAAGGCACGGTAGGTCCGGCGGCGGAAACCCTTCCGTCCCGACGCTGTCGGGACGATTGAGCCGCAGCCGCGGGATAGAAATTATGGCCGATACATTCACTTCACTCCGCGAACCCATCGTCGAACGTCATTTATGAGACTGAATTTTCTAGGGTGCCTGTAGAACGCCATGATCGGCGGAATCAATCGTCGCTGACGCGACGGGGCCTGCGGCGGGCCCAGGGGACCCGTGCCCTCAAGGGCACGGCTAAAGTCAACGGGCCGCTACGCGGCCGGTTTATCCAGCTTCGGGTCGTCCCCATAATCTGGATAAGGACACGACGGACGTGTGGGGCTATTACGCGGCTGCCCTGTGGACCTGCCCCAGATGGTTTATGGCGATTTATTGAGAGCCTACAACTTTTAACCGGCTTGGTTCCGGCTCGTCCGGGTTAAGTCTAGGCAGGGTTTGGGAATGGCCGAATACAAAATGCCCGCTCAGTGGATATTCGTCATCGCGGCTGCGTGGGGAAGCTCTTTACTAACGAGCGGGCAGACGCTATTCTATCACAGGTTGACGGCTTCATTGTCTGGAATCCTGGAGGGCATCATGTTACCTGAGTCTGTAATCCGATCACTGGCCATGAAAACCGATTCAAAGATCCTGCTCTTGGTCATGGACGGGCTCGGCGGTTTTCCCATATTTAACGGTCAGACGGAGCTCGAAGCCGCGCAAACGCCCAACTTGGACGCGCTGACCGCGCGGTCCGTATTAGGCTTGGCCGATCCGGTATCGCCGGGCATCACGCCGGGCAGCGGACCTGGGCACTTAGGCATTTTTGGCTACAATCCTTTGAAATATGAGATCGGCCGCGGCGTGCTCGAAGCCCTCGGCGTGGGCTTAACCATGACGGCGCGCGACGTCGCGGCGCGCGGCAACTTCGTGACCCTGGACGACGAACGTCAAATCATTACCGACCGCCGCGCCGGCAGAATTCCTACCGAGGTGAACCAGGTCCTTTGCGCCAAACTACGCAGCGCCATACCCCGGGTGGATGGCGTCGAGATAATTATCGAGCCGGGCAGAGAGCACCGCTTCACGGTCCTCTTCCGTGGCGACAACCTTCAGGACCGTTTGACCGATGCCGACCCGCAAAGAAATGGCTTGCCTCCGCAGCCGACCACCGCGCTGGACCCGGGTTCGGAATATGCGTCGCGAGTCATTAATCAATTCATCGAACGCGCCAATGCGGTCTTGAAAAAAGAGCGGCCGGCCAATTCAGTGGTCATGCGTGGGTTTGCTAAGTACCCGGACATACCGAGCATGACGGACCTCTTCCAATTGCGTCCAGCCGCCATCGCCACCTACCCGATGTACCGCGGCTTGGCCAAGCTGGTAGGTATGGATATTCTGGCCACCGGCGAGACCATCGCGGATCAGATACAGACTTTGCGCGCCCACTATAGTCAATATGACTTCTTCTTCTTCCATGTCAAGAAGACGGACAGCTACGGCGAGGACGGCAATTTTGAAGGCAAAGTGCGCACGATCGAGATGGTTGATCAGGCAATCCCTGATCTTATACAATTCAATCCTGACGTGTTGGCCATCACGGGAGACCACTCCACACCGTCGGCTTTGAAAGCCCATAGCTGGCATCCCGTGCCATTTTTACTCTACTCGCCGCATTGCGGAGTCGACCAGACGCAGCGCTTCACCGAGCTCGAATGCGCTCGGGGCGGCTTAGGTCACATCGCGGCCGCTGACGAAATGGTCTTGATGCTGGCTAATGCCTTAAAGCTTAAGAAATATGGCGCATAATTATGCCGCGAGACCGTAGGAAGAACTGATACAATATCTATTGCCGGATCACGAGAACCATAAAACAGTCAAGTGAATCGGCCATCGCCGGGGAAGGGAATTTGGCGGGGATCGCCTATGCCTACCTTTCATATCGCTACATTTGGGTGTAGAGCCAATCAGGCCGATAGCGCCGTGATTCGTGAAGATTTGCGATGTCGGCGTTTGGAAGAAACCGCAACGTCCGCGGCTGCCGATGTTATCATCGTTAACTCTTGCACAGTGACCCAAAGCGCCGATCACCAGGTGCGACAACTAATTCGAAAAATGCACCGCGACAATCCCAAAGCCAAAATCATAGTCACGGGCTGCTATGCGCAGCGCCGACCGCATGAATTGGCGCAAATCGACGGCGTGGACGTGGTAATGGGCAATAGCTATAAAGGCTCCCTGGGCGATATCCTTAAGGTTGATGGGCCGCGGGAAGATGAACTGTACGGCGGATCGGTGCGTGTACACCATAGTGACATACCACCGGAGAACGTGCTCGCCATGGCGCCGGCTATGGACATTGGCGAAAAGACCAGGCCATTCTTAAAAATTCAGGATGGTTGCGATGCCCAGTGCAGCTTCTGCATTATCCCGGCCGTCCGGGGAAAAGCGCGTAGCGCCCGCCCCGATGAAGTGGTGGCCCAAATTAGGACGCTGGCCGAACAGGGTTACCAAGAAGTTGTTTTGACCGGCATTAACCTGGGAACCTTTGGCTGGAAGTTGGAAAGACCGACAAGTTTGTCGGCGCTGGTCTCCCGTATTTTGGCGGAGACTTCCCTGCCGCGGCTCCGTCTCGGCTCGATCGAGCCCATGAAATTTTCCCATGATTTGATCGAGCTGATGGCAAGCTGTGACCGAGTGGCCCCGCACTTCCATCTCCCACTGCAGAGCGGCTCCAACCGAATTCTCCGCTTGATGAAGCGTCCTTATCGCGCCGAGCGCTACTTACAGATCGTCGAGAGCATCCGTCGGAAAATTCCCTATGCCGGGATCGGCGCTGATGTCATTGCCGGTTTCCCCGGTGAAACCGACGCGGAGTTTGAGGAGACCTATCGCCGTATACAAGATTCGCCGCTGACGTATTTGCACGTCTTTACGTATTCGCCGCGAGAAGGGACGTGGGCCGCGCAACTGGCCGATGTCATCCCTGAAAAAGTGGCGCTGGCGCGCAGCCGCCGCTTGCGAAAGTTGTCCGCAGAAAAGCATCTGGAATTTCGCCGGCAATTTATCGGTCATCGGCTGTCGGCGCTAACGCTGAGTGAAGGGGAGGCGGCCCATGCCGGCGCCTACCTGATGGCGCTGAGCGGGAATTACTTGAAAGTAAGAGTGCCTGGGGCGGTCCGTTCCAATGAAATTATTGATGTCACTATTGCCGGCGTGACCGACGATGCTTTGGAGGCCTTGCCGTATAGTCAGAACACACGACGGATCGCCAAGGGCATAGTATCTGAACCGTATGGCTTGCTGGATAATTGTTCGACGTCGCTTTCGCCCACCGGCTCTTAGATGAGTGGGCGGCCGTCTTCCTGAACTGAGCTGAGCAGGGATCATGCGAGCACGACTCGACTGCCGATATACTTTGAACGGTCACAAAGTAACAGAACCGGGAGCGGTAGCGACAGGGTTGACCCGTTGTGAAAGGGTTCACCACCCGGTCGCTACCGCTCCCGGTTCTGTAAGAGTGGGCCCCCTAAAATGATAGTTTATGCCCGCTCGCAGTATAGCATCCGCGGGGCCGACATTTTCAGCGCTCACTTACCGCAAGGCGGTTTTTCCGGCCCCAGTTCTAGTAAATATTTCGACTCGAAAGAGTCTGCTGCTGAAATTGGATTGTCTGGAGGAACCCAATGACGGAAGTTCGAAATGTGATTATTATCGGCTCCGGTCCGGCCGGCTGGACCGCCGGAATATACACCGGACGCGCCGATTTGCACCCGCTATTGTTCGCCGGTGAAACCTGGGAAGGGGATCAAAAGCAGCGCTTCGCCAAGAAACTGTGGGGCGGTCAGTTGATGAATACGACGGAGATCGAGAATTATCCAGGCTTTCCTAAGGATCTTGGCCAGAAGCTTATCGAAACTATGCGCGATCAGGCCGTCGAATTTGGATGCGAAGTCGTCATGGCGCGCGTTACTGAGGTTAATTTGATCGAGCATCCTTTTCGCGTCACGGCGCTGGGCAAGGATTATTTGGCCAAAGTCGTTATTGTTAGCACTGGCGCCCGGCCAAAAATGCTGCAGGTAAAAGGCGAAAACGAATGGTTTGGCGTAACCCCGGGCATTTCTTCTTGCGCTACCTGCGACGGATTCAGTTACCGCGGGGGTCATGTTGCCGTTATCGGGGGCGGCGATACGGCGATGGAAGAGGCGCTGTTCCTTACCCATCATGCACAGAAAGTGACCGTTATTCATCGGCGGGACCAGTTACGCGCCAGCAAGATCATGCAAGAGCGCGCCCGGCGTAATCCAAAAATTGAGTTCATTTGGAACAGCGCCGTCACGCAGATTAGCGGTAATACCCATTTCCAAGGCCTGCACTTGAAAAATACCAAGACCTCGCAAGAGCGCGACTTCGCCGTCGACGGCGTTTTTCTGGGGATTGGGCACACACCCAATACCGATCTTTTTAAAGATCGTCTGGCCCTGGACGCCAATGGGTATATCATCACGGATCCGCGTATGCAAACCAACATCCCCGGTGTGTTTGCCTGCGGCGATTGTGTTGACCATCTGTACCGACAGGCCATCACGGCGGCCGGCATGGGCTGCATAGCGGCCATCGAAGCGGAACGCCGGCTCGTCGAATATAACGAAACCTCCTCATCGCAGGCAGGTATCTAAGCGCCACGACTTCGAAGACACACCTCATGCAACGGATTTCCGACAGGAGACACGGTTACGTCTGGCGACCGGAGTCTAAACTTCGAATAAGATCAAAATCTAAACAAACCGAGGGCGGCACAAACGTGTGGGCTGAAATCGGGTGGGACGCACAAGCTGCGGCGGTTCTCGATTCGGCAATTTTATAGCGCGGGCCATCGGGAGTTGCGAACGCGGGAGCTGACGAGCTGGGAGGCGGCGGAGGCGAAGCGGCAGGAGGCGGCGCAGCGCCAAGGCATGTGCGGCCAGCGATCAGACAGATATATTTCCGGAAGTCCTAAACTTATGCGGTAAATTATGCTATAGTGTGTGGTTATAATTATGATTTAAGTGAGGAATTTGGTTATGAAGGAACGAGTCACCGTGAGTTTGGAGAAAGAAACGCTCTAATACGTGGATGACCACAAGGGCCGCAAAGGGCGCTCGCGCAGCCAGGTGATTGAAACGCTGCTGCGGGAAGTGCAGCAAAAGGCCCAGGCAGAAGACCTGGCCCGCCAGACGCAAGCTTTCTTTGCCGAGGAAGAGACGGCCGAAGAACGCGCTGAGCGGGCGGATTGGTTGCGGATGAGTATGGAGACGCAAGCGCATGACGATTAAACGGGGGGAAATCTACCTGGCCGATGTTACCGCACCAAGGGAAATCGCGGCCGGCCATTATTCTAACCGCCGACTGGTTGAGCCAATATGCGCGGGACGTGACGGTAATTCCCGTGACCAGTATCGCGCATATGAACTTTCCGACGCGGGTCGAGCTACAAGCCGGCGAGGGCGGCTTACAAACGCGGAGTTGGGCCAAGTGCGATCAGGTGACGACGATCCCGGTAAGCTTACTGAGAAACCCGGCGTTTGGGCGGCTGGATGCGGCCAAGAAAAAGCTCACTGAAGAGGCCGTCCGGCTCGCCCTGGGCTTGTAACCGGAGATCCGCGCGGCTAGATCACGCGGGTAGAGTGATTCTGAGAAATACCGAAATGGCCCATTACGACGCGGAACGAGCTTCTTCCTACCACAAAACCACCCAATGTTTATGCGGGTGCCGTGTTTGAAATTTTCCGATTATGGCTCAAATCGGCTACTTGCGGCCATCCGTATTCCCCATAGGACGCGCGCGCCCCCGCCGACCGCCTACGAACCCCCACCGTCCGGTCAGGTCATTGGGGCGCCGGCCACCACCACCGGACCGTGCCATCGGACGAGCCGGAGGCCAGATAACACCCATACGGCCACCACGCCACGGAGGTCACCTCACCTGTGTGCCCGGTCAGCGTGCGCACGAGCCGGCCGTCGGCGGCCGCCCACACCCACACGTTGCTCTCTGGACGGCCAGAACCAATGGCCAACTGCGTGCCGTCCGGGGACCACGCCACGGAGTACACTGGACGGAAGTGCCCAGTCAGCGTGCGTAACAGCCGGCCGTCGGCGGCCGCCCACACCCGCACCGTGGTATCGTAAGACCCACTGGCCAGCTGCGTGCCGTCGGGCGACCACGCCATGGAGGTCACCGTACCTGTGTGCCCCACCAGGGCCATCAGGCCGGTCGGCCGCCGGATGTTCTCTACGTTCTTCATAAGCGTATCCTCCCCTTTAATGGGTCCGCCGGCGCCGGGGACCCTTCTCAGCATTTGCTGCCCTTCCAGGAACGGGCTGGTTATAACATACGGATCAGCGCTCAACCAAAGAATTCGAGAAACATGGTTTTGTAAGCGGTGGCCCACTTTGGCCAGAAACGACCATTAAGTCATTCTTAGCCGAATGATCCCCTGATGCACAACCGTTGTAAGAACTCACAAGATTGCCACCTCAACTCCGATACCCGTTCCCCAGCGCCGCGTTCGATTTCGCCGTTGATAATCGCTCCTTTTACAGTAGCGACGGTATAATTCGTGTCTAGTCTATATCAGACCCTGGCCGCCGTCAACAGAATTTCTCGGCCACCGTGTGATTAAGCCTCCAAAAAGGCATGTTTTTAGTCCTCAAAAAGGTAGGGTTAACGGTTTCCCATCAATGAAACCGGCCCTCCGGCTTACAACGAGGTTTAATCGCACTGTCTCGGCCATTTCTGACACACCCTGTATTTCACAAAAGGGATAGCCACTCAAGGAAGGGAGACGAGGGAAGAGAGAAGGGGGTCGGTGGGGCGGCCACCTACCCAGCCGTTCACGGGACCCTTACCCTCTGCGCGCGGGGTGCCGGAATACAGTAAATCATACGGCGCTGAAGGCGATAATCATGGTAGAATAAAAAGGCTTGGAGGTGAAAAGCCATGAAGACTCTTAAATTTGAGGTGCCGGATGATCTGTACGAAGTGTTTCTGCAGATGGCGGCGAAAGAAGGGCGGACGACGGAAGCGGTGGCGCTCGAGTGGTTGGTCAAATACGCGCCCAAACCGCGCCCGAAATTGAGCGAGGAAGAACGAAGAGCGGCAAAGAAACGCTTTGAACAACATTTTGGCTCGGTCAGTCTGGGGCATCCGACGGGCGCCGATAACGAATCCATTGATGCGGACTTGGTGCGGGAATACGACGTTACCCATGAGGAAGAAAAATAATGCTGCTGGATACGTCTGGACTTTTATGCTTATTTCACCGGGATGAACTGCCGCATGCCGCCGCGTGCTTATTTTTCGAGTCTGCCCGGGCCAAGTTAACACACAGCTATGTCTTGGCTGAGTTTGTCCCGCTGGCGCGCGTGCGTGGCTTGCCCATGGTGCCTGCACTTACATTCGTTTCTGATCTTGCGTACAATTCTGAAATCGAGGTGGTTTGGGTTGACAAGCAATTGCACCAAGCCGCTATCGCGTTCATACAGATGCGGCTTGATAAGACGTATTCCTTATGCGACGCGGTCAGCTTCTTGCTGATGCGTCAGCAGGGCGTTACTGAAGCTCTAACCACTGATCACCACTTTGAACAAGAAGGATTCGTACGCCTGTTGAAGCCATAAATGGCCAAACTATAACGGCCGAAGTTTTATCCGACACACTCCAGCTTCGCTAATCCTTATCCGGTGCCGCCAGTAGACGGCTTCAATGGCTCGTTGATACGTCACCCGCTCCTCGAAGGTCAGATCAGCCATGCGCATCCGTCCGCCGCCTGCCCCGCGCGGGTCGGATCGGCCGATCAGAATCGGACATAAAGGGGTAAGAATTTTCCGGCACCCCCGTGCCATCCTGTGTACTATCTCCGATGATCGCTAAGCAATTAGGCCCAGTTTGGTCAATTTGGGCGATTATGTGTATAGCACCCCCTATCATGGCCAAAAGACAGAGAACAATGTGTCTTTTCAATGTGCGTCTCAGCGTCCTTCCTGTTTGGCCATTATAGGCGGTGGATTTGCAGGACGGTCTCTAATCCGTCGTCGCTCATGTGAATTTTGATTCATTCCCGGATTACGGGAATCTGAAACGAGTCGATATTATTTCCTGTGATAGAAGGGTTCATTAGTCTCACGCCCGGTCTGAAACCTTCGCCTTTAGGCGGAACCGCTTTCCACAGGTTTTATTCTTGACAGGTATCGAAACCATGTATCCATTGGTTAGCCCCAGCGGGGCGATATGTTTATAGTCATGGCAGCCTCTTACCGTCGAGCTCCGTCAGGAGCGTCATGTCTAACCCATGCCGCTCCTAACGGAGCTTGAATCTGCGGGGAGGTCGTTGGCTATAAACATTCCAGAGGGTAAGGCAGAGGCCGGAGCCTCCGCCTCCCCGTTGTCGCGGAGGGGTTAATTCCCCTCATTTACCGGCGTGCGTCTTTCACGCACCGGGCGACCCCAAAAGTGATTGCCCCCAAAGAGGAGCCGTTTCGGAACG
>JACOSC010000206.1 GCA_016179055.1 Acidobacteriota bacterium
AGCCGCGGTTGCGCAAGGTCAAGGGCCATCGCCACCTGAAGGCGCTGCGTCAAGCGATGCACGAGTCGAATATGGCAAAGGCGCGTAGAAAGGCGGCTTAGGGGTCATGCTGAAATTTCAACTAAAAAAGGGCTTGACTCAAACATTGTTGCTGATCATGTTACTCACGTACACTCGCGTACCATCCGGAGATGCCGCAGCCCCATCGGGAAAGCTCCCAACATCCACCGTGGCTATAACTCTATTCGTGGCCGTGTCAATCACCGATACATTGTTGCTTTCAGAATTAGCCACATAAACGCGAAATTGAGCAAATGCCGGAGCGGAAACGAGAAAAACGGAAGCAAGCAACCAAGTCCAGACCGCAATGATTAACCGAAAGGCTTTATAGTAACTCATGACGATCCTCCCCTATGTAGATGTTTCCAGAGTGATACGATTCTATTACAGGCCCGCGTCCTTTGCAACACAAAAACATCTTCCCAGCCGACGACGACGTAAAAGGCGGGGGCATTAAAAAAGGTCTTTTCCTAAAATTTGTTTTGCTTATACTCCGATCCGGTCTAGGGGCGAGCCGGCACTGAAGCGCCTCGGCTACCGGTCGGTCTACCGCTAAAGAAAAAGCCTACGCCCGCCCAGCGGATGCTCCCGCCCGCGGGCCTCGCCAGGTCCGCGCCGGCACTGACCTGGCGGGGACCTCAACCAACCACGGCTTGACGTCAAAAATTTTACCCCGCGTGGCGTATTTGCATCGGATCGTCTCCAGCAAGGATGACTCCGCTCCATGTGGAAGATTGGATTTCCTATCTACGCCATCACCACCCATCGCGCGCGCTCCTTCTTACTCATTATCAAATGTCTCCGCACGCCTCCTTGCTGGAACGTATTATCCTGATGTGACATTTCCATGCAGTTTCAACGCGATTTTAAAGGACTTGACACCTTCCACCGTATGCCTTACGATCAGGTAAGGAATATGAAATAAGAAAGGATACGGCGTATGCCCGCTTCTCTCATCACAACCAAGGGCCAGACCACCATACCGAAAAAGATCAGAGATTATCTGCATCTCCAGCCAGGCGATAAGATCGATTTTGTTATCGAAGAAAACGGCAGGGTTGTTTTAGAGCCCGCCACCCTTGACGTCAGCGATCTGGAGGGGATACTGCACAGGCCGGGGATGAAGGCCGTCTCTGCGGAGGATGTAAAGAGAGCCCTCGGAAAACGATTCAAGAGGAAATAACCGACGATGAAGGGCCTCGATACCAATATTCTCGTTCGTTACCTGGTCAAGGACGACAGAAAGCAGGCCGAGCGGGCTTCCGCGTATATACGAGAGGCGACGGCGGATGGTGAAAGCTGTTTTATTAATCATGTAGTAATAGGCGAGTTGGTGTGGGTGTTGGAATCTGCGTACGAATATGGCAAGAACGAGATCGCCGACGTTCTTGAAAAAATTCTTGTGACGAAACAGTTAGAAATCGAAGCGAAGGACATCGTACGTCAGGCGGTGCAGGATTACCGCCGGGGGCGGGGCGACCTGGCCGACTACCTGATCGGCCGGAGTAACCAGGCGCAGGGCTGTGAGGTAACCGCTTCCTTTGATCGGGCTCTGAAAAACTCATCGTCTTTTATCGTGCTGGAGTGAGTATTGGTTGTGGTTTCCCCTGCCCACGGTCGGTTGGGTTGCGCGTAGGTGAAACGCAATCCCTGACTTGTTATCTTTACTTAGCCATCTGTAAAGGCCACACCGTCGTAGTCGGCGCCATCCTCGGCCGCCGCACCTTCGTCATCCCAAGGGCGATTTATGAACGTGTCTTGTCAGTGATAGCCCTGGCTCTGCGGGGCGAAGCAATCTAATAATGTCTTCCAATTTAGTAATAACTAAATTAAAATACATAATTATGTACGGGAGCGTATATAGTCAATTACAGTTAAAGGAGATATTCCATATCGAATTCCTCCGGTGGCTGGGGCGAAAGTTAAAACCGGAGAATTACGCGCTCAAAGGCGGCGTTAACCTGCGGTTTTTCTTCAATAGTTTCAGGTATTCGGAAGATATGGATCTGGATGCCTCCGGCATCAATGTGGATTCCTTGAAGGAAACTGTTATGAAAATTCTTGCCGTGCGGTCTTTTCAGGAACCGCTCAAGCCCTTCGGAATAGAAAAAATAATTCCGCCGAATATCTCCAAGGCCAAGCAAACCGAAACTACCCAACGCTTCAAAGTCCATCTGCTTACGGCGGCGGGAGAGGACCTATTCGCCAAAGTTGAATTTTCACGCCGGGGTTTCAAGGGCGAGCCGGTTGTTCAGCCGGTTTCGGACGCGGTCCTTCGCGCCTATCATTTACCCCCGTTAATATGCCCGCACTATAGCGCCGGGACCGCAATCCTCCAAAAGATTGAGGCGCTTGCCTCGCGCGCTGTGGTTCAGGCGCGAGATGTATTTGACCTCTACGTCCTCATCCCGCAGGCTGATCTGTCATTCCCTCGCAAGCGGGAATCCAATAGGCTGGCCCCGGCATTGGTTGATAAAGCGCGGGATAACGCGCTCGAGATAAGTTTTGGGCAATTCCGCGATACCGTGTTGTCTTATCTGGCGCCTGAGGACAGGACGGTTTATGATAAGGCGGCGGTATGGGACGAGATTAAACGTAAGGTCGCCGGATTTATCGATAAAATCCAACAAACCGATGCCTAAGATCTCTATTTTATCGGCTATAAAAAGATTAAAGCGGCCGGTATTCACCACGCGCGAAGCGGCGGCCTGCGCCGGCGGCAGCCTATCCAATACCGTCCAAGCGTTAAATAATCTGGTGAAGCAAGGGGTGGTGGTTAAGATTGCCCGCGGTGTATGGGGGCTAGATATGGGCGGTCACCGGCTCAGCCGGCATTCCGTGATACCTTTTTTGCTTCCACGAAGCCGCGCCTACGTGTCATTCTTAAGCGCCCTGCATCTGCACGGGATAATAGAGCAGATCCCTCAATCTGTTATGCTGGCGTCCGTGGGCCATACAAAAACGGTAAAAACGAAGTTCGGGACTTTCTTTTTTCATAAAATTTCGCCCGGATTTTTCAAAGGCTTCGGCTGGCATAAAAGCGGCGGGGAATTCTTGATCGCCGAGCCGGAAAAGGCGCTCATCGACTGCCTTTACCTTTCGGCGCGTAAAAAGAGGCAGTTCGGCCATTTTCCCGAACTGCGATTCCCCAAAAGTTTCAGCTTTAAGAAAGCGCGCAGATGGGCAGGGGAGATACCCGACAAAAGACTGCGGACGGCGGTACTCAGGAAACTTGGGACGATTTATGAACGTGTATAGTCATGGCGAGCAAAGCGAAGCAACATGGAAAAGTATCTGGAAGGCGGGGATCTCACCGAACCACTGCTTGGCTTTAAAAATCTTGCCGCCGCGCTGCTTTTTTTGTGCCAGATCGTCCCCGACTATGATAGACTCCTCCCCATGAGGAAGATTGGATTTCCTGTCTATTCTATTGTCTATGGATTCATAGTCACCTTCTTGTTTGCCTCATCGGCACTCGGTAGCTGGACGCGAACCGGCGATATGGATACCGAAAGAGCAGGGATAAACTGGGGAGCCCTATTACCCGATGGTCGTGTTTTCTTCGCATTTCTTCAACATGGGGGCCTCTATAATCCGACAACAATGACTTGGAGTACAACAAGCTCGACGCCCAGTCCCGTAGGCGGTCCTGCGGTTCTGCTTCAAAATGGAACAGTTCTCGTAACGGGGGGGCAGCTAACTCCAATTTACTCTCCGCTGACGGATTCATGGACTCCAAAAGGTGTCTTCGATCGAGGTGATCATACCGCGACCTTATTACAAGATGGCAGAGTTTTGGTCACTGGCGGTCGGATCGCCACGCAAGTGGTTAGTAGTACAAGGCTATTCGATCTCACAACAAACGCTTGGACTGATGGTCCGGATATGAATAGCCCGAGAGCTCTTCATACAGCGACATTACTTTTGGATGGCACCGTCTTGGTTACGGGAGGTTACACTAATTCTGCAGAGATTTTCGATCCCGTGACAAATACTTGGACTAATACTGAAAATAGGTTAGCAGCGCGATTCAGCCACACTGCAACGCTGCTAACAGACGGACGAGTGTTGGCAGTAGGCGGATCCGGCGATAGAAGCTGCGAAGTATATGATTCTCAGACAAGCGCGTGGGTGAGCGCGGCAGACACTTCTATGTCGCGGGAAAACCACTTCGCTACGCTTCTCCCGGACGGACGAGTGCTGGTTGGCGGAGGGGGTACCGCAAGCGCTCCATTTGCCTCGTCCGAGATATTCAACCCCTCAACCGGCGCTGGGTTTTGGCAATCTGCAGGAGATATGAATGTAGCACGGGCCTATTCACTCGCTGTGCTACTGAATAATGGTACGGTTCTCGCCGCTGGCGGAACTGCAGGTGAGGATTGCAATCCGTTAACTTGTTGGGTCCTATATACGCGCACTGCTGAAATATTTACGCCATAAGCAAGTTAACGACAATGGAGGAGAAACGCAAAGTCAGTTCAATTGGTGGGAGGCGAAGTCGATTCTCCGTCGCGGCAATGGGCGCGGTACATCAAGGAAAAAGGCGAAGCCTATGTACCCAACATAACCGTCAGACTTATATACCGCAGAGACCGTTTCCGCCGGGGCGGCGATCACATCCCGTTTAACGAAGAAGGCTATGCCGCCGTGCGCTTCACCGAAGCCAACGAAAATTACGCTCGCCAACACCAGCGGGTGCGCACGGAGAATGGCATTCACTACGGGGATGTGCCGGAGAAAGTCTCCTATCCGTACGCCGCATAGGTCACTCGGGTCAATGCCGCGGCGCTGGCTTCGCTGGCCTTGGCGCCGACGCCTCCCGAACAGGTCGCCATCTTGGGGGCCGGCCGCTACGACACAACGCTGCGCTGGGCCTTATCGGAGGATCCCCGCCTCGCCGGCTACAACATACTGCTGCGGGACACCGACGCCCCCCTCTGGCAGCGCAAAATATTCTTGCCCAAGACATCGCTCCGGGTAGAAGCTCGGACGGCCAGCCACACGCTGAAGAATCTTGTCATAGACAATTTCTTTTTTCGGTCCAGGCGGTGGATGAAAAAGGAAATTAGAGCCTACCGGTATTTCCGCGCCCCGGCGATCTTCGCTTGCAACCGCGTCCGATGGAGTAGGCGGCCCTTTCCACCGGATTCTAATTCCTGAAGCTTCGAGGCCCGCTGTACCGTTGTAAAAGTATGCTACCGCGACTTGGAGGGCCATTAGGGCTTTTGAGACTTTCTTACCACAAAGGCACGAAGACACAAAGACTAAGACCTTGGTGGCTTGGTGTCTTAGTGGTTAAAAAGCCCTGTCCGAATAGGAAAACGCCATAGGGAAGGCGCCAAGGGAAGACAAGGAAAGGCGCCAAGCACCATTTCAACGGGAAAGGCGTTAGCGGAATCTTTCTCGGTGCGATTTTAGCTTTTCCTTGTGCGACTTGATGAAGTCTTCCGAGCCGAAGCTTAGGCATAGGCGTGAACCGTCAGGTCTACTTTAAGGTTCAGAACCTTGACGACTCGCCTTGGATTGTTTCGTCTCGGATCTTCTTCGAGCGGGACAGGTAGCATGTAAGGAAGGTTGCTTTCAATAGCGGTTTTTAGGTATAGGGTAACAGCCTCCAAGAGTGCTTTCTTTGCTTGCGGTATGGTCAACCCTTGGGAAGCTACATCCAGTTCCAAACAGAGTGCGCTATAGCCCAGCGGCTCTTTGATAATAACGCCTGTAAAGGTGAAATGGTTGGCGCTCATAACCAAATTATCTTTGATGACCTCGGCAACGCCCGGTATGCTCTTCAGCTATGTCGGCCTTGGGAGAAAGGATCAAGCATTCGAATGGCTGGACAAGGCTTATGCGGGACGCGACCAAGGGCTCATACATCTCAAAACGGAGCCAAGGTTCCATAGCCTGCGCTCGGACCCGCGGTTCGCCGATTTACCGCGGCGCGTTGGGCTGCCACCGTAAATTCATCGAGGGCTAGTCGAAACCGGGTTAACTCCCGGCTTCTCGCCCGTCCAGTATACTGTATCCCAATAGATTTAAGCGATCGCCTTTCTCGCGAATGACCTCGAAATATTGAGAAGATACCTAAACCCGCATAGGGGAGTCATAGGTCGCTCACGGCGAGCCTCCACCGCCGACATTCTAACAGGTAGGTCGGCGGATTCCCATCAGATTGCCCCTCCTCCGGATAGATTTCCTACGTTTTCGCAAAAAATTGCCTCCCCCCGTTATTTATCAATGTGGGAAACCATCCGTCCGCCGTTTACCTTCCGAGAAATCCCCGCGACTCCGCCTTGTACGCTCGGATCGAAGACCCCTGGGAGGATTTCCTCCGTGTTTATGACGAAAAGTACGAGAAGGAATTTGGCTTCTGGCGGCCGGTCTGTTAACGCAGTGGTAACGATCCGTAGGTGTGATGGATATACGTTTATAGGCCACATTGATTTTCAATCAGCTCAAC
This sequence comes from Acidobacteriota bacterium, assembly GCA_016179055.1. Taxonomy (GTDB): domain Bacteria; phylum Acidobacteriota; class UBA6911; order JACOSC01; family JACOSC01; genus JACOSC01. The sequence goes on from JACOSC010000206.1 coordinate 6,518, forward strand.
GACTTTAATAACATTCTGATAATAGTTCTGTACTGTTGCGTAGGTTATGCCGACTGATTTACCGTGCGATATGTTGTTCCTGTTGGCGACGATACTATCCACCGCGTCCTTGAGTTCACCTTTCGTTGCGTTCCTGAGACTGGATTCCCACTCCGGACTAAACATTCCCGTCAGGTCGAGAATCTTCTCCATCTTGGGATTCTGAAACGACTTCAATTGATACTCAACGAAGTTTACTATGTATGGCGCTGATTTCGCCTCTGTATATTGACTGTAGATTTCACGCACGGACGTCTCCAAAAATCCGGATACCAGAATACACAAGTACTTCGCCCAATGAGATTGAAGCTCGGCATCTTGCACGAAGGCTTTGACTTGGTCAAACAAGCTATCAAGCCGCTGTCGGGAGCGTGTAACTTCTACGTTCTTCATTCTACGTTAGTGAGCGCCTCAGTAGCAAGACGAATCCTGGTATTAACGCTATCCTCGCTAGAAGTTCCCGTCTCGGTTGATCTGATAAACGCTGGATCGTTCAAGAGAGATTCATAACGTTCCCGGACTGTATTGCAATTCCTAATCTCACCCTGATCCAGCCTGCGCGCAATACCAACCATCACCGCGTCAAACACCGCCGCGTTTAGCGCTCTTTTGGGCTTGAAGGCTTTCGCTTCCAGAAAATTGTAAGCCGCATCAATCGCATGTAAAAACACATAGCTGAGTTGTTCTCTCGATTGTAACTTAAGGTGACGGTTCCTGCCCATATATTGATTGAGAAATTGTTTCATGGGCGGCTTATAACCGTCCGCGTTAAAGTATAACGCAAGAAAACGAAGAATAAGCTCTTGATCTCGCATGTTCTTGTTGACTGCGCCATATATTAACCGCCATGATTTGCTCTCGTTTAACTGCTTGAGCACATCGTTAAACTCACCGTGGTAAATACAAGTACGAATTTCTTGAGGCTTTAGTTGAACGCCTCCGGTATTTAATCTTTCGAAGATATAATATATGCTACTCTCATCCTCAGAAGGCGTATCTTGCTTGACAACGGTCGCATGCAGAATCGAGTCATCCAATCGACGCCGGTCTTCTTCCGAGAGGGATTTGTACTTAGCGCCCTCAAATCGAGGTTGCACGCTACTAAGGGCAAACACTTTGTTGGTAGGCTCGAATGTGCCGTCGTAGAAATAGCCAAGGGTACGCAACCGCTGCTGCCCGTCGATTACCAGCAGCTTTTGGGTTTCTTGCTCTTTGGAGAGAAATATACCCGGGACCGGTAAACCAAGGAGAAGTGATTCTATAAAACGCGAAGCGTCCTTGAAGGACCATACGTAACCACGTTGGAATGATGGAATGACTATATTCCCGTCTTTCAGGCGTTTGACCAAGCTGTCCACGGTATAATCCGCGCCATAGCTTAATATGGAGTACTTAAAAGGAGTGATTTCGTCTGCGCCATCTTCCAGGTTGTCCTCAATCTGAACTTCTAGTTCTTGTGCCATAAACTGTTAGCTCCGATTCAATACCTAATTGGCAGTTTAGTTCCGCTTCTAATTCTATCACAGGGCTAATTTTTCTCAAACCATATGTATGACTATGGCACGTAACTGCGTTTTGATGGCCATAGTGTAACTATTCTTGCTGGAAGAAATCTCTTGGAAAAGTATCTGGAAGGCGGGGATCTCACCGAACCACGGCTTGGCGTCAAAAATCTTGCCGTCGCGCTGCTTTTTTTGTGCCAGATCGTCCCCGACTATGATAGACTCCTCCCCATGAGGAAGATTGGATTTCCTGTCTATAACAAACCATATGGCAGTGATAATAACCGGGCGATTGAGCCGTGTGAGGAAGGGTGGGGTAATCTCGAATGACGCGCGCTAAAAGTCTCGATCATCTGCCTGACTGATGACACTTACAGCATAGGCCCGCGGCGTCTCTCGTCGCAGCTCAAGCGGCACGGCTTTGAAGTCAATCTCATCTTCCTTCAGGCCAAGAGCTTATGGGGTCAGATCAAGGAACGATTCAGTTCTCACTATGACGAGAGCGACTTGAGCGAGCCCGTTTACCGAGAGTTGATCTCGCTTTGTGGAGACAGCAAAGTCGTGGGGCTTAATGTCTGGACTCATAATGCAGATCGCGCTGCACTCATCACTCGGCGGCTCCGACAGGAACTCGATTGCCCCATCGTCTGGGGAGGAATCCACCCGACGTGCTTTCCGGAGCAATCGATGGAAATGGTGGAAGGCATCTGTCTGGGTGAAGGATATCTCAGTTTTTGGCATCTGGCAGAAGCCTTGCGAGACGGCCCGTGATTATCAAGCAACGCCAGGCTTCTGGTTCCGCAATGGCGCCAGAATCATCAAGAATCCCGGTCAGCCACTGGTGCAGAATCCCGACGAGCTGCCCTTCATGGATTTTGAGTTCGAAGACCACTTCGTCAACGACGGCGGCGCCTTGAAGCCGATGAACCTGCGGCTAATGAAGAAGTACTATGGTGCGAAGCTGGATATGATGTTCAGCCAGGGATGTCCTTACAAATGCACCTTTTGCTCTAACGACCAACTGATCGAACTGGATAAGGGAAATCGGAAGTTTCGCAGACATTCCGTCGACTTTTTTCTTGCCGAGCTGCGTTACATTCTGTCCCGCTATCCCCCCGTCTACAACCTGATCATCGATGACGATGCCTTCATGTCCCTGCCACTCAGGCTGATCCAGGAGTTTGCAGCCAGATACAAGAAGGAATTCTCGTCCCTTCCGTTCTTTGTAGGCGGGGTTATTCCCGCTTCCATTGACCAGCAAAAGTGCCAGGTGTTGATGGACGCAGGGATGATTAAGATGCGCATCGGCATCCAATCGGGAAACCGACGGATCATGCGCGAGGTTTTTGTGCGGCCTCTGCACGAAGAAAAGCTGGTCGAAGGTTCGGAAATCGCCTACAAAAACCGAAAGAAACTCGCACCGTTCCAGTATGATCTGATTGTCGACAACCCATGGGAGCACCCAAACGAGTTAAAAGACACCGGCCGGCTAGTGCACAGGCTCAAGCGGCCATACACATTCGCGCTCAACTCGCTGAGGCTACTGCCAGGAACCACAATTTTCCGGATGGGCGAACAGGCCGGATTCACTAAAGCTGATCAGGACATCATGCCGGCGTCTTACGAGCAGTTCATGCCCAATGTGCTCAATCTGACGCTTGCCTTCTACAACATCACGAGAGCGCCCGATTTCTGGGTCAAGTATGTTCTGAATCGGGATTTCGGGGACAGAACCGTGACCATGAAACGATACCCCCGGATTGGGTTCCTGGTCGGTTTCGTGGGTCTGCTCAAGAAATCCTTCCACAACTTGTTTCGCGGCGATATTTCGCTTTGGCCGCGTCCTATCGATCAATGGTGCGGAAGGCTGTTTGTACGGCGCCCCACCCGGGCTTCTTCCACAGCGTCGTCGAGTGTCTTTGCCTACGAGCATGCTCTCCCATGCTGCAATCATGACGTTGCCCATGTCGTGCCAAGCCCAGATCGCGCGCAGGAGCACGACTGAGGTAATCTGGCGACGCGCACTGTCGGCAAAAAGGAGCAACCGTGTAATTTCAGGAACCAAGAGCCTGGCACTTCTCCCCATATAGAATTTTGGATTTGGCAGCTCCAACCGACGGTCTAATCTTGTTAGCCAGAATCGCCCTAATTCGAGTTGGGCTGTCTGTATATAAGCAGGATATTCTGCTATTATTGGGATTGCCACTATTAGCGGGGTGTAACATGAAAAAAGAATTTAACGTGGTAATTGAGCGGGATGCCGAAGGGTACTTTGTTGCCACGGTTCCCGAACTGAGAGGCTGTCACACTCAAGCAAAATCTTTGGACACACTCATGAAACGGATTCGAGAGGCCATTGAACTCTGCCTTGAAGTGGCAGGCGCGGAAGTGAAATCGTCTGAATTTGTCGGTGTTCAACGGATTACCGTTAACCTATGACAAAATTGCC
>JACOSC010000044.1 GCA_016179055.1 Acidobacteriota bacterium
AAGCGATGAAGGCCCCAGCCAGGCCCAGAACCGGGGGGCTAAATGACAACCCTCTAACCCGGCGGCGAAGACCGCCGCTGGCCGCCACGAAAGGAGAAGCACCGAAGACCGCAAAGACACTAGGCTCCGTTCACCCCCCCAATACTTTCCATTCCACGGGCCGCTGGGGGGGGCGAGTGGCCGTGTCGATAGCGTGTGGGTAGCTGCCCTACCGCCCCGCGACTGCAAACTTGAGCGGGAATTCCTGACTCCATCCAGCTAAAAGACCCTTCTGGCCGCCGTTCTCGTGCTTCACGTTGTGAACCCTATCGTTGGCTTCGGGAGCCGCGGCGGCGATGAATTCTGCGAGTTCCGGCTCAACCGTTCTTGTAGGAGTCGATTCTGTTCTTGCCGCCAGCACTACTGCTCTTGCACCGCGGATACCTCGACCTTCAGGTGCGCCATCCGCCGTATTAACTCCACGATCCAGCGTTGCACACTCCGCGGCGTGCGCGACCCAGCATCGTCTGAAATCTCGGTTACAGGGGCGGCATCGTCATCGGCGTTCTCTCCGGTACTTCGAACCATAACATACCAGAGAGCCACGCGATTGTCCAGCCAAATATCGTGGCCGGCTAAAAATGGGCTCAGGTTCTAAACGGACGGGGTGGTGCCCGCGAGCTGACGACCCGTCAGTGAAGCGTTACGTCAGCCGGCCATCTGAGGTCTTACCCCCCTGAACAATTATCTATGTTTCTCATAACCCTATTCCTCCTCTCTAAATTGGGTTCTTCTCCAAATGTTGTGCAGACTTCAATTTCGCCCAATAAAAACGCGGGGATTCGCTATGGCTGAGATTTCTCAAAAGCTATACATACCCCTATCATAGTTTTCGGATGTGGCCTTTTCCCAACCAGCCGATATCCTATTGCTACTGGACTGTGACTGCATTGCTATTCCTTACACGCGTATAACCATCGTTTAGGAAATAACGGAAATGATAGGTGCCAGGTGTTGGCGGCATTACGAAAGCCATATTCCCACTGGTTCCTGCAGGGACGTATCGCCACTGAATGGGAGTCTGATCGCCAACGGTAGAAGTTAGATAGAGTCCAACCCAGTCTGTTGTTGCGTGCCCAGCTGGCGCTGTCCAAGAAACGGTGACTGTTCCGCCAGGGGCTACTGGGCTTGGACCCGCCGTCAATGTGTAGCCATTCACCGTCTCGTCAATCTGATATATGCGGGCTTCGTTGGGGCCCCACTCAGCGTTAAAGTAGCCACTTTGGAACAGAATACTCGTTCCTGCTGGCAGGAGCGTAATTCGCGGGTTGGGAAACTGAATCGGGCTCAAACGGATCTGACGCGTAGCAGAATTTGGCGATGGATTCACAGTCACGAGATAGGTTTTTCCTTGATATTGTTTGACCGCTGTATTACCATTCGGATTCCAACTACCCGTACCAAATGACACACCTGATGTGGTTAGATCCTGGGTGGGAGTCAACAAAATGGGACCCATTGTACTCAATTCAGTGGCTACATTCGTAACCGCTTCCCACTGTTGGACATATGGGCGAAACGGTGAGAAGGGGCTGATGTCCTCGAGGATTTGGTCAAAATTATCACGGACCCTGTATTCAAGGAAGATTGCACTTTTCGCCCCATGAATAAAACCACCGTAAGCCATATACCGCATCTGTTCTACCGATGGATAGATACCACCACGGGGATAGCCAGGCCGTGGTCGGTAGTCGTAGTTGTTCCGCACAGCGGGGTAGAGCTTGCTCCAAAGAGATGGATCATTCGCGAGGTTATGCCCTTGGAGTACCCAACCAAAAGGAATATTACGTCCGTTGAGGATCGTAAAGGAATCAGCGTGGGCATTCGCTAGATCTTCAAGGTAACTCCAAATAGAGCGGATACGTTGATAGGGAGGATTAGGATTGTCCGTGTCCCAGCCCCCTTCCGGGATTACTGTATCATACTGGAGCGTGTACTGGGTATTTACAGCAAGATATGGATAGCTGGCGTCGACCGCTGCGTTGGGAGTAATGAATGTAGGGTGATTAGGGTCCTCCTGATGGATCGCGTTGCATGTATTGTTTAAGTTCGCGAAGGGGACAGGCGGGAACCCATCGTGAGCCGATTCCGGTTCATCATACACCTGCCAGGCATAGAGGGCTAGGTGTCCCTTGAAGGTATTGACACGGGCTCGGATTTGGGTCTCTTTGTTGGGAAAGTCCTGGACCCATTCCCGCGGTATCCCCAACAGGACTCTAAGGCCTTTTGCCTGGGCCGCATCGAGGTAGTTCATTATCTCCGTATCCGTCCAGCCCCAAGAAGGCGCAGCTTCCATCCTATAGGATTGGATAACGTTGAAATGGGCATCAGCGATCGCCTGGAGGTCTTCCGGATTGTCGTTAGGGCTCTCCACAAAATAAAGTTTAACTTTTAAGGTCGCATATGCTACACTCTACCGCATGGCAATCGACGTGGCCGACAAGCTGATGCTCAAAGTGCTTGAGACGCTAAATGAGGCGCAAGCCCGATGGTACGTCG
>JACOSC010000045.1 GCA_016179055.1 Acidobacteriota bacterium
AGCTTAGGCTATGGCGGGGCGCCCGCACGCAGTGGTGGGAACGAAAGGATCGCGCGGGTCTGTGGCCAATGTCCAAACTACAGAGCCCCCGTGCCGGGCCGGCGCCGCTACCGTCTGATTGGCTTATGATCGAACTTCAGAATTGGGGGTGTACCCATCGACATTTGGGCTGCTCAAGCGGCTAGCGGCTTGATGAGGAATCGTAGACGTACTACGTCCAATTGGTTCTTTAGTACCGTCACCGGTTGGTCTTAGTTGTAGAGTAAGGGGCTCACGCTCTATCTGACGATCAAGCTGACGGCTTCGTTTGGTCAAGGATTTTTTAATTCTCAGTCGGCGGCGGTTTACTTTACCCAAGCACCGTAGGTGGCGAAGTTGGCGGCGAATGAAATTAAAATGATCAAGATACTCAGCGTTTCCATTACCCCCCATAGGCCAGGGACCTGTTCAGAGGCCGTGCGCTCATTAATAAGGAACGACATGCCTGCTCCGGAAATTAGGCCCCCGAGATGGGCCGCATTATTGGCCCCAACAAAAAATCCAAAGACCAAGCTGTAAATGGCCCATTGGATCATGCCGCGCCGAATTCCCATGCCATAGCTTCCACCACGCCGGTGTCCGTATACAGCCATCACGCCAATGAGGCCGAAAATGGATCCGGAAGCCCCGATGGTCGGAGCGGTATCCGGCAGAACCCACCCGCTGGCCACGTAGCCACATACCCCCGTAACCAAATATATGAAGATGAATTTGCTGCGTCCGTAAATCTGCTCCATGACCGGTCCGATGGAATACAGGACTACGGAATTAAATCCGATGTGAATTATACCGCCGTGCAGGAATATAGCCGTGACCCAGCGCCAGAGCTGCCCCTGCTTTACCAGCAAACCTAAATCGGCGCCGAAGTTAATTAAGGTGAATGTATCGGGGCTGCCAAAAAAATTTAAACCGTCGCCGGACGAACGCCGCGCGCTCACCATTACCGTGGCGACGTATAAGAGTAAATTAGCCGCCAAAATCGTGGCCGTATAGAAGCCGGCTTTGGGAAAAAAGGCGCTGAGAAAGCGCCCGATTCCGCCCGTAGGAACACCCGTCAGCGCGGCGCCGCATAAGGGGCAGTTCGGCGCCTTCTTGTCGATCAAGGCGCGGCATTCCGGGCACATCTTGTGCTCGACCTTGACGCCTTTCCAAAGCTGAACCAGTTGCTGTTGGCGATCGTTTACCCAGAATTGCAGTCTAGTCCACTTCCATTGCCACCATGTATTCCAATCCATAGGCCCAACTCACCAGATGTGAAGTAGTAGTGTAAGGCTTCGGCCGGCGTTGCGCAACCGCCATATGCCGGCCGAGAGCGCAACGTGGCCCGCCCACGCGCACGGTGTTATACGCGACACCGCTTGCCAGGCCGATTACCGCGAGGCTCGTTGAAAAATGCGCAGGGACCTCGTATAGTTTAATTTTCTGCGAGGATGTCAAGCTCGGGTTTACGCGCGAAAGCTTAGCGGAATCGGTTCAATTAACCAACATGGCAGGTGACTATGATCGTATGGTTTTGTATTTTAACGATACTCATGATGGGAACCGTAGAGGCTCGTCGTCCTGAAGAATCTTCCAACCCCAAACACCCACCGCCGCCTAAGACCAAGAAGAAAATGGTGCGCGAGGTCCTGCACGGTCAGCGCGTCGATGACCCCTATCGGTGGCTGGAGGAGGGATCGAGCCCGCAGGTTCGGCAGTGGGTGAGCCGGCAGAATGCGTACACTCGCGCATGGCTGGATCGCTTGCCCGAACGCGATAAGATCGAGCGTCGATTATCAGAGTTGCTGTCGGTGGGATACATCCACGCGCCGGTGATGCGCCAAAGTCGCCTGTTCTACACCAGACGTGCCGGTTTGCAGAATCAAGGCGTGCTTTATTGGCGGGCCGGCCCGGAAGCGGAAGAACAGGTCCTGATTGATCCGAATCGGCTGAGCGCCGATGGGACCACGGCCATGGATTGGTGGTACCCTGCGCCGGATGGTCGTCTGCTGGCCTATGGGCTCTCGCAGAGCGGCGACGAGCAGAGCACGCTCCACATTATTCATGTAGACTCCGGTGAAAGGCATAAGGATGTGATACCGCGGACGCGGGCCTGTAGTTTAGCCTGGACGGCGGATGGCAAAGGCTTTTTCTACACGCGCTACCCTTGGCCGGGCAGCGTCCCGGAAAGCGAGGCGGCTTATCGGCGAAGAATATACTTTCACGCCCTGGGCAATGATCCCCAAAACGACCCCGAAATATTCGGAAAGGATCGCAAAGCGGAAGATTGGCCCGAAGTGGCCTTATCCCCGGACGGCCGGTACTTGCTGGTTACCGTCTTCGAGGGCGCCGGGGCTGCGCGTAGTGATCTTTATTTGAAGGATCTTTCCAGCGACCACGGCTTCGTCGCTTTGGCCGAAGGCGAGAATGCCGCTTTTACCGGTGAGATACGCAATGACCGCGTTTATATACGCACCAACCAGCACGCGCCAAACTACCAGCTCTATGTGGTGGACACGGCGCAAACGGACCGCGCCCGCTGGCGTGTGCTGATTCCCGAAACGCCGGCTGTCCTGGAGGATTTTCTGGTTCTCCACGACCGGCTGCTCGTTCATTACTTGCAGAATGCTTCCTCGCAACTACGAGTATTTTCGCACGAGGGCCGCCGGCTGTCTGATGTGCCTTTGCCGGGCATTGGCTCGGTGACGGCGCTGCGTGGCGAGTGGAATCGAGATGAGGCCTATTTCGGCTTTACCTCGTTTACCACGGTCTCCCGCATTTACCGGTTGCCTGAGCAAACGCAGAAGGCGGAGCTGTGGGCCGAAATTAAAACCCCCGTTGATACATCGGGATTCAAAGTCCAGCAGATCTGGTATCCGTCCAAGGACGGCGCCCTCATCTCTATGTTTATGATCCATCGGGAAGGGTTGGTGCGCGATGGGAATAATCCGACGCTGCTGACCGGGTACGGCGGCTTCAACGTTAGCTTGACGCCAACTTTCTCGGCAATCGCCAGCCTGTGGCTGGAGCGAGGAGGCATTTGGGTCGTCGCCAATCTACGAGGCGGCGGCGAGTATGGCGAGCCGTGGCATCAAGCCGGTATGCTGGGGAAGAAGCAAAATACTTTTGACGATTTCGCCGCTGCCGCGGAATGGCTGATCGCGGAACGTTATACAAAACCGGCGCGCTTAGCAATCTATGGCGGCAGCAACGGCGGTTTGCTGGTGGGCGCCGCTTTAACCCAACGGCCCGAGCTATTCGGCGCGGCGATTTGTGCCGTCCCTTTGCTCGACATGCTTCGCTACGACCGCTTCTTGATCGCTAAACTGTGGATTCCGGAATACGGATCAGCGAAAGAGGCCGAATCGTTTCGCTGGCTTTATGGCTATTCGCCGTACCATCGTGTTAAGGATGGAATGGCTTATCCTGCGGTGCTATTTACAACGGCCGAATCCGATGCGCGCGTCGATCCTTTACATGCGCGCAAGATGGCAGCCAGGCTGCAAGCGGCGACGCGGGCGCGCAGACCCATACTTTTGCGGGTGGAAACCAAGGCCGGCCATGGCGCCGGCAAACCGATCCGTAAGCTCATCGCCGAACAAGTAGATGTACTAAGCTTCCTTTTCGCGCAAGTTAGCGTTATGCCGCAAGGCTGATGTCGGCGTCGTTGGTTAGCTATGCGGTCCGGCCAGACCGATGCCTGATGAAATCGTCGAGGTAAGGAGAGTATTCTTGTCCAAAATAAAAGCGTCTTATGCCTGCCAATCCTGCGGCTCCAACTCGCCAAAATGGGTTGGGCGCTGCCCGGACTGCGGCGAATGGAACACGATGGTGGAGGAGCGCCAGCCGCTCGTCCTCAGAAATTCCCGGCCGGCTTGGCGGGCCGACGGCGCGGCGCCGCAGAAGTACTCCGATATCGATCAGCAGGATTGCGCGCGCATACGGACCTCCAATAGCGAATTCGACCGGGTCATCGGGGGCGGCATCGTTCCCGGGTCGCTGGTGCTGCTCGGCGGTGAGCCCGGCGTCGGCAAATCGACCTTGCTCTTGCAAATCGCCGAATACCTTGGCCGCCTTGATCAGCAGGTTCTATATGTTTCCGGTGAAGAGTCCGAAAAACAAATCAAGCTGCGCGGCGAGCGGTTGGGCATCGCGGGAACGGGCTTGTGGGTCTTTGCCGAAACGTGCGTTGAAGCCATTCTTGCCGAAGTGGACGCCAAAAAGCCGGATGTTGTCATTGTTGACTCGGTACAGACCTCCTACACGCAGAAATTGGAATCTTCACCGGGTAGCGTCAGCCAGGTTCGCCAGGTCGCGGCCGACTTCCTGCAGTTGGCCAAATCACGGACGATCCCGGTCTTTCTCATCGGCCATGTCACCAAGGACGGCTCGATTGCCGGGCCGAAAACCATGGAGCATATTGTCGACACCGTTCTTTACTTTGAAGGCGAGCGCCACCACAACCATCGCATGGTGCGCGCGGTTAAGAATCGTTACGGCGCGGCCAATGAATTAGGTATTTTTGAGATGACCGGGCGCGGTCTGATGCCGGTGCGCAACCCTTCGGAGCTTTTCCTGGCGGAACGACCGGTAGGCGGCTCCGGCTCGGTGGTCATGTGCTGCCTGGAAGGGACGCGGCCCATTATGGTTGAAATTCAGGCGTTGGTTAGCCACGGCCAATACAGCACCGGCCGCCGCATGACCGCGGGGATCGATTACAATCGCGTCTCTCTACTCATGGCGATGTTGGACAAGCGAATTGGCCTGCACCTGGTGGGAAGCGACGTTTATGTAAACGCCGCCGGCGGCCTTACGGTGGACGAGCCGGCGGCGGACTTGGCCATTGTGACGTCGATCATTTCGAGTTTCAAGAACGTGCCCGTCGACGTCGGGACGTGTGTTTTTGGCGAAGTAGGATTATCCGGCGAAGTCCGTGCGACCAGTCAAGCGCTACCGCGCGTGCGGGAGGCCGCCGCCATGGGTTTTAAGCGGTGCCTTTTGCCCAACAGCAATCTTCCCTTGATCGATCCACCGACCGGTCTGGAAATCAGCGGTGTTAAAACCGTCGCCGAACTCCTCGAGCATGTCTTTATTTAGCGTAGACGATAACCAGTATTGGAATGACAAAAGGCAGGACGGCGCCGCGCCGTCCTTTATCCTGAATGGCGGTTATGACCCCTGCTTCAGAAGTGACCATGCTAAAAGAGGTAGAGTCCTATGAAGACCTATATGCCAACTAAGGATGATAAGTTCACTTTCGGTCTGTGGACCGTGGGCAACCGCGGTCGGGACCCGTTTGGCGACGCGGTGCGGCCGGCGTTGTCGCCGATCGATGCGGTCAAGCGACTGAGCGCGCTGGGCGCCTACGGCGTTAATTTTCATGACGATGACCTGGCGCCGATCGACGCCACTCCTACGGAGCGCGCCCGCCTTATACGCGAGTTCAAGACGGCGCTCAGCGACTATGGTCTCTGCGCCCCGATGGCCACGACGAATTTGTTTTACGATCCGGTATTCCGGGATGGCGCTTTTACTGCCAACGACGCGAGCGTTCGCGCCTACGCGTTGCAAAAGGCCATGAAAGCTATGGATCTGGGCGTCGAAGTCGGCGCACAGATTTATGTCTTTTGGGGTGGACGCGAGGGCGCCGAAGTGGATGCCGGCAAGGACGCCGTCACCGCCGTGAAACGGTTTCGTGACGCCCTCAATTTTCTTTGCGAGTATTCGAGGGATCAAGGCTATGATTATCGTTTTGCCCTTGAAGCCAAACCCAATGAGCCGCGTGGAGACCTGTACTTTCCGACGACCGGTTCCTATCTCGGATTCATCGCCACGCTTGATCATAAAGAGATGGTAGGCGTCAATCCCGAAGTCGGACATGAGCAGATGATCGGCTTGAATTTCTATCATGTCGTGGCGCAGGCGATCGAGGCAGGCAAACTTTTCCATATTGATCTCAATGATCAAAAGTTCTTGCGCTTTGATCAGGATCTGCGGTTTGGCGCGGAATCCATTAAAACGCTGTTCTTTCTCGTCAAGTTATTGGAAGAGTCCGGCTACTCGGGACCGCGCCATTTCGATGCGCACTGCTACCGTACGGAAGATGCTGAGGGCGTTTGGGACTTTGCCGCCGGTTGCATGCGTACGTATCTTATCTTTAAGGAGAAGGCGCGCCGGTTCAATGAGGATCCGGAGATTCAGAGCTTGCTCAGTGAAATCAGCGCCGGCGATCCGGCCGTGGCCGATTGTTCCGGCCCATATTCCCGAGCACGAGCGCAAATGTTGCGTGGCGTGGCGTTCGACCGCGCAGCGCTGGCACGGAAACGGTTGCCTTACGAGCGTCTCGATCAATTGACCATTGAGTTGTTGCTCGGCGTGCGCTGATGGGTATTGGCGATCTGAGATGAGTGGACCAATCCTGGTGGAAGCGGCTTCCAGCCGCTTCCAGGAAGAAAAGAGTGGAGTGCTGCTTACAACCCAAAGCTCCAAAGGAGCGAGCTATATAGCCAGGGGCAAGCGCAGCCCCTGGAAAGCAAGCGTCCCCAGCACGCCAGCCCTGAAAGGGCGCACTAATAGAGATCAATTCCTATGCCGCCGTCGTTGTCTTACCTACGTATTCATCGAGCCGAAGGGTAGCGCGCCCTTTCAGGGCGCATAGCTTCGGCCATGTTATGTACCAGGGGCGGCGCTTTCGCTTGCCCCTGGCTATTATAGCTCGCTCCTTTGGAGCTAAGCGAACCCAGTTGCAGGCTATGGCGGGGCACTCGCTCGAAGTAGTGGAGACGAATGGATCGCGCGGGGCTGTGGCCAATGTCCAAACTCCAAAGCCCCCGTGCGGGGCTGGCTCCGCTACCGTTGGATAGGCTTATGATCGAAACTCATGACTTTTTATAATGGGGTGAAGCCCATCACGGTGAAGTATTTTCTAGGTATCGACAGCGGAACTCAAAGCACCAAGGCGTTGTTGATCGACGACGAGTGCGGCCGGATATTGGCCCGCGCTGCGGTCTCATATACGCTGTTGGAGGGCTTGCCTCCCGGCCACAAGGAGCAAGACCCGGCCGTATGGATTTCGGCGGTGACTGCTACCATAGACCGTGTGTTGAGGGCCTCAGGCGTGGATACGAGACTGATCGCAGGAATCGGCGTTTCCGGCCAGCAGCACGGGTTTGTCCCACTCGATGAGGCTGGCCAAGTCATTTGTCCCGCCAAGCTTTGGTGCGACACCAGCACGGCCGGACAATGTGAACGATTAATGACAGCGCTCGGCGGCTTTCATCGCACCATTGAGCTGCTGGGCAATCGATTAGCCCCCGGCTTTACCGCCTCAAAAATTCTCTGGTTGAAAGAGCAAGAGCCGCGCTTTTTTGCTCGATTACGCACCGTGCTATTGCCTCACGATTACATAAACTATTGGCTGACCGGGGTCAAGGCCATGGAGTATGGCGACGCCTCCGGGACGGGGCTGTTGGACGTGCGAACCCGCTCCTGGTGCCGGCGCGTCATCGACGCCATCGACCCCAGCGTATGGGAATGCTTGCCGCCACTCATTGATTCCGGTCATGTGCTGGGCACGCTGAGGCCGGAATTGGCGGCAATGTGGGGGGTGACGCCGGAGGTCATCGTCAGCGCCGGTGGGGGCGACAACATGATGGGCGCGATTGGCACCGGCAACATTCGGGAAGGTATCGTGACCGCCAGCCTTGGCACGTCGGGCACCCTATATGCCTGCTCTAGTCGCCCGGTGATTGATCTGTTGGGTGAAGTGGAAGGCTTCTGCGATAGCGCGGGTCAATGGCTGCCGCTGGTCTGTACGATGAACGTCACGGTGGCCACGGAAATGGTTCGGGAGTCGTTTGGTCTTGATCACGCGGCCTTATCATCCGCAGTGGCCGCGGCTCCTCCAGGCGCCGATGGTCTTTTGCTGATCCCCTTCTTCGAAGGGGAGCGCACGCCGAATTGCCCGTATGGCACCGGTGTCTTTTTTGGCCTACGACCGACAACCTACGATGTGCCTCATATGGCCCGCGCCGCCATGGAAGGGGCCACATTGGGCATGAACTACGGATTGCAGCAATTGCGACGGCTGGGCGTCAGGTCCAACGAGATACGAGTTACCGGCGGCGGCGCCAAGAGCGCGGCCTGGCGCCAGATTATGGCCGATGTGTTTAACGCCGAGATCGTCGGCCTTCATAATGAAGAAGGCGCCGCCTACGGTGCGGCTTTGCAAGCGCTGTGGGCGTACAGTAACCGTTGCGGCCACGCTACTCCTCTAGGCGAGATTACGGATCGTTTTGTTACGCGGGACGAAGAAACCCGGCAGCGGCCGTATGAGCCTCGCACACGAATGTATGAAGAGTTGCAGGCATTGTACAACGACGTGGCGCATTCTTTGCGGGACAACTTTCGCGCCCACCGCCGGTGGTTAGAGAGCTGGCCGCGTCCCACGGAATAACCTTGTTCGAAGGCGCTAAAGGTAGGACAGGCATCTTGCCTGTGCAAACAGAGTGGACGCCTTTGCCACTGTTCCAAAAACATTTTCTTGAAAGATATACAGCGAACGGGCATAAACTATCATTTTCCTGCTTCTACAGAACCGGGAGCGGTAGCGACCGGGTGCGCACTCTTTCGCAACGGGCCGACCCGGTCGCTACCGCTCCCGGTTCTGTTATGTTATGACTGTTCAAAGTATATATTCATAAGCGTTAGGGAACCGTTCATGGTCCCTACGAAAGGAGAGCGTCGTGAGGCCAATCAAATGTGGCATCATTGGCGTCGGGTTTGTCGGCGCCCATCATATTGAAGCGGTTCGCCGTTTGGGGTTCGTGGAGGTCGTGGCGTTGGCCGGTAGCAGCCTCGACTCGGCCAAGGCCAAGGCTGAAAAATATCATATCCCCAAGGCGTACGGAAGTTATGCCGAACTGCTCAACGATTCGGAAATCGAGGTGATCCACAACACCACGCCCAATTACTTGCACTATCCGGTTAATGCGGCGGCGGCGCAGGCGGGCAAACATATTATTTCCGATAAGCCGCTGGGCCGCAACGCGCGTGAAGCCAAGCTGATGCTCGAAGCTGTACAGGCGGCGGGTATCGTTCACGCCGTGGTCTTCAATTATCGCTATAACCCGATGGTGCAGGAAATGCGGCAGCGCATGCGGCGCGGGGACCTGGGAGAGATTTATTATGCGCATGGCGATTATTTGCAGGACTGGCTGCTATATCCGACCGACTACAACTGGCGGCTGGAGCCGGAGCAGAGCGGGGAAAGTCGCGCATTAGGTGACATCGGATCGCACTGGTGTGATCTTGCGCAATATGTGACCGGCTTGCGGATCGTAAAGGTACTGGCCAATTTTACCACAATCCACCAAGAGCGCCGGCGACCGCAAGGTCCGCTCGAGACCTTTAGCGGCGTAGGAAAGCAGCTCGACACGTACCAGTCCTATAAGGTGACGAGCGAGGACGCCGCTACCGTCTTGGTGAAGTTCTCCAATGGCGGCCACGGAGTATTTACCGTTACGCAAATCAGCGCCGGCCATAAGAACCATTTACGAATCGAGGTGGATTGCGCGAAAGGCTCGATGGCGTGGGACCAGGAGCGTCCTAATGCGTTGTGGCTCGGTTACCGGGAGCGCGCCAACGAAGTGATGCTCAAGGATCCCAACCTCCTCGATCCGGCGATACGGCATTACGCGGCGCTGCCCGGCGGCCATAATGAAGCCTGGCCCGACGCGCTCAAGAATCTTTTTTCCAACGTGTATCAGTTCATTGCCGCGGGACATCATCCGGTTAAGGACAAAGTTAAAATTGAATTTCCCACTTTTGAGGACGGTTACCTTGAAAACGCGATTGTGGACGCGGCAGTTGTCAGCCATCGCCAAGGCAACCGCTGGGTCGATGTCTCGGTTTAAGAATGAAGAGAGAAGCCTCGGGTCCGCTCCCGACCATGCTAAGGCCATCGCCATAAGGAGAGGAGAATTCCAGAACAGTCGCGTGACATGTGGCCATGGTCCCGCCGGCCAATGACGCAGTGGCTCAAAGGACGAGGCCGATCGCCATCATTTGGCAATGACAGGCGCGCCATTTTGCGGTGGGGCGGGTTTTTGCCGAAACGTCAGAAGAAAAGCCATCGCGCACAAAATCGTAAGGGCGCACGGCACCAGGAAGACTCCCGTATAGTTAATGCTTTGAATCTGGCCGTTGGGGCCGAAGACGGTGAAGATATCTTTGATCTTGCCGGCGAAGATTCCGCCAACCAACAGACCGAGTCCCAAGGTAACCAGATTGAGCAGCGTCTGTGCGGAGGCGCGAATATTTGGCGGGGCCACCGAGTCAACATAAACTTGAGCCACGGTAAAAAAGAACACGTAGCATATACCATGGAGCGACAAGGAGGCCACCACCAACCACGTGGGACCACCGATCGAGAACACGGCATAACGAATCGGCCAGGCCAGCACGCCGATAGCGAGACACTTGCGAACGCCATATTTCGGCAAAAAATAAGGCAGTGCGATCGCCATCGTCGCTATTTCAGCAATCTGGCCAATCGTCATCACCGCGGAAACTTTTTGCGGGCTTACACCGATGGTCTCCAGAAAGGGCGCCGTCAGCATGTAGTAAAACATGAGCTCGGTGGATACCACAAAGGAAATAACCAGGAAGATGCTGAAGTTTTTATCCTTGAGCAAGCGTAAGGCATCGGCAAAAGCCCACGGACTGGCCGTCGGACTGCGGCGAGGCGGTGTATGCGGCAAGAAGGCCGAAAAGCCGCCGAGCAGTATGGCCGCAATCCCGCCGAGGTATAAGCAGTCACTGGCGCTGGAGCTCGGGCGCTGCGTCCGCCACAGCGATAGGACCAGGCCGGCGGCAATCCAGCCGATAGTTCCCCATACTCGTATGCCGCCGAACTCTTTCTCGGGATTCTTAATGTGATGAAAGCTCAGAGAATTGGTCAACGCCAAGGTGGGCGCATATAGAAAGGAAAAAAGCATCATCAGCAAAAGAATTCCTCCGAAGGAATGCTGTCGAGCGCACAAGATCAACGTGGCCCCGCCAAGCATGTGCGCCAGTGCGAGGAACCATTGCGTCGGCATGTAGCGGTCAACCACCTGTCCCCCGATAAAGGGGGCCACCATACAGGCCAAGGGCAAAGCATTATAAATATTCCCGGTCTGTACGCCGGTAAAGCCGAGCTTTTCGAGATAAGCGCCAAGCACCGGATTCCACGCGCCCCATATGGCATACTGCATGAACATCATTAGACTAAGGCGCCAACGTAAATTCCAAGTCATAAAGTCTCCCTTGAAAATACCTGGGAGCGCCGGCTTCCAGCCGGCCTCATCCGAGCCCGCGCACGGGTCTGCCGGCAAGATGCCGGCGCTCCCAGGGCGTCGTTCTGATTTTCATTGTTCGTGGTGCCCCCACCAAGGGGCATGATGTTCGTGGTGCCCCCACCAAGGGGCATGAATAACTCCTTAAAAATTCGGAATGCGGAATGTGGAATGCGGAGTTAAAAACCCTTGCCCACCATTTTCATGCGAGTGGCGCGCCTTGCTGCCGCTGGAGAATTCCACGTGAACATCGCCATTAGCCATCAGCCTTGGGGAAAGGTCGTTAAGAGTTGATTGCGAGCCACTGACGGCGGACAACCGACTCCATGTGGCGGGCCGTCATTTTGATTGGCATGGAATGGCCTCCATATTTCAATGACTAGACTTTTCCCGCCGTCCATTATATACAAGCCCTGCGCCGACGTCAAACCTGCTCTGCCGCCGGCCAGAAATTCCCGGTCAGGAGCTGCGTAACCTACCGGGAATCCCTGTTACAGACGGCAGCAATTCACGGTGTAGCTAAAAAGGCTGATAAACCGGCCCCATGCGACATGGAGTTCTTGCGCTTGACGCCGGCCGGCGATGGCCGAGACGGCCTCTGGGCGGCTGATGGACGCGCTCCCCTTTGCCGCGGCGCAGCCAAGGGCCGCGGCCCGGGGTTTCCTTTCTTATATTCCCCTCCCATTTTTTGACTGTTAGAAAAAATTGAAAAGTGCACTTTTCAATTTTAAATGACATGGCTCTTCATACTCTTGACTTCCCTGGCGCCTTTTGATAGCATAGGGTCTCGTGGAGACAATAAAGATCAGTCGCCCGCGGTGGTGCGTGAGGAAGGGAGGATCTTTATGGGGAATCCCACGATAAGAGGATTTACCTTGCCCATGCAGGTCGCGCTACGCCGCGACCGGTTAAGGCTTGCCGGAAGCCTCAGTTCGCCCGGTGCCCCGCCGAAACCCAAACTCCTGGACCAGGTACGCCACGCGATCCGGGCGCGGCATTACAGCCTCCGAACCGAAGAAGCTTACGCAGTCTGGGTCAAGCGATTCATCCTTTTCCACGGCAAGCGCCACCCGATGGAGATGGGTGAGCAGGAGGTCAATCAGTTCTTGACGGACCTTGTCGTTACCAAGAAGGTGAGCGCCTCGACGCAGAACCAGGCCCTGAGCGCGTTATTGTTTCTCTATCAGCACGTGCTCAACAAACCGCTGCGCCGATTGGAAGAGTTGGTGCGAGCCAAGAAACCCAAGCGACTGCCCACGGTGATGACCAAGCCAGAGGTCAAAGCCGTTCTGTCTCCCTTGGAGGGCACGCCGAAGTTGGTGGGGTGGCTCCTTTACGGAACGGGGATGCGGCTGCTGGAGTGTTTACGTCTCCGGGTCAAAGACATTGACTTTGCGCTTAATCAGATGGTCATTCGTGACGGCAAAGGTCAGAAAGACCGCGTGACGATGTTGCCAATGACCATCAAAGAGAAGCTTCGAGAGCACTTGAAGGAGATCCAGCAGTTACACGAGAAAGACGTAGCCACGGGGTTTGGCTCAGTGTTCTTACCCGATGCGCTAGCCCGAAAGTATCCCAACGCGGAACGGGAATGGGGTTGGCAGTATGTGTTTCCGGCATCGACGCGGAGCCGAGACCCGCGTAGTAGCGTGATCCGGCGACACCATCTACACGAGTCGGTCGTTCAACGGGCGGTCAAAGAGGCGGTTCGTCGCGCGGGCCTGACTAAGCCGGTGAGTTGCCATACCTTCCGGCATTCGTTTGCGACACACTTGCTGGAGGATGGCTACGATATTCGGACCATCCAAGAGTTACTTGGGCATAAGGATGTTTTGAATCAAGCTGGAGGACGCGGTGTTCGCAGTCCGGCCGATACCTTTTGAGAAGCTGTGCCGTATTTGTCAGGCCGGGTTAGGCTGCAAAGCGGGCAGTCTAATACGCCAGGCCGTCGGCGGTGTCAGCGTCTATAAGGTTCTTCCGGGCAACGACGTCCGTTTATTTTTCACGGTGAGAGGAAATTGGTTTAGGCTGCAAAAATGGCAGTGTTTGCCGGTTTCCTTTCGGCAGTCTAATTATAGTTTTCAGCCAGATTGAGAAGCTGATTCGGGACAAGTACGAGAAAACCGCCACGACGAGAAAGGCGACTGGCGATTTTATGATGAGCGATACTCACGCGGTGAACATCAAGAGCAATAACGTCGCCAAACAGAATTACTCGCCCAACATGATCTCGATCCGGGTGATGCACAAATGGGTCTTCGAGAGCCGCCACGACCTGAGTTTCATCTTTGTGGATTACAAAGAAAAGGAAAACGGTGAACTGGAAGTGATTGGACACACCAAGCCGATTCCAATTGAGCACATCAGCTGGGATTGAAGGATACGGCGTCATTCAGATGTGCCGGCCTCGGAAGATTGTCCCAGGTCAGACGAAGAGGGACTTCTCAAAGGGTTCCTCAAGGCCTATGCCAAGTACATGATGAAAGAGGCAAAGAAGCACAAGGAGTTCGCGAAGAGATTCGTGGACCCGAACAGTATTGACTGGTGACAGGACCGGAGCCTGACTGCTATGAGAGCCAAGAAGGAATTTGGAGATTTTCAGACTCCGCTGTCGCTGGCGCGGCGGGTCGCCGCGATGATTGATCTCCGCGTCGGCACAGTCATAGAGCCAACATGTGGGGTCGGCGCGTTTCTTCAAGCAGCGGCCGAGCGTTTTGGCAAATCGCCGAGATACTGGGGATTTGATGTCAATGCCGACTACGTCGAAGCGGCTTCCGCCGCACTTGGGCGGGTTGGGGCACCCAAAGTCACCGTACAGCGGCGCGACTTCTACACCACCGACTGGGAAAAATTCTTTTCCGAGCAGACTGGGCCTTTACTCATAATCGGCAATCCCCCGTGGATCACGAATGCAGGCATGGGGGTGATTCGCGGCAACAATCTCCCCACGAAGTCCAATTTCCAGCGTCACAACGGCTTGGATGCCAAGACTGGGAAGGCCAACTTCGACATTTCCGAGTGGATGCTTGTCCGACTCCTGCAAGCGGTGCAAGGAAGCCGGGCTGCAATCGCAATGCTTTGCAAGACGGCAACGGCTCGGAAAGTCCTACGGCACGCATGGCTCAATAGATTCGGCGTGGGGCGGTCTTCACTACATCTGATCGACGCTGCCACAGAGTTTGGCGTGTCAGTGGACGCCTGCCTGCTCTACACGCATACCGGAATCGCCGAGAGCGAATCCACAGCAACTGTGTATGGTTCCCTATCCTTCGATGAGCCGTTGAAGACCTTCGGATTGTCGGCCGGAGAGTTGGTATCCGACTTGAAGACCTATCATGAACTTAGCGATCTTGAGGGCCGACAACACCGCAAATGGCGCTCCGGGGTGAAACACGACGCGGCACAGGTGTTGGAGTTCACGCGCGCCAATGGTTCGTTCGTCAATGGACTTGGAGAACGATACGAACTCGAAGACGACTACATGTTCCCGTTGCTCAAATCCTCCGATTTGGCAAACGACAGATTACGCCCTACACGGTTCGTCCTGTTGACGCAACGGCGGGTCGGCGAGACCACCGAGAAGATTAGGAAGACTGCCCCAAAGACATGGCAATACCTGCTTGATCACGCCGATCAGCTCGACAACAGAGGCAGCTCTGTTTACAAAAACCGCGCGCGTTATTCGATCTTCGGCGTTGGCAACTACTCCTTCTCACCTGCGAAGGTCGCTATTTCCGGGCTCTACAAAAACCTTCAATTTCGGGCGATTGGCGGTGCTGGCGGCAAGCCAATCATGGTGGACGACACATGCTACTTTATTCCGTGCGCCTCCAAGCAAGAGGCGGAGTTTTTCGCTGAACTGCTGAATTCTGAAACGGCTCAGCGATTTGTATCAGCTCTTGTTTTCACGGATGCCAAAAGACCCGTTACTGTGGACGTCCTCAAGCGAGTCGATCTTCAGCGGTTGGCGGAGCGCGCAGGACGAAAAACGGAGGCTGTCGAGTATCTCTCCTCCTCAACGCTGGAGTGCGGGCAACAACGCCTCCTGTTCGCTGAGTAGTGCGAAGAACATCGAACCAGCCGTTGCACCTGACCGCGGCGGCACAACGGTTTTTCGAGATTCAACGTCTCACCAGCCGCCGCGGCAGGTGAACGGTAGCGTTAGGCACCCGCATCTTCAAAGGTCTTGACGTGACTTCGTGCCCTGGAGTCCCTCGGCGCAGGTGCTGTCGCACGCGTTCCCTGTCTGTGACGCCTTGTCGGCCATCGCCAGCGCGGGGAACGCGCGCCGAGGGTGCCTGGGCATGTCGAGGGCAGCTCCAATAGCCATGCATCCTGTGCAAGGGCGTCAAACGTTGTGGCCGGCGCGGCGACCAGAAAGGTGCCGGTAATCAAGGGTGAGGTCAGCGTCGCATTCCGCGCCAAGCGCCGGCCAGTGCCTAACCCAGCGTTGCAGCGGACTCGTTTCACTCGCCGCTGAACGCCAACGTTAGGCACCCGCATCCTCAAAGGGCTTGAGCCGTGTTCCTGCGTTCGAATCCGTCGGCGCAGGTGCTATCGCACGCGTTCCCCACTTGGGACGCTTTGTCGCCCATCGCCAGCGCATGGAACGCGCGCCGAGGGTGTCTG
>JACOSC010000046.1 GCA_016179055.1 Acidobacteriota bacterium
CACTGACCCAGCAGATGCGCAAAGCCAAGGAGAAGTATGGTGCGTATTGGCAGCTGAGCTATCCGTATAGAGGTAAGGGCAAGACGGAATACATCCGGGAAGCCTTCGTTGCACAAGTGAAGATCGCGACGGCCAATTTCAAACGATACCGAAAGCTGTTCGACCGGTTGATTAAACTGTCTATCGAATTGTCACGATTGAAAATGGCCGCTGGGAAAAAGGCTGGTCAAAGTAGCTGAGAACTCGTCACTCTCAAGTATTTATGGTAGGATTCATTTAACCACAAAGACACGAAGACACAAAGATGAAAACGTTTGAGCCAATACCACGTGAAACATGGCATTAAGCGAATGGTTTTGTGAGCTTAGTGCCCTTGTGTTCCCGCCTTGGCGGGATGGTAAGATTTATTCTGAATGCTTTTCAGCATTCCGATGCTCGGAAAAAACCCTATCTCTTGTCCATTCTTACCTATATTTTTGACGTACACGCAATTATTAATTAACAACATGGGAAAACCGTTCGGAGGCTGGCCGGTGATGCCATGCGCTGATCGTGCCGCCGTTGAAGACGTCGCTGATGAGGCTTTACAATTCCTGTCGATAGTTGGGGGCTTCCTTCGTGATAATCACATCATGGACGTGGCTTTCTCTTAAGCCAAAGCTGGTGATCCGCGTGAAGCGGGCGCTTTGCTGCAGATCAGAGATGGCGCGGCACCCGCAATAGCCCATGCCCGCCCTCAACCCGCCGACCATTTGCGGTATGAGCCCGCTGACGCTGCCCTTGTACGGCACGCGACCTTCTATCCCTTCCGGAACGAACTTGCCGGACTCCTCGCCCTCCTGTTGGTAACGATCGCGCGAGCCGGACTTCATCGCTTCCAATGAGCCCATGCCGCGGTAAGCTTTATAGCTTCGATTCTGGTACAGGATAATCTCTCCAGGGCTTTCATCGGTCCCGGCAAATAAGCTGCCAATCATCACGGAATCGGCGCCGGCGGCAATGGCCTTGGTAATATCTCCCGAGTACTTGATGCCGCCATCGGCGATGAGGGGAATGCCTTGCCGCTTGGCCACCGAAGCGCACTCGGCAATGGCGGTGATCTGCGGCATGCCAGCTCCTGAAACAACGCGTGTGGTGCAGATGGAACCCGGACCCATGCCTACTTTGATTGCCCCGGCGCCCGCCTGTATGAGTTCCTCGGCGGCCTCAGCCGTGGAAATATTGCCGGCAATAATCTCCATGTCCACAAAACGGTTTTTTAGGTTGCGGATGGCTGACAGCACACGCGTGGTGTGACCATGGGCGGTATCGACGACGAGGACATCCACGCCGGCGCGCACGAGGGCATCGGCCCGCTCCAGGTAATCACCGGTTACGCCTAGACTGCCGCCTACCCGCAGCCGGCCGAAGCGATCTTTGCAGGCGTCGGGATAGTTGATTTGCTTTTGAATATCTTTGACGGTAATGAGGCCGCGTAGATTGTACTGCTCATCCACTACGGGCAATTTTTCAATGCGATGCTTGTGAAGAATCGTCTTGGCCTGCTCCAGCGTAGTGCCGACGGGCGCCGTAACGAGGTTCTCCCTGGTCATCAGGTCAGACACGCGCAGATCCATGCGGGTCTCGAAGCGCAAGTCGCGATTGGTAAGAATTCCGACCAGTTTGCGGTTCTTGGTGATGGGCACGCCGGAGATCTTGTATTGCCGCATTAGATCGAGCGCCTCGGAAATACGGGCCTCCGGCTGCACCGTCACCGGATCAACGATCATCCCGCTTTCCGAGCGCTTAACCTTGTCAATCTCGGAAGCCTGCTCGGCGATGGAAAGATTGCGATGGATAACGCCCATGCCGCCGTGCTGCGCCATGGCAATAGCCATACGCGATTCCGTAACCGTATCCATAGCCGCGCTCAGCACCGGAATATTCAGAGCGATCGTTTTGGTCAAGCGCGTGGAGACATTAGCTTCCGACGGCAACACATCGGATTTTCCTGGAATAAGCAGCACATCATCAAAGGTAAGGGCTTCGGGCAGATGCGGGTCGATCATAATTCTCCCTTGAAAATACCTGGGAGCGCCGGCATCCCTGCCGGCGAGTCCCGTCGCGGACCGCGTACACCCTTGCCCCGACGGTAGTCGGGGCGCTCCCGGGCGCGTCGTTGCTTTTTTCATACGCCGGGATGCGCCCACAGGGCGCATGAGGGACTCCCTTGAATATAACCCCGGCGCGACAGTACCGATTGCGGTAGCAAACGGGTGCGCCGCGGCCCCGGCTTACCCGCCACTAGCCCGCTACCGCAGGCGGTTCTGTAAGAGTGAGACCCAAAATGATAGTTTATTCCCGCTCACCGTAGTTGGAAATAGCGGTCGGCTGGCTGTCGCGCATTTTATTCCCGGCCGTGACACTTCTTGAATTTCTTTCCGCTGCCGCACGGACATGGCTCATTCCGGCCCACCTTGGCGCCTTCGCGACGGGCCGGCGTGCGCTCCGTCGACTCTCCCGCCGCATTAAATACGAGCTCGGTGTCCCGCTGACGCCGCTCCAGACGCGTGCGCTCCTCGTCGGCGCGCACGGGTTCCAGAAGGAAAAGGTAGCGGGTGGTCTCTTCGTCAATGCGCGCCAATAAATCTTCGAAGAGCGTAAAGCTCTCCTTCTTGTATTCGATAAGCGGGTCCCGCTGACCGTACCCACGCAGCCCAATGCCTTCTTTAAGATGATCGAGCGCCAGCAGATGGTCTTTCCATTGCGAGTCAATAACGCTGAGCATGATGATTCGCTCGTGCTCGCGCATCAGAGCCGTACCGATTTCACTTTCTTTGGCGTCATACTTGGCCTTAACTCGATTTTCCAAGGTTTCGACCAATTCACTAAAATTCATCTGACGCGGATGAATGTTTTCGCTCTCCAGATCAATGCCGAACTGGTAGCCGATATTCACGCGCAGCTTTTCGAAATCCCACTCTTCGGGCTCCTTCTCGCGGCCGGCATACTGGTCGATACTGTCATGAAGCAGCGAGGTGGCCCTCTCCAGAATTCTTTCCTTCTGGGTCAGCGGGGGTTCTTCCGTCTCAGCCGCGCCCGCCTCATACGAATCGGCAACGGCGGCGCTCGCCGGCGCCCCGTTAGTGCCATGAATCGTTTCGAGCAATTCCCGCCGCATCGCGTAAATGGCTTCGCGTTGCTTATTCATGACGTCGTCATATTCAAGCAAGTGTTTGCGGGCCTCAAAGTTCCGCCCTTCCACTCGTTGCTGCGCCGACTCAATTTGACGCGAGACCAGCCGGCTTTCGATGGGAACTCCCTCCTCCATGCCGATCTTGGTCATGATATTTTGCAGGCGCTCTCCGCCGAAGATGCGCAACAAGTTGTCATCCAGCGACATATAGAAACGGGAAGAGCCGGGGTCGCCTTGCCGACCGGCGCGGCCCCGCAACTGATTATCAATGCGCCGGGCCTCATGCCGCTCAGTGCCGATAATATGTAAGCCACCAAGGCTGACGACGTCTTCGTGCTCTTTTTCCACTTGCGGGCGGACGGTAGTGAGCGTGGCCGCCCACTGTTCCGGCGGAGCGATGCGCGGGTCAAGATCCTGGCGCCGCAGCAAGTCCTTGGCCAAGAAGTCCACGTTGCCACCCAGTAGTATGTCGGTCCCGCGGCCGGCCATGTTGGTCGCAATGGTGACCGCGCCTTTACGTCCGGCTTGTGCGACAATTTCCGCTTCGCGCTCGTGATATTTAGCGTTGAGTACGACATGCGGGACATTAGCTCGCTGCAGCATGGTGCTGAGCCGCTCCGAGTTTTCAATGGAGATGGTGCCGACCAATGTGGGCTGTCCCTTAGCGTGGAGGCTCTTGATCTCTTCCACCACCGCCAGGTACTTTTCCTTATCCGTGCGAAAAATGACATCCGGAAACTCGCCGCGCAATAGCAGGCGATTGGTGGGGATGACCAGCACTTCCAGTTTATAAATCTTCAGAAACTCCGACGCTTCCGTCTCGGCCGTACCGGTCATGCCGGCCAGTTTCTTGTACATGCGGAAGTAGTTCTGCAGCGTGATGGTGGCCAAGGTCTGATTCTCGCGCTCGATACGCACACCCTCTTTGGCTTCGACGGCTTGGTGCAGGCCATCCGACCACCGGCGTCCCGGCATGAGGCGGCCGGTGAACTCGTCGACGATCACTACTTCGCCGTCTTTTATAACATAATCGACATCGAGCTTAAAGAGCACATGCGCCTTCAAGGCTTGATTGATGTGGTGGACATAGTCCCAATTCTTAGGCTCGTAGAGATTGCCGACGTTGAGCCAGCGCTCGGCATGCTCGCTGCCCGCTTCCGTCAGAAATACCGTGTGAGCTTTCTCATCGACTTGATAATCGGTATTCTTGGCCAAGCGGGGAATAATGCTGTTAATGCGATAATACTTGTCGGTGGACTCCTCGGAGGGGCCGGAAATAATCAACGGCGTTCTGGCTTCGTCGATCAAGATCGAATCAACCTCGTCAACAATGGCATAATGGTAGCCACGCTGCACACAGGCCGCCAGAGAAAACTTCATATTATCGCGCAAATAATCGAACCCATATTCCGTGTTGGTGCCGTAGGTGATGTCGCAGCCGTAGGCCGCCTGCCGCTCCTCGTCATCGAGATCGTGCTGCAAACAACCCACGGTCAAGCCGAGGGATTCATAGATCCGTCCCATCCACTCGGCATCGCGCCGAGCCAGGTAATCATTAACCGTTACGATATGCACGCCTTTGCCGGTAAGGCCATTTAAATAAGCCGGCAGCGTGGCCACCAGCGTTTTCCCTTCGCCGGTTTTCATTTCGGCAATCTTGCCTTGATGGAGCGCTATGCCGCCAATCAATTGAACGTCGAAATGGCGCATGTTGAGCACGCGCTTGCCGGCTTCGCGCGTGACCGCGAAGGCTTCGGGAAGAATATCCTCGAGTGTAGCGCCTTGACTCAGCTTTTCTTTGAAGTAGGCGGTTTTTCCGCGCAAATCCGCGTCGCTTAACCGAGCAATATCCGGCTCTAACTGGTTAATCTGCTCGGCCAGCGGCCGGATTTTTTTCAGCTCGCGCTCGTTCTTGGTGCCGAAGATGAGGGTGAGAATTTTATTTAGCATGAAGGCGCCTACACTGCTCCTTTTCAGGATAAAATACGGTAAGGCAAAAATGTAACATGTTAACTCCCTAGTGTCAACGTTACCTGGGGTGCTGATCAGGGCGAACGCATCTCGAAATGGTTCGCGACACGAACCTTAGCCCCAGCGGGGCGGCCTGTTTATAGCTAAAACTCGGCCCATCCCCGCCATAAGCTCCGTAGGAGCGACCTGGGACACTTACCCCGTCGCGCCACAGGCCGCTCCTACGGAGCTTCCGGAGGATGGAGCAGGTCGTTTCCTATAAACAGGCCGCCCCTCTGGGGCTCGACACCGGTAGTTTTTAGGTGCGTTTCCCCTGGGTGCTGATCAGGTTTTACGAAGCTTCCCTCACTTGTGAATGAGGCGATCCTCGTGGAAGCGGGGGTCTTGGCGGAGAAAGGCTTTCAGGTTTTTTTTGATGCGGGCTTCAATTTGGCGAACCCGTTCACGGCTGATGCCGTAGCGATCGCCGATTTCCTGTAGAGTAACCGGCTCTTCGGTAAGCAGGCGTTCATTAAATATGATAAGCTCCTTTTCGCTTAATCGCCTCGAGAACTCCTGCAGTTTGACCTTGACTAGGTCCTGATACTCTTCGTCGGCGATTCGATCATCCACGGCTTTTCCGGGAGCGGGCAGCATATCGGCGTGCGAGCGGTCGGACCATTCGCTGGTGGTGGCGTCCAACGAAAGATCTCGGCTGGAGATGACCGCCTCGGCATCTAAAATGTCCTTTTCACTGACGCCAAATTTATCGGCGAGCAGTTTCGGTTTATCGGCATCCGATTCCAGCTTCTCTTTTTCGCGCTTGAGATTGAAAAACAGCTTGCGCTTGTCGTTGGAGGTCCCAAATTTAACCAAGCTCCAATTGTCCAAAATATACTTGAGCATATAGGCGCGTATCCACCAGGCGGCGTAGCTGGAAAACTTGGTCCCTTTGTACGGATCGAATTTCTTGATGGCGTGAAGCAGCCCAATATTGCCTTCCTGAATGAGGTCGAGCAAATTCATATAAACCCGGCGGTATTCCATGGCGATTTTTATAACCAAGCGGAGCGTGCTGGTCGCCAGGCGCTTGGCGGCTTCAAGGTCGTCCTGCTGCTGGTATCGTATAGCCAGTTCGCGCTGCTCCTCGGCTCTGACCATCGGGTATTTGCGGATATCCATGATATACCGTTGCAGGGGGTCAATACTGACCAATCCCCGTTCATGGCTGATGGACGGGATGGGTGGCTCTGTCGGAACCTCTATTTCCGTCTCCGCCGATGGGTGATTTATGTTTGAGAACTCTGCCATAACATTTTCTGTGTCACGTGGGCGTACGCGCCACGTCCCTTGCGACCGCTTAAGCCCTATGGATAAAAGATACACGTCGCCTCTGACAATTGCAAGAGCCTCAGACAGCCTCAGAAAGACGGCGCTGATGAAGGCCAGGCTGTCATTTTAAGCCGATCTTGTCAGGAACTGACCGGTTTTGCTTAACACGGGTCACGGACCGTTTATACTTTTGCTCAATATGAGTTCCTGGGAGTTGCTGAAGTTCGATCATAAGAAACGCGCGGATGCCAAACTCCAGTCCCGCGGGGTCCTGGAGTTTGGACATTTGTAGGGAGTGGGGTACCGCGTACAATCCAAAGCTCCGAAGGAGCGCTCTATAATAGCCAGGGGCAAGCGCAGCGCAGCCCCTGGAAAGCAAGCATCCCTAGTACGCCAGCCCTGTAAGGGCGCACTAATAGAGATCAATTCCTAGGCTGCTGTCGTTTTCTTCCATACGTATTCATCGAACATAAAGGTATCCCGCCCTTTCAGGGCTTACAACTTATGTAATCGTACATACCAGGGGCTGCGCTGCGCTTGCCCCTGGCTATTATATCCCGCTCCTTCAGAGCTACGCGAACCAGTTTCTGGCTATGGCGGGCTGCCCGCGCGAAGTGCGTGACGCAGGGATATCAAACACGCAACCTCATACACATTCCGCCACGCCTTCGCAACGCACTTACTGGAAAATGGCTACGACATACGAACAGTCCAGGAACTGTTGGGGCCTATGGATGTGAGTACAACGATGATCTAAACGCATGTCCTGAACCGGGGAGGTCGGGGTGTGCGGCACCTGGCCGATACGCTCGGAAGAACCGGTGTTGGTGTCCCGTCTGCCGACAGGCAGGCCGGACGAGGCGGAAATAGCGTGTGGCCTAATCTTTCGAGATCTTAAAAAATGACATCTTAGAAAATCCTCTTGTCTAAGAAATGGGAAATTGATATGGTATGAGGCTGAGACTGTAATCAGGTGTTTTGGATTAGGCGGCCCTAACCGGCGTCCTAATCTTTTTAGACAGAACCACCTAATTCAAGTAGGTGACAGTGGAGGGTCGATGGTGTCAAAGGTCAACTCCTACCAGCAGCGCTTAGTGGGCTTCTCTTCGATTCTCAGTCAAAAGCTTCGAAGCTACCGGGAAGCAAGACGACGTTTGGACCGTTTCCTTTCGACTGGCTTCAACGTCTTCAGGCTGATCCGACCAGACGAAAACCGCCTCTCCGACATCATTGCAGACCTACTCGACCCAGCTGGCTCCCATGGTCAGCAACGCGTGTTCCTGGACTCCTTTCTTGGCTTGATCGAACAACCCGAACTATTGGGTAGGCGACCCAGTAAGGTCCTTCGCGAAGGTGCCACCCGCTACATCGAGAGATCGCAGCGCCGGATCGATGTCACCGTGCACTTCGAAGATTTCGAGCTCGGAATCGAGAACAAACCCTGGGCTGTCGACGAGCCAGATCAACTGAATGACTACCACAGCCATCTCACAAAGAAGTACGGCACTCGCTTTTGCCTTGTCTACGTCACCCCCAACGGCCATCGACCCACCAGCATGGCGGATCATTTGATCGACGACCTTATCCGCAATCACCGGTTGCGCCTCGTGTCATACGGCTCCGACATTGCGCAGTGGGTTCGGACATGTTGTCAGCTAAGCTCATCCGACAAATTTCGATGGTTTCTGCGTGACTTCGTGGACTACATTGTTGATTCCTTCCCAGTATCTCCGACCATGGAGGCGAACGATGATTGAGTCGAGTGAGCGAGAGATAGTCATAGAACATGCTCTCGAGAATGAGAATAACCTGGATATTGCCCTGGATATTGCTTTCGCGTACACAGAGCTTCGCCGTCGAATAATCGTCGCCTTCCTTGAGAAGCTTGAACTCTTTGTCCGTCAGCAGCTTGATGAGTCGCAATGGAATCTGCACTCGAAGCTCCGCGCCAACCCCTTCGAGCATTACGCTGGGTTCTTCGTGACGAAGAAAGCCTGGAGGGAGCAATATCGGGTGGAGCTTTCCTCAGAAAAGTATGGTGCCACGTATTTGATAATCGGGATAGCGAAGCAGGCGGAGACACTTCGGTCGATAGAAAGCCTCAAGCAAACGTTGGATACTCAGATCAGGCAAGGTAGGGCGTCGACGTGGTGGGATTGGTACCATCAACTAGAGAATCCTTACGGAGATTGGGACAACAAGGAAGCGCTTGTCAAGATGTATGATGGGACCGCCGTAGAAGATCTCGGCGCGTACTTTCTTCGCATCGTGACTGTGGCAGCGCCTGAGATCGATAAGCATGTTTCGGCGATGCCAGCCTAGGCGCCTAACCCGGGCTTGGAGCCGTCCAGCCTGAGCGGTCGTGCCAATGGCGAAACATTGTGCGCCGGCGGCTCAAGCCCACAACGTTAGGCGGCGCGAGAGGGAGTTAACATCCTTATCCGAATTCAGGAGAACGACACTTTGCTATGCTGCGACGAGTTATCCGGCTAAGTCCGGGAAAAGAATGTTATCGGTGGAGGTTCCACTGATGCCGCATCTCTACCTGTTTGCCAAGAGCCGCCCGAGCTAACGTTCGCCGACAACGAAGATTATAATACCTGAATTTTGCACGAGAATCACCAGGATCGTCTGGAAACAAGGCTTCAGCGTTGTTTTACGCTGATTAGCTGAGAACGCACAGTCTAGAGAAACCTCCTTGTCGTGCAAAATTCAGGTAATAATAAAATGGAAAAATATAAATTTACGCCATACTTTGAGAACGAGGTGTTACGTAAAAGGCCCTATCTTAAAAAACAGTTTTGTATTCGAGTAGTTGAAAATCCTCTAAAGGTTGAGCCTCAAGAAAATAATCGATTTCGGTTTTGGGGAGAAATTGAAGAACTTGAGAGGGTGTAACTTCGCTACGATGTACCCCGAGAGCGGGCAGTGCGCTACCCGATAAGTCAAGCGAGTGCTTAGCCTTTGGGCGTTGAACGCAAGAGAGGTGGAAAAGGCCAGGGGCTATGT
>JACOSC010000211.1 GCA_016179055.1 Acidobacteriota bacterium
CGCTTCACCTCGCAACCTTTCTTTTCCTTGAGTTGGCTCAAGTTCAAGATACGGGTGGTTGACTAGACCTTACCCGGAGGGCTTCGCACCCTCTGGACCGAAGGCCATTTCCAGGTCTCCGGCTATTACATCTCGCTCCTTCAGAGCTTTGGATTGTAAGCGGTATCCCACTCCCTACAAATGGCCCAACTCCAGGACCCCGCGGGACTGGAGGTTGGCATCCGCGTGTTTCTTATGATCGAACTTCAGTAAACTACCTCCACTAGGTTAGCTTTCTCCGTTTCTGCGCTCTATCGATACAACGAGTGCCACGGCCCCCCACGTTACTATACCTACGTATCGCCATTTCAAAGAGTCCTCGCATCTTCCATTCCCTTCCCTTCGGCCCAGCCCTGACGGGTTACACTAACTGTTCTGCCGTCCACGCCTTAGAACACCCCGCCAATACCAGTACCGGGAGCGGTGGCCACCGGGTTTGTGCGTCCCACGACGCTTACCCGATCTGTATCAGTGCAGACCCCCGAACAGTTTTTTTATTATAACACGCCGCAAATAGCGGGGGACCCGCGGCAATTTCATAGCAGGAATTTCCGGTGGTTCAGTCTGTAGACTGCTGCTGACCTTCAAACATGCTCCGAAAACTGAGCCGGACGTCATTTTCGCAAACGCAATGATTAAGCTGACGGCAAGCCGACTGGGAATTTCTGATTTCATAGACAGCTCCGGCAACTTCGTGGTATTAGATTATGCTGTGAGGTTTCTTCGGCCTAGGGCCGCCGCGTCGGGTTTGATGCTGCCTACAGCGGTAGCCGTTGAGTGGCTGCGGTGGATCTCACACGGTTGCTGCCGCAACCGGATCAGTTTCGTCGAGGTTATTTGCCGGGGAGTCGTTCATGAGCCCGGTGGGCGAACTACGACGTATGAAAAATAGCAACGACACCCCCTGGGAGCGCCTGCATACTTGCCGGCAAAGGTGGACGCGGTCCGCGACGGAACTCGCCCCGACGGTAGTCGGGGCGCTCCCAGGTATTTTCGGGGGAGACCATGAGTCATTACGAAATTACGAGTCGTCATAAAGGGAGCCTTCTTCGCCTTTACACACCTGATGACGACGAAGTCCGGCAGTGCGCCGAGCGGCTGGCCGGCTTCTATAACGATCCCTACAATAGCACCATGATGGACCATACGACGGACCATACGGCCGAGGATATTGCCAAGATATACAGCTCACATGCGCCAGACACACTCCGTTTCTTCATCGCGGCCGACGGAGTTTTCTTGGGCGACGCCGATCTTCGCCGCATTAATTCGCAAGCTCGAACCGCCGAATACGCCGTAATGATAGGAGAGCGGGGCACGCAGGGCAAAGGCTGGGGAACGCAAGTTTCCATTATGCTGACCTACTTTGCCTTCTCCGCGCTCCAATTGCAAACTATTTACTTGACCATAATACCGGCCAACGTGGCCGGTCGGCGCTGCTATGAAAAGGTCGGCTACGCTGTGGATAATTCCGCCGGGGCCGCCAATTACCGGGAGCACCCCACTGACCTAGTGATGTCGGTAGATCGCGCAGC
Organism: Acidobacteriota bacterium; assembly: GCA_016179055.1. Classification (GTDB taxonomy): domain Bacteria; phylum Acidobacteriota; class UBA6911; order JACOSC01; family JACOSC01; genus JACOSC01. Next base: position 1,575 of record JACOSC010000211.1, read on the forward strand.
CTTCTTGTTGCGGCACCGCCAGCTTCTCCCTCCCATCCTAATTCGCCTCGCCTGAGCCTGCTGAAGAATCGAAAGCTGCCCTGAAATTCGAACTTAAGAAACGCGCGGATGCCAAAATCCAGACCCGTATGGGGCTGGGTCTGGTCCCATCCGATAGCGTATGATCGAATCTCACGAGCCGCCATAATAGCTTGTTTACAAGTCAGGTTTATTGTATGATGAGTACAGAATTAAGAAGCTTGGCGACGCAGGATACAGGCCTGACGGGTCGTTTACAGGACGCTGGGCCGGCTATAGCAGAAAGCCACCGTTAGGCGACGGCCCAATCTTCAATGAAAGCAAAGCTAATTTCTAGTGCAGCGGAGGAACTACATAAATGATGTCTCGTAATCCAATCAAGGGCTTGGTCTGTGTAACGGCACTATGCGGGTTGATGCTGGGAGCGATGCTTTGTGCGCAGGTTTCTATGGCCTGGGTAAATCGTTACGATGGCCCAGCGAGCGGCAACGACGAGGCCAGAGCTATGGCGCTCGACCGTGACGGCAATATTTACGTTACCGGCCGCAGCGCCGGCATCGGCACCGGCATGGACGTGGTGACCATTAAGTATGATCCCTACGGCAAAGAGCTTTGGGTCCGGCGCTATGACGGGCCGGCCCATGGCGAGGATGGCGGACGAGCCCTGGCGATCGATGCCCAAGGCAATGTTTACGTCGCCGGAGAGAGCTTGGCCCCCGATACGGAAATGGACTTTGTCACTATCAAGTATAGCCCGCAAGGCGATGAATTATGGGTTCGCCGTTATGACGGCCCCGATCATTTACAGGATTACGCCGTGGCCATCGCCATCGATACCACGGGGCGCGTGTATGTGACCGGTCCAAGTAATGGCATCAACAAGTTTGATTTTCTGACTGTAGCCTATGATAGCGACGGCAACGAATTGTGGATCGACCGCTTTGATGGCAAGGCCCATGACCATGACTTTCCGGTGGCCATAGCCGTTGATAACGACCAAAATGTTTTTATAACCGGGTACACCGACGCCGGCCCAGCCTACCATGATTATTTGACGATCAGTTATACACGCGAGGGTATTCTTCGCTGGGACCAGACCTACAACGGACCGGACAACAACGAGGACTATACTCGCGCGTTGGTCATAGACGCAGAGGGCAATTGCTATGTCACGGGCGAGAGCACGGGACCCAGCACTAATTTCGATATTGCCACTATCAAGTATGATTCCAGTGGCCGGCAAGTATGGCTGGCTCGCTATAACCATAGCGGCCAACGGCTGGAAGATAATTCGCCGCGGACAATAGCGATGGACGACGAAGGCTATATCTATATAACCGGATCCAGCGTAGATCGCGGTATCAGTGATTATGTTACGGTTAAGTATAATCCTGATGGCAACGAAGTGTGGTCTCGGTTTTACCGCGGGACCGGGATCGGCCTTAGCATAGCCACCGCGTTGGCGCTGGATGCGTATGGCAACGTATACATTACCGGCCGAAGCATTGGCGATCGCAGTGGTCTCGATTATGTCACCATTAAGTATAACGCCGACGGTGAAGAGCAATGGATCGAGCGTTACAATGGTCCGGGCAACGGTGAAGACTCCGCCAACGCTGTGGCCTTAGATAACGACTACAATGTGTACGTCACTGGCTCGAGTATTGGGGCTGACTCCGGCATGGATTTCGCGACCATCAAATACACACAGAAATAGCCAACGTGAAGTTAGTGTCGGACGGGATGAAAATGTGCGGAAACAGGCAAATTTTTTGAGGTTGCCTTGCTCACTTTATTCATGCGAATATGGGACGATTTTCCCGCGCCACTAACTTTTGGAATTTTACCTGGTTGGTTCCGGCTCGTCCGGGTTAGGACAGGTCATTACCCATACATAGGCGCAAAACCGAGGGCTGGATAAACCGGCCGCGTAGCGGCCGAATGACTCTAGCCGTGCCTTTCAAGGCACGGTAGGTCAACCACAGAAATCTATTCCGTCCCGGCGCTGTCGGGCCGATTGAACCGCAGCCACGGGATAAAAATTATGGCCAGTACCTACAGTACACTCTACGACATCATCGTCTTCAGCACGAATAAACGTACAGGATACCTAAAACAGGAGCGCCAGCAATGAGTCTGAGTGTACCTTGGCGGGGTCGCGTGTGCGCACTCTATCTTTCAAGAATATGTTTTTGGAAAAGTGTCACAGGCGTCTCGCATGTGTGGACAGGCAAGATGCCTATCCCACCTTTTTTAACCTGTTAGAGTGGCGAGCCCCCTGGCCATGAAACACCGTGCACAAGTTCACTCGGCTAATCTTGAAAGTGCCGGCCCAGCGCCTTCGGGCTCACCCCTGATTTCTGAATCCTGACCGCCTGCGTAATTTCCAAAATAATTTGAAACGTGATCGTAAGATAGCACTCTAGGTGTGTGAACATTCGATAACAGCCCGATGGGCTCTAAAATAGGGAGGTTCCAGTATGAAGAGAATGAGAGCGTTATCAATCGCAAGCATGATGATGGTTGCTGTTGGTTTTTTAGTTTTTACCATAGGTTCTCCAGCCCTTCTCGCTCATGACGATCACGGCCAGCCGCGGTACGATGCCTATCAACAAGGCGAGCAAGTCGGGCACGAATACGGGTACAATCACGGCCTCGAAGATCGCCGGGCTGGTGAGGGCTTCGATTTCCAGAGCCGTGAATATCGTCGGGCCATCGCCGGTTACGATTTACGCTTTGGCAGCTTGCTGCAGTATCGTCGAGGCTTTCAATCCGGTTACGAAGCCGGCTACAACGAAGGCTACTACAGCCGTCGGGGCGGTCGCCGGCAAGGCTGGAGACGCTGGCGCAGAATGGAAGAATAGCCCTTCATATGAAGTCAGGTGAGGTCAGGATAGTTTAAACCCGAGGGTCCTATCGACGACATCGATAGGACCCTCGGGCCTTTTTATTTTACCCGCCAAGCCCTGCTCAGCATTAATAGCCCCTCGTGTCGCTTATCATAATAGGTTGCATTTGACCTCCCAAAAATATATCATTCCTTGCACGGTGGAACGTTGCCGAGCGCTTCTTGTACAACATTGGGCGCCGAATTAAATCATAACGAGCTTCAAATCATGGGGCCGACAATGGCTCATGAAGGAGTTGACCATGATCGTAAAAGAGCGCGCTTCCCTTCCCCCACCCGAACCGAAGAGGCTGCGCACACTCGTCCGCGCCAAAGGTTTGCTGATTGGTTGGGGCTTCTCCATTTTGCTTACAGCGACAACAGGTCTCGGCCAGGAGAGCTATCTGAAACCGCCGACGGCTATTCTCGATGTACTGCAGGCCCCAGCTACGCCTCGAGTGACCATTAGTCCCACTAAGGATTACCTGCTATTGGTCGAGGGCGTGCGCTATCCTTCCATCCGCGACTTGGCGCAACCGATGCTGCGACTGGCTGGGCTGCGGATTAATCCGGAAACGAACGGGCCCCACCATCCGCCGCGCTTGTTCGCTTTCACCCTCAAACGGATTAGCGATGGTAAGGAGACCTTAATAAAGCATCCCGCGGATCCTTATCACGGTTTCCCGACGTGGAGCGCCGATGGCAAGCGTTTTGCTTTTACCAACACGACGCCGCGAGGCATCGAGCTTTGGATAGCCGAGACCGCCACGGGGGTGGCGCGCCAAATCGAAGGCGTCCAAATCAATGGCATCTCCTTCGGATATGGGTTCGGCGCCATAACCTCTAATCCATTCCGCTGGATGCCCGATAACCGCACGTTGCTGGCGCAGGTCATTCCTGCTGGTCGCGGCAAACCGCCCGCCGGATCTACCGAGCCCCACGGGCCCAAGGTTCAAGAGGGCGCCGGGAAGCCGGACCCCGTCCGCACCTTTCAAGATCTTCTGCTCAATGCCCATGATGAGAATCTGTTTGAGTATTACGCTACCGCGCAACTCGCCCTGATTGATACAGAAAACGGCCGACAAACAACCATTGGAAAGCCGGGCCTGTTTGCCAAGGCTGATCCCTCGCCGGATGGACGGCATTTGCTGGTGGCGCGTCTGCATCGTCCCTTCTCCTATTTGCACCCAGCCGGCGCTTTTCCCAAGGAGGTCGAAGTTTGGGATCTTCAGGGCCGTATGATCTACCGGTTGGTCAGCTTGCCGCTGGCCGACCAAGTGCCCATTGACGGTGTCCCTACCGGGCCGCGCAATTATCACTGGAAGCCCACAGCGCCCGCCACGCTGGTGTGGGTCGAGGCCCTGGATGGCGGCGATCCCAAACAGAAAGTTCCGCACCGCGATCGTCTGCGGATGCTGGCGTCCCCCTTTCGCAATGAGCCCGCCGAATTGGCCAAGACGGAACAACGGTTGTCGGATTTGTCTTGGACCGACAAGGATGGAACGGCGTTACTACGCGATTACGATCGCGATCGTCGTTGGAGCCGAATCTTCTTACTTGATGCCAATGCTCCTGCGTCGGCCATGCGCTTGCTCCGCGAACGCAGCATGCGCGATCGTTATAACGATCCCGGAATGCCTATCACACACCTTCTTTCCTCCGGACACTATGCGATTCTCCAGCGAGGTGACTGGATTTTTCTTTCCGGCGCCGGCGCTTCCCCTGAAGGCGACCGACCATTCCTTGACCGATTCAATTTGAAAACCTTGCAGGCCGAGCGCCTTTTCCGCAGTGACGCCAAGAGTTACGAAACAGTGGTAGCTTTGCTTGACAATGACGCTTCCCGCTTTATCACTCAATACGAAAGCCCAACGGAGCCGCCTAATTATTACGTGCGCAATCGGACAATCGGGGACCTGTCCGCTCGGGCGGCTCTTACACATTTTGTGGATACTACGCCTCAGCTCCGTCAAATAAGGAAGGAGCGAGTCATCTATAAACGCGACGACGGCGTCCCACTCTCCTTTACACTTTTCTTGCCCCCGGGTTACCAGAAAGGCGTCCGGCTCCCCACCGTCGTTTGGGCCTATCCGCTTGAGTTCAATGACGCCGACACGGCCGGCCAAATCTCAGGATCAACACAGCGCTATACTACGATCAGCGGACCTTCGCACCTTTTTTTCTTGATGCAAGGATACGCGATTCTGGACAACGCGGCCATGCCGGTAATCGGCGATCCAGAAACCGTCAATAACACCTACCTTGAACAAGTCGTCGCCGGCGCCAAGGCCGCCATCGACAAGGCCGTAGCCTTGGGCGTGACCGATCCTGAGCGAGTCGGCGTTGGCGGGCACAGCTATGGCGCGTTTATGACGGCCAATCTCCTGGCCCATTCTAACGTCTTTCGCGCCGGCATAGCCCGCAGCGGCTCCTACAATCGCACCTTGACGCCCTTCGGCTTTCAAAGTGAGCGGCGAACCCTATGGGAGGCGCCGGAGCTGTACATGAAAATGTCCCCATTTATACATGCCGACAAAATTAAGACGCCTTTACTGCTCATCCATGGGGAAGCCGACAACAATTCAGGCACTTTCCCGCTTCAGTCGGACCGCCTTTACCACGCGATACGCGGCAACGGCGGCGCCGTACGATACGTCACACTGCCCCTTGAAGCGCACGGCTACGCGGCGCGTGAGTCCATCGAACACACGCTTTACGAAATGCTCTCGTGGTTTGACAAGCATGTGAAGAACGCCGCCGCGCGCAACGGCGCCGCCGGGTCCGTTGTGCGACCTCGCCATCCGTAATCCACAGTTCGCCCTCCTATGCCGGCGGCCGAGGCGCCTATACTACTCACATTGGGATTACTTAATAAGAGTAACTACTCAGGCAATGCGTCTCAGCCCCGTAGGGGCGGCCTGTTTGTGGCAGCGATTCCTATGGTGGGTCATAAAGCTCCGTAGGAGCGACCTGTCCGGACGAGTTCGTCAACGAAATCAACCTTACACAGGCCGCCCCTACGGGGCTTGTTCGAACTCACGCATGGATTCTTGCTATAAACAGGCCGCTCCTACGGAGCTAAAGGCACTGGCTGAGTAGTTACAAAAAGGAGAGGGAAAAGATCTAGCGGTTTTACAAAATAATCCTTGCCGGCATCTATTACGCATGCATTATGAACGGGAGCATGATCTTCATGCCGCATTCCTCGCTTTGGGTTGTGCTCCTATGGGCGGGAAATATTTGCATTGATCCTTTTGCAAGGGGCGTTTAGTTTTTCACAATCTCTATCGCCTCACTCTTTTTGTTCCACCTAAAAATATGGCTCTTCGGATTATCGAGTGGGTAAAAACTAGGGATAGAAGTACAAACCACCCTTTGTTCTCAATGGCGAACCCCGCTTTTTTCTCCTGAAAAATCTGTCATGATTATCTGATGGTCAAAAACAGGCGCTTGGAGGAGGC
>JACOSC010000212.1 GCA_016179055.1 Acidobacteriota bacterium
CAGCTTCTATCGCTTCACCTCGCAACCTTTCCTTTCCTTGAGTTGGCTCAAGTTCAGGATACGGGTGGTTGACTAGACCTTACCCGGAGGGCTTCGCACCCTCTGGACCGAAGGCCATTTCCAGGTCTCCGGCTATTATAGTTCGCTCCTTCGGAGCTTTGAACTGTAAGTGGTACCCCACATCCTACAAATATCCAAACTCCAGGACCGCGCGGGACTGGAGTTTGGCATCCGCGCATTTCTTATGATCGAACTTCAGTACTCTAATGGAGCCGCCGCAGGCGGGTGCACAGAGGCTAGGCCTTTGTCAGATTTTTTTTCTCAAAGAGTTTGTAAGTCTCACCCACCAAATAAAACGAGCCGGCAATCACCAGGACATTATGAGGAATGGCTTCGGCCAGGCCGATCGCGGCAGCCGGCGTAGCGGCCAGTAGGAAGTCGTTGCGAAGCGACGCGCAGCGTTCGGCGAGTCCCTGAACGGTTTCGCTGCGGGCATTGTCGACTTGCGTAAGGATAACGCGAGCCATTGTGGGAAAAATGATTTTCCCCATTTCTTCGATATCTTTATCCCGCATGGCGCCAAAAATCATCACGCGGCTTTGGCCGTGGTAATTCTCTTCCAAGAAATCCCGCAAGGCGGTGATGGCCGCCGGGTTATGCGCGCCATCGAGAACGATCGGCGCGGCCGGCCGGCGCACGTCAATACGTCCCGGCCATTGCGTTCGGCGAATCCCGCTTAAGATGCCATCTTTTGAAATGGCAAATCCGCGTTGGTTGAGCGCCTCTGCAGTTAAGATGGCGACGGCGGCGTTGCGCACTTGATGACGGCCGGGCAAATTCAAAACGACCGGCTCATAAACGCCGGCTGAGGTCGTCAAAGAAAATTGGCAACAACCGCCGAGATTAACAACAGTGTGAAAGCGGCAGGCGGTGTCGACTTCCGCCAGCGGTACCTTGTGTTCACGGCATTTGCTCGCTACGACGCGGCGAACCGTAGCATCGCTGCAGCCGGAAACCGCCAGGGTACCCGACTTTATAATGCCGGCCTTCTCGGCGGCGATGCTCTCCAGGGCATGACCGAGCCACTGCTGATGATCGTAGGCCACGGAAGTGATCACCGCGCATTCCGTATGGACGATATTCGTGGCATCCAATCTTCCGCCCAGACCCACCTCGAGCACGGCGAAATCAATGGCGCGTTCGGCAAAGTAGAGAAAGGCCAGCGCGGTGACGATCTCGAAATAGGTCGGCAGGGTCCGGCGCTTTCCTTGCGCCACCAAGCGTTCGCCCGTCTCGATGACCCGCGTGCCGTAAACCGCAAAATCCGCCGCGCTAATCTCGTGATGATCGATCTGAATACGCTCTTCAAGGCGAACCAAATGCGGTGATGTATATAAGCCGGTCCTGTATCCGCACTCCCCCAGTATGGCGGCGATGGTGGCGGCTACCGAGCCCTTGCCGTTAGTGCCGGCAATCAAGACCGATGGATACCGCCGTTCCGGGTGATCAAGCGCCTCGGCGAGAACGGCCATGGCCTCCAGGCTATAGTTCATGCCGAGCACTTCATTGCCCCGCGTTTGCAGATAGTTGACAACGGACTGGTAATCCATAACGTTCTCCAAGTCAGACGCAAGGCATTAGGGCACCACATCGGTACAGAACCGGGAGCGGTAGCGACCGGGTAAGCGCGGTATGGCACATAGACCCGGTCGCTACCGCTCCCCGTGCTGTATCCGAGCAGACCTTCGCAACAGTTACAGGCAAAATAACCGCGGCGGCCGCGCGGCGAGCTTATACGGAATGAGTGAAGAACTTGAGCGCAGTGATTAGAAATGGCTTCATCTTGTGGCGGCTCACGATCGCGTCCAGCATGCCGTGTTCCAGCAGAAACTCGGCTCGCTGGAACCCTTTGGGCAGTTTCTGGCGAATAGTCTGCTCAATGACGCGCGGGCCGGCAAAGCCAATGAGCGCTCCGGGCTCTGCGATGTTGAGGTCTCCCAGCATGGCGAAACTTGCCGTCACCCCGCCGGTGGTCGGATCGGTCAGAACGGAAATATAAGGGATCTTGGCTTCGTGCAAGCAAGCCAGAGCGGCGCTGATCTTAGCCATCTGCATCAGCGAGAGCGCGCCCTCCATCATACGGGCGCCGCCGGACGCCGAAACAATTATTACGGGCTTGCGCTCGGCGCGGGCGCGTTCCACGGCGCGAGTAATTTTCTCGCCCACCACCGATCCCATGCTGCCCCCAATAAACTGATATTCCATCGCGCAGATAATGCACTCATAACCGCCCAGCCGGCCATGAGCGCTGATCAGGGCATCCATCATGCCGGTGGCTTCCTGCGCTTTAAGCAGGCGTTCCCTATAAGATTGTTTATCGACAAAGTTGAGCGGATCGGGTGAACGGAGTCCGTGGTCAAATTCCTGGAATTGTCCGTCATCAAAAAGCATGGCCAGTCGCGGCTTGGACGCGACCCTGAAATGGAAATTGCACTTAGGGCAAACCAGCAGATTGTCTTCGATGTCCTTCTTGTAGAGGACGGCCCGGCAGGCTTCGCATTTAAAAAATAAACCTTCGGTCTTGACGGTCTTTTCTTCGTCTTTGATTATTGTGGCCGGTGCGGACTCGTTTGAACCGCTGCCCGTAGGTTTTTTGCCAAATATACCCATTACGGTCTCGCAAACCTGACGCCGGCGCTTGCTTAAAACGCCAGCGTACGTTCTATAGCCTGAGCCAGCCTTTCCGCTTCGGCGACGGACTTGGCGATGGCCGCGCCGCAATTACTTTTGAAGGCGCTGTCCGTTATCGAGGCCAAATTAATATAAACATTGTAAGCGGCGCCTTTCACCGCGCTCAAAGCCAACAGCGCGCCCACGCCAAGGTCACTGAGCGCATTTTGGTTGCATAGGGGCCGCAGCCGCTCGATCGATCGCAGGGCCTCTAGGGCCGCTTGCGCGGTCTGCAGCGGGACTTCCGTCGCGCGCTTAAGGGCGGCCTCGATCTTTTGCTGCCGCTCCGCAGCTTCGACTTTCGTGCTCTTGGGATGCGAGTAGGCGGCCATCACCGTCTCATACGCTTTAGCATCTTCGTCGATCAAACGGTATAGTCTGGTTTTCAGGTCATCCACGCCTTCGGCTATCGGCCGTACTTGTGCTTCAACGTCCGCGTATTTTTTCTTGCCCAGCGTGAGACTGCAGACCATTCGCCCCAATGCCGAACCCAGGGCGCCGGCTAGAGCCGCCACGCTGCCGCCGCCGGGTGTGGCTCCGCCACCTGCTACGCTGTCGACAAATTCCTGCAAGCCGATCTCTCTGGTCTGATCAGTCAGCGTGGCCATTAGGCGATTCTCCAAGATTTGATTCTCGTCAAACCGTTCCAGTTGTAGAAAAAAATCTGCGCACTGATTGAGCGCCTTTTGTGGAATCAATCCGACGATTTCGCTTGAGGTGATCGCAACGCCATAGCGTTGGGCCTCCCGCTTGACCACTTCGAAGACACGGAAAAGCGGCGTGCCCTCATAGTTGGTAAGGTTGATGGAAACTTGTGCCTGGTTTCTTTCCTTGATTTCAAATCCGAGAGCTTTAACGTAACGGAACCCGCCGCTGCTCTGGCGAATGGCTTTGGCAATCTGTTTGGCAATTTCAAGATTATGTGTGTTGAGGTAAATATTGTAAGCGATGAGGGGAAAGCGGGCGCCAATAATGACGGCGCCGGCCGACGGGTGGAGCCGCGGCTCGCCGAAATCCGGCTGGCGCGCCGGATTGGCTTCAATCTCCCGGCTAATGCCCTCAAACTCGCCCTTGCGCACGGCGGCCAAGTCGCGCCGCTCCGGCCGCCGCGCCGCTTCTTCATAAAGGTACACCGGAATCCGGTAGCGTTCCCATATCGCATGCCCGGCGCGTTCGGCCAGGGCCACGCAGTCTGCCATTGTTACTCCGGCGATGGGGACGAAAGGCAATACGTCGGCGGCGCCCAGCCGAGGATGCTCGCCGCGATGCGTTCGCAGGTCGATGCGTTCTGCGGCGCGGCCCACGGCCGCTACGACCGCCTGCAGCACACTCTCCGGCTCTCCCGCCAAGGTAATAACGCTCCGGTTGTGTGAGGCATCCATCTCCCGATCCAGCAAGAAGACGCCCGGCACGCTCGTGATCGCGGCTACAATGTAATCCACAACTTCGGGACTACGCCCCTCGCTAAAATTCGGCACGCACTCTACGATCTTCTTCGTTGCCAATGGAAAACGCGGCCTCCGCTTCTAAAAAAAGTACAGCCTTCGCCGAGTGTGATTTCGGTACGATGTAAGCTCCTTAGGAGCGACATGTTTATAGCACAGGCATCCGAAATAAAAGCCAAGCTCCGTAGGAGTCCCCCAGCGTGTCGTTAAAGCTTGCCTACAATCGTGATTAGCTGGTAATACTTGCTCTTTGAAATGTCCAATCTCCAGAGCGCCCCAGAGGGGCGCTGGGACATTAGCCTGGGGCAAGCGAAGCGCCGCCCCAGGTCGCGAGTTCCCTAGAACACCGGCGCCCCGGCCGGGGCGCTCGTGGTGGATGAGGCCATGAGTCCTGGGGCAGCGCTGCGCTTGCCCCAGGCTAATCTCCTTGCGCCCCTTCCGCGTGTCGTTACGACAAGCTGGGGGACTCCTACGGAGCTAGCGTTTAAACACCTGGGCTTCGGGCTATAAACATGGCGCCCCTACCGGGGTTTACATCGTGCTGGGGTCACACGTCGATAATAAGACTCGCACGACCACGCATCGGGCTCATGCCAAAACTTTTCCGTGCTTTATCACTTGCGCACAATGATTAACCCCGAAATAATACGGTAGTTGGCGATAGTCTGTCAAATTCAATAGGATGAGGTCCGCCGTCTTACCAACCTCCAGTGACCCGATTGTGTCCCCTAGGCCGAGCGCGCAGGCACCATTGATCGTCGCGGCGGTGATGGCTTCTGCGGGAGTCATTTTCATTTGAGCGCAAGCCATGGTGATTATCAGTTGCAGGTTGGGAGAGAAGCAGGTCCCAGGATTAAAATCCGTAGCTAGCGCCACCGGGACACCCCCGTCGATCAGCCGGCGCGCCGGCGGATATTGCTTGAGTCCTAAATTGAAAGCCGTACCGGGCAGCAGCGTAGCTATTACGCCGGCGCGGCGAAGATTGGCAATGCCGGCGTCGCTCAGAAATTCCAGGTGATCGGCCGAAACCGCTCCGACTTCCGCCGCCAAATCGGCCCCGCCACTTGGCCCCAGCTCCTCAGCATGGATCTTTAGACGGAATCCTTGGGCTTGGGCGGCGAGCAGAATTTGCCGAGCCTCATCGACCGAAAAGAAACCAACATCGCAAAATACATCGCAGAAGACCGCCAATTTTCGGCGAGCCACCTCCGGTAGCATCTCGTTGACTAGAAGATCCACATAAGCGGCGCGCCGGTCGCGGTACTCATCCGGCACATCATGAGCGCCCAGGAACGTCGGCACAAGCGTTAACGGTAAGCGATGTCCCAACTCTTGAATTGCCTCCAACATCTTGATTTCATCAGCTAGGGTAAGTCCGTAACCGCTCTTGGCCTCCAGGGTCGTGGTGCCGAAGGTCAAGAATTGTTGCGCGTAGGGTAGGGCATTGGTGACGAGCTGCGGCTTGGAAGCGGCGCGCACTTTACGCACGCTGGATCGTATACCGCCACCGGCGTGGGCGATCTCCAGGTAAGTGGCTCCGCGCGTCCGCAGGTCGTATTCATCTTCTCGTGTGGCCGCGAAGATTGGATGAGAGTGGCTATCAACAAACCCCGGCAGGACGAGAAAAGGTTTCTCCCGTCCATCGATAATGCGCGTGACGCCACCCAAATTTTCAACTTCGAACGTGGGCCCGACGGCCCGTATGGTGTCGCCCTCGATCAGCACGGCGCCATCTTGGATAATACTAACATCATCCATGGCGCTACCGGCGCGCGGACCCTTGGGGCCGGCGAGGGTAATGAGTTGCCGCGCGTGCTTAATGAGCAGCATAGGCGATCGCAGCGTTACCAGGTGAGTATTGCGTGAGCCTCATGAAGTGAGTTCCATTATAATAGGCCGGTCTCGTGTCGCTTCTTCAGGTCTCTATGGCCGGCGAGTCCTTTAACTCGGCCACCAGGGCAGCAAATTTCCTCTCAAGAGTGGACTTGTGGCGGCTGGTATGCGCCCCGACAAAGACCTGGTTTCCCTTTTCACCCTTCTTCACCATTACCCAAAAGCGGCGATGGCCAAAGTAGAATCTGAGAATCAGGGCCAAGCAAATCATGAAACCACCGACGACAAAGGTTTCATAGCCGGGTGAATGAGAGACTTGCAGTCCTGTGTAGTAGCGTGGATTGATGTTGGAAATAGTAAAGAGATCGTCAAGCGAATCTTTATTACGCCGATCCACGACGGACCATGGGGCTTCGCGATTATACATGGCCCATTTCTCGTAGGTCGTTCCGTCCGGCCGGGTGATGGCAAGCCGGGCCACCGGGTTGTCGTAGTGGGGATCCCAGTAGCTCTTGGATTGGGACGTGGGCAGCATGGTTTTGGGATCGATCGTGGGATCTGGGATGAATTGTTTAACGGAAGCCGTCAAGCCCGTTCCCGGAATCGAAACTTTTTCATCCGGAGCCAATTCGAAGCTTATCGCTTCGGTGTCGGGCGCACCTACTTTCTTAGTCTTGAAAGTCAACTTCTTAAAATCGGCGGTGATTCCGAAGGAGGCTTGATAGATCTTAAAGCCGCGATAATTTAGAGGGTCATTGACATAGATGTCGTACTTGAACGCCTCCTTCCCGTTTTCGAAAACGGTCATGTGAGATGTCCAACGATGGACCTTGCCGACGCTCTTTATGTCATCTAAGTCTAAAGGATCGCCAATGAAGCCCGGCAAGTCCTTGCGGAACTCGATGAGCGTGTCCCGACATTGAATCTCAAAGTTAAAGGGATGTGGCTCTTCTCCGTTCTGTAGGCGGGTGAGGAACTTATCGGTTTTTTCTCCCTCGACGAGCGGCACAAAGCCGCTATAGCCGAAGCGGGCGGTTATGATACCGCCGGCAAAAATTACCAGCAGGGCCACATGAATAATGTAGACGGTATAACGCCACCAAAGTCCGGTCTGCGCAAAAAACACTTTACGATCGGAGAAACTACTTTGCACCGGCTTGAAGCCTTGGTGGCGAAAGGCCTGCTCAATGTGCCGGTCCAAGGCTTCGCCGGCGAGCGCCGTCGTGAATTTCGCGTTGATCGGCTGCCCTTCAATATAATGTTCGCCGGCATCCAATTTTGGACGCTTGATAAACTCCGCCGTGCGCGGGAAAAGATCAATTGTGCAGAAGATTAAATTGAGGCCGAGCAGCCCCAATACGGCAATAAACCACCAGGAGTGATAAACGTCAAAAAAACCCAGTAGGTCAAAGAGCTTGACCGTTGCCGGCAGGTAAGTCTTTTCAATTTGATCCGGTTCGGCCAGCGGCCTTTGCACGACAAGAGTCCCCACGGTGGCGAGAAACGCTACGAAAAGAATAAGAAAAACGGCAAGGTTCATCGAGCTCAGGAAGGCGAAAAAGCGATCGACAAGGGAAAACTCCGGCCGCAATCGAACCGTTGATGAAGGCGTCTGCCCGACATTATCCAACATCGCTTGATTAGTTTTTCCCTTTTCCGCCATAAGTCAAACCACCCTTATAAATCCTACCTTGTGCCGTTGTTTTTTCTAGTAAATCCCCGTGTAATCCCAATTGGAAAACTCTATCAGGGTGTATCTAAAAAGTCAACAAAGGACCGGCGGCCCCTGCTATACACATGTCGCTCCTCTGAAAATAACCCCGGCAAAACAGAACCGGGAGCGGTCGCGACCGGGTATGTCTCGCCCCGGCCTACCCGTCTCGGCCACCCGCCCGCTACCGCAGGCGGTTCTGTTTTTCATTCGTCGGGGTACCCCACCCAGGGGCATGAACAACTCCTTAGAAACTTCCCCAGATTCATCGCTGTTCTGCGTGTCGTTACGACAAGCTGGGGGACTCCTACGGAGCTTACATCATACCGAAATCACACCCCTTTGAGCCTGTGGGGATGCGGTTACCCCTCTCAGAGTTGTATACAACCTCAAGGAGAGAGAGAAGCTATACGAAGCTCCGGTTTAAGCGCACGGCCTTTTTGCTCTCCGTAGCGGGTATAGTCCAATAGGGGAAACAACGTTCGGTGTACCAGAAAATAGTTTCATCATTGCGAGATAGGCTATCGGTTCCCCTCTGGCCGCCGCGGCAGGGAACGTGTAAGATACCTGAAGGGAGCTTGAGTCTTTTCGTTGGCGAAGCTTTTTTGTTTGCGGGCAACTAGCCTCCGAAGAGGAGGCGGGGAGATGTGTATGTTAAAGAAAATCAGATTAACCTACGTGTTGCTGCTGGTGTTACTCTGGAGTCCCTATCCGATGGATAAGTTGGTTGCGCTGGAGCTTTTTGCCGAAGATAATTCGTCAAAGGCCGGGCCACCGGCGGTCTCTTTCCGAAAGGCTCGGAGAGACTTTCGGGTGGGCAGGGGTCCGAGTTCCGTCACCGTCGCAGACTTCAATGGCGACCAGATTCCGGA
>JACOSC010000213.1 GCA_016179055.1 Acidobacteriota bacterium
CCTTCCCCGAATTTCTGTCCGGTTCGCCGGCAGAGGCTACTTTCACGAAATTCCTGGCCGAAAGAATCGATCTCAAGAAAAATAACCCTCTGCGAATGGCGGCTTAAGATATTCTGGCGGGTAAAAACGGTACTCTCAAGTAATTTATCTCCCCGCCTAAAATCAGAATTTGGTGCAATCAGAATTTGGTGCCAGGCACGTGCAGGGCATTCTATTGCACGTCCTGTTCCATGCGAACGACCCGTCATGTCCCGATAGGTCAGGATGGCGTCGGACGAGCTCTGGCTCGCTGCGGACCGCGAGTTTGCGGCGCGTAAGTTGACAGTCCCGACAAGGTCGGGATGACCCTGCGATTACAAAAGCGAAATATGCTGGAGTATTTGACGCAAGCGTGCCAAGCGGCGCGTGCCGATCAGGTAGCACCCTTGTTGCTACCCGGCACCCCCGTGAGCGGTTACAAATTATTTTACAGGAAATAGCCTTGCCAAATTCGTTCGAGATACACACCGACCACTCTTAGCCTGCGAGTCCGGTCAGGGATAGCGATGAAGCACTTTTACGCGCCGGCGCCAATCCAAGTTGATCCCGATTACCACCGGTTCCAGCGCAGGGTCTAGGCAGCTTGTTAGAAACCGCTGCGCTTTGTGGAGACGCAAGAGCGGTGCTACAAGATAAAGACGTGGAGGCTGCGGGCTCAGCGCGAGGCCCGGAAAGTATCCGCGCCGCTGGAACTCGTGCCGCTGATGATGCCAACGGACGGCGCTCCAATAATCCAGGCCTTGCAACGGCAGATGAACGTCCTCATCGGCTTTAATCTCGATCACCACCAGGCGCCCGTTGCGGTCAACCGTCAAAATATCGGCGAGCCCTCGCCGATCATCCAAGCACACGGGCACTTGTGGATATACGAAACGCTCGTCCAGCTCCGGCGCCAACGCCCGTATGTTATCGACAATGAGGCTTTCCAACCACCGCTCGGGTTGCCGGGCATAAAAAGGGTGACGAGGATTGGGGCGCCCAGCCTGTCGCAGGGAGAGAATTTCGAGAACCAGTTGCTCAAGTTCCGGCCAAGTCGCTTCGCTCAAAATCTGGCGTTGCTTGCCAACTCCAAACGTTATCACCTCACGGCGGCGACCGGCCACTCGAGCAAATTCCAAGCCGCGCAGGCGCAGCGAGTCGTAGCCTTCCGGCCGAGAATGCCGGCGGATATGGCTGGGGGCCAATTGAGTGACGCGCAGCAAGAGATCGCTCATGCGGTAGGAAACCGCGTGAGGCCAGGCGGCTCGCTCCGGTCCGCTTGGCCGAGTAAAGGCGAGTGGCAGCGCCACGCGCCGGAAAGCGTAACGGCCATCGCGCGCCGGCTCCATGTCAAAGAGCGCGATCCGCAAATCGCCGCATCGTATATGACGCAGTCGCCGGCGGGTTGTCGATGTTCTCGCTTGTAGTTGTATAATGAAAAGATCGGAGACGTCCTCTACTCCTTTGCAGAGCTTTTCATACCAAAGTAAGCCCGCCGTCAGCAGACCTTCGCCGGCCCGGTAACCGGCGCCCGGCATTAATCCGATCACCGCGCTCGTACGGCCTTGCCAGTTCATGACCAAACCGGCATAGGGGGGTGGAACCGTCGGGCGTCGTCGCAGGCGCAAAAGCTTTGCCCCACGAAAGGAATTCAGTATGGATCTTCTAAAGGTATGCCGGAAGGCGCGATGAGAGAGCTTCCGTTCGACCGTTGAGGAGATGCCGGGATCAGCCACGATAGTAGCCGTTAGAGGGTCTCCGCGGCCCCGACGACCCAAAAGCAGGCGGACCGCCAATTCATCAATGAATTCATAATCCAAAATGCGGCGAGACCAGACCCGCTCACTTCCTGAAAAGGTCAGCACCAGCTTGGTAGGCGCCACCTCGAGGTCCAACGCTTCGGAGAGGCAGCGGAATGGCCCGGCATTCTCGAGCGTGATGCGCCAACCTCTGGCAAGCGACAGAAAACGGGTCAGCTCTTCGGCGGCGGGCTCTACTGGAAAAGAATTAAGATACTTCGAATGAAATGGATCGACAGGTTTGTTCTCTGTTCTTCGCATCCCTCATCTCTAAATTTGAGACTTCGCTCGCATCTCTCCAGACGAGGGAATGTCATGTATTGATATTTAAGAGCCGTTGCGGATCTTAGAAGCCACTATAGGTTAGGCTCCTGAGTTCCATGAAGCTCCGCTTTGTATTCTCGGCATTTATTGTCCTTGCGTCAAGGCCAATCCTCAGCGCGGCCTAGGAAAATATTTCCGGCCAGCGGCGAACCGTTTCGGAGTTCATAAACGGCCCCGGCCATCACCCACGATTAAACGATTCAATTCCCCGTAATCCACATCGGCGCCGACCAAAGCTCTGCGCCGTTTCTCTCCTTGACGTAGACGTAAACGTACCACTCTCCGGGAGTACCGAATAATACGCAGTCATCAACATCGGTCGTGTCAAACCGGCTACAAATTATCTGTGGCGAAGACCTGCTCTCAGGAATTCCTTTGTAAACACGGATTTCGTCAATCGGGCTCACCGAATTCCTTACCGAGATGTGAAAAGTCAGGGGACCGGAATTGGAAAATGTATCGCCCATGATATAGGTGTTATCGAGGGCGGAAAAAACCAATTGCGCTCGATCATCGGCAAACGTTGCGAAGACATGGCGCTGTTGCAATGCCGTCATGACCTCGCTTTTAGTCAGCGAGTTGGCCAACACAACGGTGCGATTGGCGGTAGAAAAGCCATAGTTAAAGCAATGATTGTCCTGGCTGGCAAAAGGGGCTACACGAAATCCGACACCCAGGGCATATTGGAATTTATCCGACCCGGCAAATTGGTAATCCCCAGCATAGCGAGTGCCGCCACAACTCTGGTCCTCCGCCGTACAAAAAGCGGGCCCATTGGCAACCTCCAGGCCAACCATGACATTTTTACCCTCTGGTGTAAAATCGAAGTTGTTAAACTCTTGGACACTTCTGGGATGGTTGAACGATCCCACCACACCCTGATTTTGAGCGGCGGCATATAGGCCTTGATAATCAGACCGGCCGACAAACACATCGTAAAATTGGCCGGTTCCCGGATAATCCGGATTTGAGTTATCTTCCCAGTTGAATAAAACGGACGCATCAAATATGTTCACGTGCCCATCCGTTGGTGTGGTTAGAACGCCAAATTCAATTCCGTATATCGCTACAAACGTGTTGTCAATAGTCGCCGCTTGCGCCGCTTGCAGACCCTGCTGATACTTGCCTCTGACTTGTTGCGCGTTCCATACACAGCCGCTGGGAAACCATGGCTGGCAAAGGGAAGCATGACAGTCGAAAAGATGATTATGGTCAACTACGCTCAAGAAATGAAGCCCCCGATCGCGGGCATAGGCAAAAGCGTCGCCCGGAAATACGTCTCCCCGGCAGTATTGACTACTCCGGCATCTGCCGGGATCGGCCGCCAACCCGCCATCCGTGAATGTAGAATGGCTATGTAAATTTCCATAGTAGAAGTTATAGGGAAAGCCCGCTTCTACAGGCTCGGATTGAGCCAATGGCAGGCCCACGCCCTCTTGAACTAATGAGAAAGGCAACGGCAGATTTTCAACGGACATAGATCCACAGTCGTCTGCGTCTTCACCGTCAGTATCCGGCGGTGACAGAGCCGGCGAGGAGCCGTAGGGCGAAATAGGGTTTTTATCCTTTTCATGGATAGAATAGGTTTGACTGTGCAAGAGCGCCGGGCCGATTAGGCACATCAGGAAGGCGATGGTAAGTAGGAGAACCGACTTTTTAGAATTGAGATAGCAAAGGCCATTACCGGACATAGCAACGTACTCCTTAATAAATAGCGGTTGCGATTTTCAAGTATCGACTTCTAATGGACCATCGATGTCTGGAAGCTCACACCTGTTTTCTGCGGGTGTCAAATCAGCCAAGGAAAATTACCGCGGGGTAATCGGGATGTTCAATGCGCTGCTTCAACGCTTAAATGTGCAACCGGCCCACCTATCCACCCCAAGATACCGAGAACCTGGGTGTGTTAAGCGATGACGCTATTATACACTAGTACCCTTGCAGGAGCCAAAGAAAAAAAGTTAGTGGCCAAAATAAAGAAATTCGTAACTGTTCAGGGGGTCTGCACGGATACAGAACCGAGAGCGGTAGCGACCGGGTCTATGTGCCCTATGGCGCTTACCCGGTTACTACCGCTCCCGGTTCTGCATCAGCTTGGCGCCCTAAGGCATCGGTGCGATATAGGTCCCGCACTGTACAGCTATTTCAAATCGGTTAGATTAGCCAAGACGATCCGGCCCTCGCCGTCATCAAAAGCAATTTGGTCTTTCGAGGACCAAACGGCGTGCAGTTTTACCGGCCCGCCGCCGCTGAGTCGTTGCCACTGGTGGCCGTCGCGATCTGTGACATAAAGTTCGGAACCGACCACGGTATGGCCATCGTCCTTGATGACATTCAATAGGACCCGCTGTCCATCTGAAGACCAGGCGCCTTCATAAGAAATGTTGTTCGCGCCTTCCCGCCCCATCCCAAAAAGACTTAAAACGTTCTTCGATCCTGTACGAGTATCCACGCTGAGGAGAAGAGATCCCTTCGGGTGGCCGGCCACAGCCAGAGCATAATCACCCGTAGGGCTGGGAACGACCCACTGGTAATCTAAGGTGGTGTCGGACAATTGAACGGCTTGGCCGTCTCGGCCAATCCATAACTCGCCTTCGCGGGCTAGTATGCGCGAAGAGACCAAATCTTCCGTACGACGATTTGAAGGAACGTCGACACGCGTCGCCGCGCCACTCTCTGGATTGATGAGCAGAAGTTCTCCGGTTGGGGCGAATTCCGGGAAGATTAATGACCGTGATGCCGACGACTCCGCGCGGATTTCACCGTTACTGAGATTCTGCAGCATTGTCGAGAACCCTTGCCGGCGGCGAGTTGTATAAGCCAGCCAGCGATTGTCCGGCGACCAGGCATAAGGCAACCCGGCCGCGGCCGCAACGGCGATTCGCCGTGGCGTGAGATCGGCACGCGTGGTATCGACAACGTAAAGCCCATCGCCATGGCGCCCCCGGAAAATGAGGTAGTTCCCATCCGGCGAGAAATTTGGATCCATAAACAAGCGGCCCTCGCTAATGATCCGCACACTACTAAGTTGCAATGGCTTGCTCAAATCAAAGCCTTGTAACGGCCGGCGCTGGGCGGTGGAAGAATCGTTAGGCGCCAAAAAGAACGCTTCCGACGAAGCGGCTTCGGAATCGGACTCAGCCCCTGCTGGATAGACGGCTAAGTGATCGCATAAACCCTGCGACTGCGCCGCGGCAATCCAGCCGCGATAGTCCGGATCCCGTAAGGCGGCCTCTTCATCCGGGTTCGATAGGAAAACCGATTCAGATAGCGTCGCCGGCATGACCGTGCGCACAAGAACGGTAAAGTTGGCAGTCTTCAATCCACGGTTGGCGGTGCCCAGATACCACACCAGTTCATCGAGTACACTTTGACCTAAATGTCGCGTGCGGGCGCTCGGATTCGGTACGACGTAAGTTTCCGTACCGTCCACCGATGGATTAGTGAACGAGTTCATGTGCACAGAAACAAAGCGATCCGCGCCGAAGCTGTTGGCTCGTGCCGCGCGCGTCGTTAGGGAAACCGAGACGTCCGTGGTCCTGGTCATACCAACGGTGGCACCCATGGACTGCAACCAATCGCGAAAGTCGAGGCCAGTGTTCAAAGTGACCGACTTCTCAGTCAGACCGGTTGGGCCAACGGCTCCGGGATCGGATCCGCCGTGACCGGGATCAATAAAAAGCCGATAGCCTGTCAAATCACAATCCTGAGCAAAGACCGGAAGTACAAATAGGCTAATCGCGGACGCCAGAAAAAAGAACAGCCGCTTTATCATAACGAGTTTCCTCCAGGGCTGCGGTTGGTTGGTTTATTGATTGCCCCACGGTCAACGTTGTCTAAATGTACTACGGGCTCGCTAGGTAGTCAAGCCCCAATCAGCCAAACCGGGAATTCCCGCGGCACGACGCTGCCCGCCGCGGAAATTCGTGACGACGGACAAGCTTGACATTTTCCGTGCGTAATCGTAGGCTACGATGCTTTAGTAGAAAAAATTCTGTTTGTTTACGAACGGTTGACTCCGTGCACTGAGTACGAAGTCCTTTTCGCCAACCAACCTCAAGAGCGGAGCCGTGATGCAGTACCAAGAGCTATTTGACTACCTTGGTGAAGTTGAGAAACGACTCGCTGGTTTCTTGCGAGCCAGCGATGTGCCGAAATACTTCAATCCGGAGGACATCTCCGAGAGCGTGTTCAGCTACATCGGCAGGCCGGCCAAGCGTCTTCGTCCGGCGGTTCTCTTGATGGCCTCCGGTGCGTTAGGGGGTCCTCAGCGTGAGCGTCTCTCGCTGCCCGCGGCCGCCGGCGTCGAGCTCTTCCACACGTGGACTCTCGTTCATGATGATTTAATTGACCACGACACACTACGTCGAGGAGGGCCCACGGTCCACGAGGCGGTGCGCGGCCGCGCACGCGTACGCGAGGCACTCCCCGATCACCTTGCCGCTGAATACGGTCGTAATGTTGCGATACTCACCGGCGATGTACAGCATGGCTGGTCCATAGCGTCCTTTGCGGACTGTGGTCTCCAACCCGAGGTCAACGGTGCGCTGGTCCTCAAGCTCATCAAGCATCTTCAATCCTATGTCCTTGATAATCTTATTTTCGGCGAAGTCCTCGATGTTCGGTACGGCATGCGCAAGCTGGCTGAACTGCCGGAGGTCGACGAAGCCAAGATTGTTGAAATGCTGTGGCTTAAAACGGGCGTGCTCTATGAATTTGCCGGAATGGCTGGTGCTCTCCTAGGCAAGAATACCGATGACTTCGAAGACGACGAGGTACAGGCGGTCACTCACTTTGCCAGCAAATGTGGCACGGCTTTCCAACTCCAGGACGACATCCTCGGCATTCTCGGCGACGAAGCGACGCTAGGCAAACCGGTTGGCTCGGATATCCGCGAGGGCAAGAAAACCGTTATCGTCTACGAAACTCTTAGAAACGGGACCGAGGCGCAGCGGAAGACCGTCCTATCGGCGCTCGGTAATCGATCCGCTACTGCCCAAGAAGTCCAAGTGGTCAAGCAGCTTTTCTACGACCTCAACGGGATACGCAGGACCAAGGAACTCGCAGGCCGCTATATTGAAGAAGCTATCCCTTACCTTGATCTAATCCCAGAATCGCCCTACAAACACAAGCTCTTGCTCTGGGCGAATTACATGTTAGACCGTAAGTTTTAATGATGACCCATGGTGGAAGAATTCGCCCTTGGTTATTTGTGCGTAGGGAGCCTGTCGAGGTCGCTCTCCACTACTGGCCCATAAAATTGTTTTCATGCCGCAAAGGACATCCGTGATGGAAGCAAAGAAAGTCACCATATATACCGATGGCGCCTGTTTAGGCAATCCCGGCCCCGGCGGCTACGCCGCCGTGCTGCTATACGGCGATCGCCGTAGAGAGCTTACGGGCGGCTTCCAGAAGACTACCAACAACCGCATGGAAATCATGGGGGCGATTGCCGGATTGAATGCGCTGAAAATTCGGTGCCGGGTGACGCTCTATAGCGACTCTCAATACTTAGTCAATGCCATAATGCTCGGGTGGGCGCAACGCTGGAAAGGCAACGGATGGAAGCGGGATCGAAAGCATATGGCCTCAAATGTGGACCTATGGGAGCAATTGCTCGAACTGTGCAAGAAACACGAGGTTGAGTTTAAATGGGTGCGCGGGCATGCCGGCAACACCGAGAATGAGCGTTGCGATAAACTTTCTCAGCAAGCTGCTCAACAAAACAATTTGCCCCTCGACCAGGGCTATGAGCGCGATCGCTAAGGACGCGCTCGGCCACTCCCCATCTTGTACCGCCAATCTAAGCGCGCGGTTCTTCCCTGCCCTATGAGAGCTCCTGGCCGCTTGGTGCCTCAGTACGCCGGCGGCGTGTATTGAACTCATCGAACGGCAAAGTGGCTCAGCCATGGCGGCGCCGGCTCGGGAGTGTAGCTTAAATCGGTGCGCGGGTAGCCTTCAATATAATCTACTTTAGTCACACAGTCGAGCCAGTCCATATAAAGCTTTGTCGCATTTTCACTCCCCAACGCCTGTATGAGCGCAGGCCCAATATTATAATCCTTGTAAAAACGCTCGGCGGTGTCCGCCTCCCATAGGTAGACGATGGAGCCATCGCCATAAACCACGCTGAAGGCCATGTACCCCAAAGAGTAGTTAACCTTGGCTAGGGCTGCGCGTGTTTGTTTCGACGTCTGGAAATATTTCTCCAACTTTCCCGGTTTTATCCATTCGACCGTCATCCGCTGATAGCCGGGAACCAATTGGGACACCCCCTTGGGGCGATAGGTCAGGTCTTCTCTGAAACGCCATACTTCGCTGCGTCGAGTGCTGATAGTGGTGTCCTTCTCCTTTTGTAGTTGGTCGATATTGGAGCTGCGCGCAGAGTCTTTTAACTGCGTGGCCCGTTCTCCTTTCTGATCAAGAGCTGCGAATGACTTCTGCGGAATCGCCATCATGTACGTAAAATTGCGAATGCCGCTAAGGTAGTACGTCCATTCTGCACCCGCTTTAGCGTGCAGCAACGCCTCTCGCCAAACGCGGGTCTTTTCTTCATATTGAGTGGTCATCCCCGCATCCACTTTTTCGAATTGAACCAGCCATAACTCCGGCGTCGGCGCGGTCGTAGAGATGGTTTGCGCAGTAAGGAACGAAAAAAAGAAAACAATCAAGAATTGAATTAGGACTATCGTTGGCCGACATTTGCTAGTCATCGCTCTCATTCTCCTTGAGGGTTAGGTCACTTTTCGGGCGAGCCCAACCGCCGCAAACTCCACCGCTCCCGTCCGTCCTACCCTCGGATATAGAGAGCATAGGGCACACCCAGGTGGAAAACCACAAAGCAGCATAAATCATAATGAAAGAGATTGTTTAGGCAAGGCCGCATTACATCCAGCGGAACGGGCTTAACTTGATTGGAGTTTACTGAAAACCTTCAAGACGAGTAACGAAAATAGATCGACGAGCTCCCGATGTTATGATGGTGGCCAAGGAGCGTTGTATGTGAATTGAAATCCTATAATAGCGCCGCATCCACCATAGAACGCTACCAAGTGGATCACCTAAAAGGGAAAAATTCCTGTGAGGAAACGAGCATGTCTTTCACCACCGCTCGCCATCATGTTTCACATTCCATAGAGGCCAACAATGCTAATCCAAATCGGTCTAAGGAGCCGGAACACTATTAACGAAAACTCTAATAGTGCCATCGGTCGAGCCGGATGACAGCAAGTTCGAGGCCGTGCGCGACCAAGAGACTGAGGTAACTTCTCTGACGTGCTCAATAATAATATCAATAAGCTGGTAAGTAACGGCATTCCATATAATCGCCTCTTTAGAACCTCCGCTGGCAATCCAACGACCGTCAGGCGACCAAGCCACTGACCAAACCGGAGAGGTGTGCGAAGTCATCTTTGTTATGGGCTGATAATCCCGTGCATCCCAAATCATGACGGTATTATCGCGAGAAGCGGTCGCCAAGCGTCCACCGTCAATCGTCCATGCCACACTATTAACCGCATCGGTGTGGCCGAGCAGAACAATAATAAGCTGGCCGGTTTCCGCATTCCAGACTCTGATTGTTCTATCGCCCGAAGACGATGCCAGCCACCTGCCATCCGGCGACCATGCCACCCCCAGTACCTCTGCCGTATGACCGTAAAGTGTACTGACTGGTTGAAAGCCGGTTGCGTCCCAAATCCGAATGGTCCTGTCATAGGAACCGGAAGCTATGCGGCGGCCATCGGAAGACCAGGCCACGGAGCTTACCGCCCCACTGTGTCCAATCAAAGTGGCTAGTCGCTCGCCGGTCTCGACGTTCCATACTTGCACCGTTTCGTCGTCAGATCCGGATACAATACGTCTCCCGTCGGGCGACCAAGTTACCGCCTTAACGTAGTGCTCATGGCCCAGTAATGTTCTTCGTGCTTCGCCGCTCCGCGCATTCCAAATAGTAACGGTCTTATCGTAAGAGCCTGCCGCGATCGACTCTCCATCCGGCGACCAGGCCGTGGCGTAGATTTCCGTTGTATGCCCAAGCAATGAGGTCAGCGGCTCGGACAAATCTACATCCCAAATTCTAATGCTCTTGTCATCTGAAGTAGATACCAGCCATTTGCCATCCGACGACCACTTGACGCCATAGACGGAATCGGTATGACCATTGAGAGTTGTTTCGAGCTGATACTTTTCGGAGTCCCAAAGTTTGATAGTGTTGTCCTTTGAACAGGAGGCTATGTGTTCACCATCAGGCGACCAGGCCACGGAGTATACCCAGTCCGTATGGCCGTTAATAGTGCTTACATTTCTTAATGCCTTGACATCCCAAACCATCAGAGTCCGGTCTTCCGAACCGGAGACCAGCGATCGACTATCCGGAGACCATGACAGGGACCATATCTTCGCGGAATGTCCGCTCATCTGACCTACCTGAACCAAGCTGGTCGTATCCCACAGCATGATTGTCTGATCGAAAGAACCCGAGGCCAGCAAGCTTCCGTCCGGCGACCACGCCACAGCAGATACCGTTGAAGAATGGCCGGTGAGGGTCCCCGCCAGTTTGTGTTCCGAAGCATTCCAAATGTTGATACTGTTATCACGTGAACCGGAGGCTATCCAACCGCTGTCTGTTGACCAGGCTACCGTTTCCACCCAATCAGCATGTCCAGCTAGAGTTGCGACTGGCTGATATTTTTGTGCATCCCAAATGATGATTTCGCGATAAGCACCCGAGGCAATCCAACGCCCATCAGGGGACCATGCCACTGCCTGAACGCCGCCAACGTGACCTGCCAACACACTTTCCACGGTTCGACTTTTCACGTTCCAAATCACCACCCCGGTTGAACTACCCACGGCCACTCGATTCGCATTCGGCTCAAAGGTAACGTCATAATTGGCGCCGAGGCTGCCTAGAACGGTCAGTTGTTCCCAGTCTATAATGTTGCCCCGCATTACCGTCAAATTGACCGGGATCGTTTTAGGCGAATTTATGGCGCATGAGGAGGTAAGCGTTAGGTTCCCATTAAACTCTCCCGGACTCAGTCCATCGAGAGCGACACATACTGAGATTTGGCTGGGTGCGATCCCGGTGCTGGGAGTTACTGAGAGCCACGGCCGATCCGCGGCGGCCGCCCAAACTAATTCTCCAATTCCCAGGTTACTTATGTTAACCGGGCGACAAGGCGGGTCAGGACTTCCCTGTACGGCTTGGAAATTGACCCTACTTGGTTCGGCCCCTATCCTGGGAGCAGGGTCTACGGTAAGAGTGACCGGAACATTTTGCGGCGTATTGATGGCGCCGGGAGCCGTGATTACGATCGTTCCCGAATGACTTCCTGGGAGCAAGTCTCTAATATTTACCGACACCGCGACTTGACTTGGAGCCGTACCACTGCTTCGGCTGAGGGATAACCAGGGCTGGCTCGTTGTCGCCGTCCAATTAAGCGAGCCTCCGCCGCGATTGGCGATGGTCAACGTCTGGTCGGTCGGATGCGCGCAACCGTCAGTCCCCGTGAAACGGAACGCGAAACTAGTGGGGCTAAGTCCAATCTCCGGACGCCCTTCCACGAGCAACGTTACGCGAATCGGCTGTGGTGAGTTAGCGGCACAAGGAGACGAAACAGTTATCGTGCCTGTATACTCTCCCTCGCGCAAGCCGGCCACATTTACACATATGGTAACCTGGCTAGGGGCCGTACCACTGGTCGGACTCAGCGACAGCCAGGATCGATCACTGGCCGCGGTCCATTGCAGAGGTCCGCTTCCCAGGTAGGTTATAGAAAGAGTCCGGCAACTGGGGTTCGGGCCACCTTGTATGGCCTGGAAAGTAAGACTAGTTGGACTCAACCCAATTCTGGGCGATTCTTCTATCACGAGGGTTACAGAAACAGTTTGCGGTGTATTATCGGCGCCCGGCGCATTCACTGTAATAGTTCCAGAATACGTTCCTACGGCTAACCCCTCATTGTTCACCGAAACATCCACTTGACTGGGGGCCTGACCGCTACGCGGGCTTATGGACAACCATGGTCTATTGGATTCGGCCGACCAATTCATCGTCCCACCTCCGGAGTTTGTAATGGTCAGTATTTGGTTCGGGGGATATGGACAATTCTGTCCCGCTCTGAAACGGAGGGTGGTAGGATTTAATGTGATAACAGGAGGGGGCGGATCCACCACAAGTGTAACTCGGATTGATTGCGGTGTATTGGCTGCACAAGGCGACGATATCTTAATAGAAGCTGTATATTCGCCGGCGACCAGACCCACCATGTTGATACAGACGGTTACTACACTGGGAGCCGTGCCGCGCGTGGGAGCGATAGTGAGCCATGGTCGATCGCTGGTGGCCGACCAGGTCAACAAGTCCGGGCCACCATTGTCGATTACTAAAGTCTGGCAGGTGGGATTCGGGCCTCCTTGTCTACCCCGGAAGGTAAAGCTTCTTGGACTGAGATTGATCCTAGGAGCCGCCTCCACAAATAACCGCACGGGAATGACCTGAGGTGAGTCGGCGGCACCTTCCGCTATCATGGTTATCACGCCGTTATAAGTCCCAGGCAAAAGATCTGCTATATTTACGGACACTGCCACATCGCTCGGCGCAGTGCCGCTATTTGGGTTAACCGATAACCAAGGGCTATTGCTGATGGCATTCCACCGCATCGAACCGCCACCTATATTTGTGATCGCCAGATTCTGATTTCCAGGAATCTGACACTCTTCGGCCATAAAGCGAAAATCAAAACTCCTAGGCTCAACTTCCATTCTGGTCCGTGGCTCCACAATCAGACTCACCGGAATTCGCTGAGGAGAGTTTCCGGCGCAGGCGGACGTGATCGTTATGACTCCTTTGTAGACGCCCTCCCTCATCCCGGTCGTGTTTATGCAGACGGTGAGCTGACTCGGCGCAAGGCCGGATCGCGGCGTTACGGTAAGCCATGGCATGTCGCTCGACGCGGACCAATTCAGCGTTCCGGGCCCACTGTTAGCGATGGTCAGTGTCTGGCAGGGCGGGTTTGCTCGGCCTTCCACGCCAACAAATTCCATGACGGCCGGGGTCGCTCGTATGGTGGGTAACGGCCCAACAACAACCGTGACGGCTGCAAATTGCGGAGTGTTTGAAGACCCCGCCATACTGATTGAAACTCGGCCGATATAAGTTCCCGGGGCCAAATTTGAACTATTGACGGAGACCGTAACTTGACTGGGCGCTGTACCGGTCCCTGGGGTTACTGATAACCAAGGTTGATTGCTGGTAGCCGTCCAACTCAAGGTTCCGCCTCCCGAGTTTCTAATGGCCAACGTCTGAGATGGTGGATTCTGGCACGGAGCCATTCCGCTAAAGCGCAAGCTTGCCGGATCCAATTGAATGCGTGGAGTGCGCATGGCTCCCCATATGCGGACAACTCCATCAGTTGATCCGGAAACAATCTGCCGCCCATCAGGAGACCATGCGGCCGCCAAAACCGCGTCGGGCGTACTAATCGCGGCTAACTCGCGGTAATTGTCGCCGTTCCAAACTTTAATTTCCTTATACGAACCGGCCAAAATGCGTTTATTATCGCTGGACCAGCTTACGGAGAGAACGCCACTTCCGTGCCGTAGGGTTGAAATAACCTGGTAGGTCGCCCCATCCCAGATCTTGAGCGTTTCGTCCCAGGAAGCCGAAGCCAGCCGTCGTCCATCCTTAGACCACGCAAGCGATGTAACATGGGATGTATGCCCCTCAATAGTTCTGAGGATCCGAAAAGTATCCAAGTCCCATACTCTAATCGACTGATACGAGCCGCAAGCGATTTGCTTACTATCGGGCGACCAGGCCATGGACATGATTCCACCGACATGTCCGGGCAAGCTTCTCACAAGTTCATAGGTCTCAGCATCCCAGATCATGAGTGTTCCGTCGGACGAACCGGCGGCCAGCCATTTACGGTCCGGCGACCATGCCAAGGCTTTCATCGCATCTGTATGTTCAATCAAAATAGTCGCCTGATAAGTAGTCGAGTCAAAAACCCTCACCGAAGCATCTTTCGAAGCGGAAGCAAACCTCTGGCCATCCGGCGACCATGCTACAGCGTACACCGG
Source organism: Acidobacteriota bacterium (assembly GCA_016179055.1). Classification (GTDB taxonomy): domain Bacteria; phylum Acidobacteriota; class UBA6911; order JACOSC01; family JACOSC01; genus JACOSC01. The sequence goes on from JACOSC010000213.1 coordinate 14,229, forward strand.
ATATAGATGATCGCGAAGTACCCTAATTAGTTCGTAAGTTTGTGAGTTCCACATACGAATGGTGCCATCCATGGACGCTGTAGCAATTCGCCGTCCATCGGGCGACCATTCAACGGAATCTACACTGCCGACATGACCCGACACCGTTCCGACGAGTTGATAGTCCCTCGCATTCCAAATCAGAATGGTGGTATCGGATGAGCCAGAGATGATGCGCTGACCATCGCGTGACCACTCTATGGCAAGAATACGATCAAGCTGCCTGATCGTCGAAAGAACAGCATAGGTTTGCGTATTCCAAATCTTGATCTCCCCATATCCGCCGCAAGCTAAGCGATCACCGTTAGGCGACCATACGAGAGAATAAACATACCAGTTATAGCCTGTAAGGGACCTTGTAAGCTCGTAGGTTTCAGTATTCCATATTTCAGCGGTTCGCTCCATGCCTACCGCAAGCTGTCGACCATTAGGCGACCACGCGACGGCCCATACCTGACTACTCGGATTAGGGCGTGCATGAAGTCGCTCAAATGATTGCACATCCCAGATATGCACGTCGCCATCAAAAGATCCACTAGCGATACGACGGTTGTCGGGAGCGATAGCCAATGTTAACACGCGCCCATTGTGCCCTTCATAGGTTCCAATAACTTGATACGTATCTGGGTTCCAGATTTTGACCGTCTCGTCCATAGACCCGGAAGCAATGAAACGCCCATTGGGGGACCACGCCACACACAGTACCGCCGACTCGTGGTCGCGAAGGGTTGTGATCAACTGGTAGGTTTCCGCACTCCAAATCATGAGCGTGCCATCACTGGACCCGGATACAACCCGCCGTCCATCAGGCGACCAAGCCACGCTGTTGACCCATGAATTGTGCCAGATCATCGCACCTTCCACGGCCAATGAGGTCGCGTTAAGAATTTGAATCATCGATGACGAGCTAACCGCCAACCTACTCCCATTCGGTGAATATGCAAGGCCATTTACGTGCCCAAATCCCATCGCCCTAACTTGCTCCCAATCCTCGATCGGGCTGTCTTGCAGCAGTGCGCGGCCTTCGCCGCTCGCGGCGAACACATTTTCCCCGCGGCCGACAAGTCCCCAAAAAAGTATTGTGATAAGGAGTGGGAGAAGTAAAAGGATACGTTGTGGTATAGATCTAGAACTGCTTCCGCACATGGCGTGTTTCCTTCGTAAAATTTATGAAAGCTGGTTTCCGTATACTAGAGTAACACAGCACTATGCACCATGGTTGGCATGTCTCCATCAGCGCTGACACTTCACTTCCTGCACGCTTACAGGCCGGGTTGCCATGGATACAAACACATCTCAACGGACTCCAGAGCCAACTACAGTGGCTTATTGCGAACTCGTTTAGACATTCCATTTAAACGCAATTTATGAAACCACGCGAATTTACCGAGGAACCGTGACAACTTTCACCATGCAGACGGCTATTCCCAACCCAACCATCCACACAGCGCAATTCACCATCGCAAAGCTGTGGAACGGTAAGCGACGGAATGGACCGACATTAGTACCGTGTCAATCAAATTGTTGGTCCTTCCAGCAACTTCTTGTCAGTGGTCTAGTATTGAAACCCCTACACAAGCTTGAGAACTCGGGTCAGTAATTCCAGTGATTAATGACGACCGTCTACCAGGACAATTCCATTCTTTCGCACTAATTGAATTGAAACGTTACGTCTCACTTATCCATGCAATCGTTTAATTTAACGGTCACTTATTTTCTTATGAAACAGAGCTTCTTCGAAATATGGAAGGGAAAGGAGACGAATGTCCCACGTCATATTTAATTTCACTTCAATCGCCGAATACAATTCACTTTCCATGCTGTTAGGAACAATTTCACTAAATTATTGACTGTGACCCTGGAATCTATGATTGCCTTAATTGTTTGGATTTCATCAGAAACCCCCACTCCTACCCAACGCATAATTGAAGAAAAGACCGAGAACCCTGATTAACCCCTTCTTGTGGGGCCAATTTACCATAACAACAAGAGCCATGTCAATAATAAAATTGTAACCGTTCACGGGGGGTCGGAGGTTGGGCGCTATTGGTTGGATTTCTCTTCCAAACCGTCCGCAATCCATTAGGCATCCGCTCCACTATCCAATCTCTAAATCACGATAATTCCTAACAAGCATCGGCGCCCCCGGGCCCTCAGCCTCTGATCCCTGACCCCCGATCCCCGTGAACAGTAACATAAAATTTAGGACAAAGGTCCACGCGTTCGGAGACGGAGAGGCGGATCTACTAATGCTGAAGTGATCTTTCGGGGAACAACCCTGCCTCCTTTAAAATCTCTTATGAGGTAATCCTCCCAAGTGGCCGTAGCCTCATGCTTCGATGAGAATCCCACGCGAGCCAAGATACCGTGGAAGATTTCCACGCGACCAAAGATTTTTATGGACAACCTTTTACTAATGTAATAAACTAAAGCTCTGAGTTAAGTAGGGGACGTAAAACCAAAAGTAGTATACTTATTTCCTAATCGTTATTTCAGTGAAAAATTATTTCTGGACGCTCTAACAACTTTGTTTAACAAGGGTATCTAGCTTTAAGTTAGAGAGTAGGTTCCAATCCCAATTTGGTGCTAACTTCGTTATGAATCGGGCCTGGCTCGCTGAGTAGAGTAATGCTCGCTACCGTAAAGAGACTTGCGCCCATATTCTTTAAAGAGGGAGGCCTGGCATCAGGTTGTAAAGAGTATGAGACCTTCATCAATTCAGAGAGCTTGCGTGAGGACGTGTACGTTCGGCATCATAATATTAACAGGTCTTTCCGTCGTTACGCTAGGGCAATCAACGGACGCGGTCGACCGTTGGGGAAGTATTCGCTTACTGGCCTTTGGGCAAATTAATTCAGTTGGCTACTCGCCTGACGGGTTAAAGCTCGCCGTCGCTTCTTCCTCCGCTGTACACATCTTGGATACGGCCACGCTAACGGTTAACCGAGAGCTATTCGGGCACACTTCCTGGGTGAGTTCCGTTGCCTGGTCACCCGATGGGCAACTTCTGGCTACCGCATCCATGGACGGCTCGATCAAGCTTTGGAATGCTACGACCTTTGCGCTTCTTACAACATTGGTTCATTTTTATATTCCAGCATGTTCCATCGCATGGTCTCCCGACAGTCGAAGGCTTGCCGCTGGTTTCGACGACGGAGCGATATCAATTTGGAAAGCGGATACCTTCCAATTGCTTTCAACATTTGGCGACACGGAAAGCGGAGCCGTAGTCGCATTGGCATGGTCGCCGGACGGTGTGAGCCTTGCGGCGGGGGGTAGTCAAGGGTCAGTTCTGATTTGGAACCCAGATACATTTGTTGTAGTGCGCTACCTTTACGGCCATGGCAATGCCCTGTCGTCTGTAGCGTGGTCGCCGGACAGTCGACGATTGGCTACGGCTTCATTCGATCAAACAATCAAGGTCTGGAACGCCGTAACCTTTCAGAATATTACAACCTTGACCCCACTCGGCTACATTATTTACTCCGTCGTATGGTCGCCCGATGGGCAACGGTTTGCTTCCGGACATTTTGACGGGACCATTAAAGTATGGAATGCCACCAACTATCGCCTTCTCTCTACTATCGCCGCGCACGACGACGACGTCACCTCTGTAGCTTGGTCAAACGACGGACGACAAATTGTATCTGGATCCAACGATAGTACTATTAAGGTATGGAGCTCCAGTACGTTTCAGCAAGTGGCGGCTCTCAACGGAACCACGGGTAAGGTTCATGCGGTGGCGTGGTCGCCTGATAGCCGGCGAGTTGCCGCCGGTTATGGATGGCCGCCTTTCGGATTAGGCCTACCCGGAAATCCGATTTACATTTGGAATGCGGATACCTACCAACTCTTAGCAACTCTAACCGGACACACCTCTGAAGTTTTTGCCTTGGCGTGGTCAGACGACGGCCGCAAACTCGTCTCCGGCTCGCGTGACAACACGCTCATGGTCTGGAACATGGATACATACCTGCCTATCGCCACGCTTTCGGGTCATACGAGCGCGGTGAAATCCGTCTCTTGGTCTCCCGATGGATTGGCGATTGCTTCCGGTTCAAACGATGGGACGGTTATGATTTGGTCGGGTCTTACGTATGATATCTTAGCAACTCTTGCCGGACATTCCTCGTGGGTTTCGAGTGTGGCCTGGTCGCCGGACCTTAGTAAAATTGTCTCCGGATCGTTTAGGGAACTTAGAATATGGAATGCTAATAATTATCAACTTATCACGGTTATCCCGGCCCATACTTCGGACGTCAGCAGCATCGCGTGGTCGCCCGATGCGCGCAAGATCGTTTCGGCTTCTTGGGATGGCAACGTTGGCGTTTGGGACGCTACCACGTACGCGCCATTACCCAGTCCAACCGGCCATAAGGACTCTGCGCTCTCCATCTCTTGGTCGCCGGAAGGCCTGGAATTTGCCAGCAGCTCTTATCGAGAGGTCAGCATTTGGGATGCCGAAACGTCGGCACTTGTTGCTACCGTTACAAACTACACGGACTGGGTCAACTCAGTTAAATGGTCGCCCGATGGCCGTCGACTCTTAACGGGTTCCAGTGAAGGTGCCGTTCGACTTCAGAAACGAGCTTTGGAATTCTATTTGGATAAAAGGAATTTTATTTTCAACGGAACGCAAGGATGTACGAATCCACCTAATCAAATTCTTTCGATTACACACACAGGCGACGGAGTTCTCAATTGGTCTGTCAGTAGTGATCGACCCTGGCTATTGGTTACTCCGCCAAGCGGAACCTCGCCCAGCCAGATTGCCGTAGCGGTCAACATGAGCGGTTTACTGTCAGGGACCTATATAGGGACCATTACCGTAACCGCCGCCACGGCGCTAATTCCCGTTAACACGGCCACGGTAACGCTCGTGGTGGGGAATCAGATACCCATTATCACTATGACTCCGACGGCCGCAACTTTCCAGGCGGTGCAAAGTGGTCCCAATCCGGCCTGCCAAACGGGCAGCATTACTAACACCGGTGGCGGCACGCTGAACTGGACCGCCAGCTCAAATCAACCCTGGCTTTCCATAAGCCCACAAAGCGCCGTTGCACCCAGTCAAGTCTCTCTTTGTGTGAGCAGCGGTGGATTGCTTGCGGGCAATTACACGGGGACGATAACCGTCACTTCAACATGCGCGGCCAACTCGCCGCAGTCAATTCCGGTTAACCTGCGTATTGATGCTCCTCCCCGGATCGTCCTTAGTCCCACCTCGTTGTCATTCCGTGGGACGCAGGGGTGCCAGAATCCGACCAACCAGACACTTTCGCTTACTAATGGCGGTGGCGGAACGCTTAGTTGGACCGCCGTCACGGACAGCCCATGGTTAACCGTTTCACCCGCGCTCGGAACTGCTCCCAGCCAAGTGGCAGTATCTGTTAACACGAGTGCTTTAACGGCTGGAAACTATAGTGGGACGATCACAATCAACGCGCCCGGCGCCGTCAATACGCCGCAGACCGCCACAGTAAGTTTAACGGTCGATCAAAGTCCGGTGATTACCACTAATCCCTTCAGCCTAAGTTTTCTGGGAGCCGCTGGGAGAACTAGCCCAGCATGCCAGACTATTAATATTACCAACACTGGCGGCGCAACCTTAGATTGGACGGCTCGAAGTGATCAATTGTGGTTGTCGGTAAGTCCGCAAAGTGGCTCGGCGCCAAGTCAGGTCTCCGTATGCGTAAACACCGGAGGCCTTGTCATCGGAGATTACACGGGTTCGATTACGATAGCTTCGGCCTGTGCCGCCAACTCGCCACAGACGGCGTCAATTGCTCTGAGTGTTGTGTCGGCGCCTCATATTGATGTGGACATCACGGGGATCGTCATCAATAGCGTGCAAGGTGGCCCCAATCCGCCTGTGCAAACCATGACTCTTGGAAACTCCGGTGGCGCGTCATTCACTTGGTCCGTCGCAACGACTGCCACTTGGTTGTCGGCGCTTCCCACGTCGGGATCTCTCGGCGCTGGGGCGATGACGCAACTTTCGTTCTCCGTGAATATCTCAGGTCTAACCGCAGGATCGTACACGGGAGCTCTGCGGTTTAGTGCGGCGGCGGCCGATAACTCGCCGCAAACAGTCCCGATCACCCTGGTTATTGCGCCACCGCCTAGAATTGACATTGACCCAACGCCCCTTATCTTCGCCGCGATGCAAGGTGGGCCAAACCCGGCCGCGCAAGTCCTCACGCTGGGCAATATAGGCGGCGGCCCGTTCACGTGGACCGCTACGACCACACCGGGCTGGCTGTCAGTCCTCCCTGCCTCCGGTACATTGGCCTCCGGCGCCACAACAACGCTTTCCCTTGCCGTGAATATCACGGGTCTAACGGCAGGATCGTATGCAGGATCTTTGCGGATTAATGCGGCAGAGGCCGATAACTCGCCGCAGACCGTCCCTATTACCCTTGTCATTGCGCCACGGCCACGAATTGACCTTGACCTAACACCGCTCGTTTTCAGCGCTATGCAAGGTGGGCCAAACCCGGCCGCGCAAGTCCTCACCCTGGGCAACATAGGCGGAGGCCCGTTCACGTGGAGCGCCTCAACCACACCTAGTTGGCTGTCGGTCTTCCCTGCTTCCGGCACATTGGCCTCCGGCGCCACAACAACGCTTTCCCTTGCCGTGAATATCACGGGTCTAACGGCAGGATCGTATGCAGGATCTTTGCGGATTAATGCGGCAGAGGCCGATAACTCGCCCCAGACCGTCCCTATTACCCTTATCATTGCGCCGCGGCCTAGAATAGACATCGATCCAACGCCACTCGTTTTCAGCGCCATGCAAGGTGGACCAAGCCCGGCCGCGCAAGTCATCACCATGGGCAACATAGGCGGCGGCCCGTTCACATGGAGCGCCTCGACCACTCCTGGGTGGCTGTCGGTGCTTCCTCAATCGGGCACTTTGGCTCCTGGAGCGCTAACTCAGCTTAGCCTCTCCGTCAACATTACGGGGATACTGGCTGGATCCTATACGGGCTCACTAAGGATTACATCGCCGGAGGCTGACAACTCACCCCAGACGATTGCTGTGACTCTTGCTGTCGCGCCACCGCCTAGAATTGACTTGGACACAACACCTATATTGTTTAGCGCCATTCTTGGGGGGCCCATTCCAGGTGCACAAACTCGCGATCTTGGTAATATCGGTGGAGGTCCATTCTCTTGGACAGCTACGTCAACCGCGGCATGGCTGTCGATTATCCCGACCTCAGGGATTTCGGATCCTTTTTCATTGAGTCAACTTACGGTGTCGGCTAATGTTGGCGGATTAGTCGCTGGTACATATAATGGTACGATACGAATCGATGCCCCGCAAGCGGATAATAGTCCGCAGGTTGTTGCTGTGACACTCACTGTCTCACCACCTCCTTAATTTGTAGAGGTCGGTAACAGTTCTGTGACAACACTCGCGTGAATAGTATGGCGTCGAGCCAACGGGGTTTGCGAATGATGTAAAATTGTTTTTTAGAGAAGGAGTAAATTAGTTATGCTCAGGAAATGTAAATGGCGGGCGGTTTCTTCAGCTACTTTTACCAGATTACTTATCGCTTTATGTGTACTATACATGATGACCCTGGCCACGCAGGAGCGGATATTCGCGCAAGTGCCTCCCCCCTCTCTCTATGGGATTGCTGTAACGAGCTTTTTGCCGGATATATACGTCTCCCCCACGGATATTCAGAAGGTACGAGAATTGGGCGCTAAGTGGGTAAGAATCTATGTGTATTGGGAGAGCATCGAGGCTGTGCAGGGCACGTACGTCTTCGATGACTTGGATCGACAGGTTAACGCCATCAGCAGTAATGGATTGGGCGTGATGGCCACCGTTCTTGGATCGCCGCGGTACGCTTGTCGAGTAACAGATCATCCTAAAGATTTTGAATTTTCGTACTGTCCTCCAAAGCTATTGGAATATGCTGGCTTCCTGCGGGTGCTCGTAACCCGATATAAAACCCGAGTAAAGTATTGGGACATATGGTCTGAACCCAATGATGCGATCTCGTGGAAACCCTCCCCTAATCCACGCGAATATGCCGAGCTTCTCAAAGTTGCCTATAGGACTATTAAGGAAGTCGATCCGACGGCGAAAGTAATACTTGAGGGATTCTCTCCGCGCGTGGATGACAGTGGAAACGAGGACCCCGAGAGGAGTACCGAATACTTTCCATCGATGGAGTTCACGGAGAAGGTTTTAATTGCTCTGGGGGGCGTGGAGGCCTGTGACATTGTTGGGATACACCCCTATCGACATCCGAAGGGTCCGTTAGAAAGAAGAAACATGCGGCTTGAAAATAGCGTAGTCCGATCGGTAACCTTAAAGGAAGAACTACTGCTCTATAAAGCCCTCTTAACACGTTATGGTCTAGGGAATAAGAAAGTATGGGTGACGGAGATGTCCTGGATGGCTAACGATCGGTGTCTTCAGGGAATTGACCAAAGTGAGGCATGCCGCAACGTAAGAGGGATACTCGTAACAGAGGCCAAGCAAGCCGAATATTTACGGGCCTTATATACTCTCATCCGCGATGACCCGCAAATGAGCTTCGTCGAGAGTATTTTTTGGTTCAATCTCAGGGATTATGACGTAAGTTTCCCATTCGAGAATTTCTGGGGACTTACAAAATATACTGACTATCTCCCTAAACCGGCCTTTGACGCCTACAAGGTGGTGGCCAGCGGCAGGTAACGCCCATAACCTCTCGATCCCCAGAGCAAATTCGCCTGATCTCCAGCGAGTGGCGGCCAGGAAGGGTAGATCTATTTACATAGCTGGCGGTAGATGATTAACGTTCGACGTGCGTGGTATTGAAAAGGATCGAAATTCCGCCAGATACGACTAAGGCCAGGTCAGGAAGGTTATCACGATTAATGTTTCCGACTGTAACTGATACGGCCCCGCCACTCAGTACGAAACTATTAGCTTTTTTCAGATGGCCCCGGCCGTCCCCTAACAGGATCACGACATTTTCCGACCCCCAATGGGCTACCGCTAGGTCAAGATTATTGTCCCCATTGAAATCTCCTACGCCCATGGCCGAGGGCAGCGCCCCAGTTTGAAATGTTACTTGGTCCTTAAACCTTCCGCGTCCGTCACCGTATAGCACACTCACGGTTCCAGAGCCCGCGTCCGCTATAACCAGATCCAATTTCCCATCTTTATTAAAATCGCCTACCACTAACGAACTTGGAAGGATACCTTCGATTATCGACTTCGGCCGCCCAAAGCCTCCTTTTCCATTTCCTAATAAAATCAGTACGCGATTGGACGCAACGTCAGCCACGACTAGGTCCGGCTTCTTGTCACCATCAAAGTCCCCTGTGACCAGAGAGGTGGGTTCGCCTCCGACCAAGAATTCTTTAGCGTTCGAGAATCCCCCTTTCCCATCACCAAGAAAAACCATAACCTGACCGGATTCCGTATTCGTGAGCGCAAGGTCAAGATTCCTATCGCGATTGAAATCTTCCAGAACTAGTGTGCACGGAACTCCTCCCACTGGAATGTCCATAAGCCTTGAAAAATTTCCGCGGCCATCCCCCAGGAAAATCGTGATGTCTTTAGAGCCTAAGCTGGCAACGACTAAATCCAGCGCGCCATCCCTATTGAGGTCTCCGGTCACTATAAACGCGGGTTTTCCGCCCACCGCCATTGACTGCTTATACCTGAATCCGCCAAACCTATCACCTTCAAAGATTGAAACACTGTTGGCATCCCAGTCGGTCACAGCCATGTCCAGCACACCATCTTTATTAAAATCCCCCATCACCAGGGAAGAAGGATTAAGACTAACTAGAAAAAGTCGCCCAAAATCGCCTTTTCCATCCCCCAATAGCAAGGAAACATTCCTTGACGATTCATTGGCCGTCACAATGTCGAGAAAGCCATCCCGATTGAAATCGCCGATGGTCACAGAGGCGGGGAGGCTTCCCGTCAAGAAATTTTTCGGACGACCAAAACCGCCCTGGCCATCACCTAGCAGCACGGAAATCGCGTTGGAATCACAGTTAGCGGTAACCAAATCTATTTTTCCATCTCCGTTAAAATCAGCCGCATTGATACGGAAGACCCGCCGACTTCCAACCGGAAAATGGCGCGCAGGCGCGAAGGACCCTTTTCCATCACCCAGTAATATCGAAACATTAAAGGAAAACTCGTTAGCTACAGCCAGGTCCAAGTTTTTGTCGCCATTGAAATCGGCGGCAATCAGCGAAAGCGGGCCATGGCCGACCGCCACGTCACCGCCTTTGGTAAACCCGCCGCGACCATCGCCCAGTAATATGGAAACGTTAGCCGAGCCGAAATTCGCCGTAGCCAGATCGACATTGCCGTCATTATTGAAGTCACCTGAGATGATGGCCTCAGGGGCTGTCCCTACAGGAAATTGCCGGGGTGCCGAAAAATTCCCGCGGCCGTCGCCATTCAAGATTGAAACCGCGCTGCCTGGCTTCTCTAAGATGTCGGAACTCGATGTACTAAAAATGGGCACGGCCAGGTCAAGATTGCCGTCCCTGTTAAAATCCTCCACGGCAATGCCTGTGGGAGAGCCGCCCGTCGGAAATTCCCTGGAACTGGCGAAGCTACCTCGCCCATCTCCGATAAGGACCGAGACGCTACGCGAGCTTGCGTTGGCGACCACCAAATCTAGATTTTTATCATTGTTTAGATCAGCCGCAACCAAGTAAAAAGGGCTTTTCCCAACAGAATAATGCTTGGGGGAACCAAAGCCGCCTTGCTGGTCAGACAATAAGACAGTGATCGTTGACGAAAGAATATTGGCCACTACCAAGTCCAAATGGCCATCATTATTGAAATCGCCTGCAATAGAAAATATTGGATACTCTTGTCCTACATGGAAATCACGACGAGCGGACGGAACAAAAAAGGACACCTGGCCTAGCGAAACCCTTACGAAGTAAAACACACTAAGGACCATAGTCGCGAGTAAGAGAAATCGTCTTAGCATGAAAACCGTCTATGGACGTTTAATGGTTGTCGCCTGTGGGGATGCGTTGATATGCACAGAAATACTTTCGGACAGAACATTGGCCACCGCCAGATCGAGTCGCCCATCTCGATTAAAATCTCCGAGCACGATCGAATAGGGAGAAAGCCCTACCGGCATGTCGACGCGACCGGTAAAAAGGAAAGGCCTGATCGTCCTGGCGCCGATACCAGAGAAGTTTTTCTTAGAAAAAATATAAGGGATTACCGCCTGCCGTGGTTTCTCCGGATGTGGGTTGCTATTTTCTCCAAAGATAATTGACACCGTATCGGACCCTCCGTTGGCCACAGCAAGGTCGATCAATCGATCCCCGTTCAGATCGCCGGCTGCAATAGCGACGGGCCCCCTATCGACGGGGATATCCTTTCTTTCAATAAAATCTCCATGTCCATTGCCAAGCAGTATAGAAACCGTGTCTGAAACTACATTGGCTACCGCCAAATCCAAATAGCCATCCTGGTTCAAATCTTCGACAATTACAAAAGCTGGAAATTCCCCGGTCGCCAAGTCTTTCATCGGAGAAAATCCACCGCGGCCATCGCCGTAGAGGATCGACACGGTATTGGAGCCGGAATTGGCTACAACTAAATCCAGGTTGCCATCCTGATTAAAATCTCCGGCGGCTATCGACACGGGGACCTTTCCCACTGGAAAGGACCGGGCCTTACCAAAATTTCCACGACCATCCCCAAGGAGAAGGGCAATATTGTCAGAACCGGAATTAGCTACGGCCAGATCGAGATGTCCATCCTTGTTGAAGTCGGCCACGACGATAGACTGCGGATTGAACCAAACTGGAAAACTTTTTGTTTCGCCGAAGCCACCCTTACCATCCCCCATCAATATCGTGACATTATTGGAGTTTTGATTTGCAACCGCAAGGTCCAAGTTACCGTCCTTATTCAAGTCTGCGGCCGTCACAAAAATTGGGCCATAACCGGTTATAAAATTCTTACCTGCATTGAAGCTACCCTGCCCATCCCCAAGCCGCAAGGAGACCCCTGCGGAGACCCAATCAGCCGTAACTAAATCAAGCTTGCCGTCGTTGTTAAAATCACCGGTTACGATGGACATCGGCCTCCATTTGGTCAGAAAGACTAAACCGAAATTCCCCCGGGAGTCGCCAAAGAGAATTGATACCTCATTCGAATAGAGATTCGCTGTCGCAATGTCCAAGATCGCGTCGTTATTAAAATCGCCAATTGCGAGAAATGCCGGCCCATTACCCGTCGCAAAACTCCTATGAACAGTAAAATCTCCTTGACCATTTCCGAACAGGATCGTCACGGAGTTTGATCCCTGGCTTTGTACCGCCAAATCCAGATTTCCATCACCATTGAAATCCGCGGAAACCACGGCGCGCGGGAAGGAGGGTACCGATATGTGCCGCGCCTCGGCAAAGTTCCCCTTGCCATCTCCAAGGAGGATGGATATCTTGGATGCCCCCCAGTTGGCGACGGCGAGGTCCAAGTTACCGTCCTTATCAAAGTCGCCGGCAACACCAAAAGCAGGGCCGTATTCGACCGAAAATCGCTTTTCAGGAGCAAACCCTCCTTTACCGTCACCCAGCAACAGCGAAATACTAAAGGCATTGAAATTCATCGCCACCAAATCCAGATGGCCATCCTTATTAAAATCGCCAACCACCAGCCCTTCGGGGGCGCGCCCCACTGTATAATCACGGGATTCGCTGAAATTGCCCTTTCCGTCCCCCAGCAAAATGGAAACGGTATTATCCGGCTCACCCAGCAAGCCAAAATTAGCCGTAGCAATATCCATAAAACCGTCTTTATTAAAATCCGCGGCTATGATGCAGGTATTCAGATTCTTTACGCGAATACTTTTCGTCGGCGCAAACGAACCTTTGCCGTCGCCCATCAGGATCGAGACGTGGGGGGTCCAAAAGTTCGCGACGGCGATATCAAGATTGCCGTCGTTATTAAAATCCGCTACCACGGGGTAAAACGCTCCAGGCGCCCAAAACCTCGTAGGAGCGCCGAAATTACCTTGACCATCCCCAAGCATGATCGACACTTCGGAGGAACCGGGATGCGTTACGACCAAGTCCATTTGTCCATCCTTATTAAAGTCACCCGTGGCAACGGTAAAGGATGCCCTTCCGTCCGTGCGGAAGTCCCGTCGGCTGATGAATGAAACGGGAACGGGCGCCTCCATTTCGCAAGTGTGCAGGATGATGATAGCAATGATAAGGGCTAAACCTTTCAACAGGCGAACTCGGCGGCTACGATAAGCGATTGTCCGGCGTGACGGCGGTTGTTTGCCCATGAAGATCTCGTCTTCATAACGCGGAGGCGGGGAGAACAATAAACGGGTATGAACCTTATGCAGAATGGAAAATATTCCCAAGGTTAATTCCTTGAAGCGCGCGATCAGCCTCTTACATCCGCCAACCGTAAGCTGTGTATCGCGCCGATGACCTGAAAGCCGATGAAAGGCTATAGGCTTCACGGCCCCTTATGAAGATTGAGAGTTTAACACACTTTGTCGCGGGACGCCAAGACCAAGAATTCCCGCTCAAGTTTGCAGTCGCGGGGCGGTAGGGCAGCTACCCACACGCTATCGACACGGCCACTCGCCCCCCCCCAGCGGCCCGTGGAATGGAAAGTATTGGGTGGGGGGGTGAACGGAGCCTAGTGTCTTTGCGGTCTTCGGTGCTTCTCCTTTCGTGGCGGCCAGCGGCGGTCTTCGCCGCCGGGTTAGGGGGTTGTCATTTAGCCCCCCGGTTCTGGGCCTGGCTGGGGCCTTCATCGCTTACGGGGCGCGGGCGTTGCGGTCATCCAGATAGTCCCGACCTTGTCGGGATCGCCGCCCAACTGTCAAACAAGAGCAGTTGCATCGCCG
>JACOSC010000047.1 GCA_016179055.1 Acidobacteriota bacterium
GGCAGGGGCGCAAGGAGATTAGCCTGGGGCAAGCGCAGCGCTGCCCCAGGACTCATGGCCTCATCCACCACGAGCGCCCCGGCAGGGGCGCTGAGAGGTGCTTGGCCTACCAAAGGCCCTAGCGCTGAAGATGAGAGGATAATGCAGCATCAAATGGATCTATGGCCTCTCGGCCCCCCTGCCGGGGCGCGCTCTAAAGATTGGACATTTCAAAGAGCAAGTATTTCCGGCCAATCACGATTGTTGGCGAGCTTTAACGACACGCAGAATAACGATGAAACTGGGGAAGTTTCTAAGGAGCGACATGTGCAGGCTTTGATAATAAAGGCTCTGTACATGTCGCTCCTATGGAGCTTGACTCCTATTCAATGGCTTCTGGCTATAAACATGCCGCCCCTACGGGGCTAAGGAGCGCCGGCTGAGTAGTTACAAAAGCGCCGACAAGGCCGCGAGCATTTCCGGCTTCTGCAAGAACACATACTCGAATCGGATGATCAGAATAACTTGGAAGCGCTCACGTCGAAGGGAATGATGTTGGCCCTACGGCCGAGTAAGCAAGAGGAGTTTTATTATGATTGTCGGGATACCTAAAGAAACAATTAGTCGAAAAGGTGTAAATGAAAAGCGGGTTGGCCTGTCGCCGGCCGGTGTGCGTGAGCTTGTGGATCTGGGCGCACAGGTTTATGTAGAATCGACGGCGGGCGCCGGCGCAGGGTTCCCGGATGATGAATACCGATCATCCGGCGCGGCTATTGCTTATTCACGCGAGGAGGTGATACGCCGCGCAGACCTTGTGGTCAAAGTACAACGACCCGACCAGTCCGAGTGGAGTTTTTTCAACAACGAAGCCACTCTGCTGACCTTTCTTCATTTGGCCGTGGCCCCTAAGGAACTCGTCGAGATGCTCGTCGAAAAAAAAATCACGGCCATTGGCCTCGAGCTGGTTCGCAAAAATGACGGCGCCTTGCCCATACTGCGAGCCTCCAGTGAAATCGCCGGTCAAATGGCGGTTCAACTGGCGGCGCGGCTACTCGAAAGCACGGCCGGCGGTCGTGGCATTTTGCTGGGAGGAATCCCAGGTATCCCTCCTCCGGACATCGTCATCATCGGCGCCGGTACTCTGGGCTATTATGCCGCGCGGGCGTTCTTAGGCATGGGCTGCCGAGTGTCCGTGTTGGATATAGACATGCGGAAATTGGTTCGGATTGATACTCACTTTGGCGGCGGCATAGTCACCGCGTTAGCCACCCGCAACAACGTGGAGAAATTCACGGCCTTCGCCGATGTGTTGATTGGCGCCGCGTTGGTTCCCGGTCAGCGCGCGCCGGTAATAGTCACCAAAGAGATGGTAATGCGCATGCGCGCGGGCAGCTTGATTTTGGATTTCTCCATCGATCAAGGAGGCTGCGTGGAGACTTCCACGCTGACGCCGGGAGAAGAATATTTATTCACGGCTCATGGCGTGATTCATTTTTGCGCGCCCAATGTTCCGGCCATGGTGGCTAGAACTTCGACACATGCGCTCACCAATGCTTTGCTGCCTTATTTGAAGGAAATAGTCCAACGCGGCGCCCTATCGGCTATTAGAGCCAATGCAGAACTGCGCCGGGGGGTTTGCGCGCTGGGGGGTTACGTCGCGGCAAGTCTGCCGATCAGCGGGTTGCCGCAAGCCGATATTGAAAAGTTAGTCCGAGGGGAGCTCTAGTATGAATTGGTTACTCGATTACCAAAAGAAGCGGGTTTCGGCCGAGGCGGCCGTTGCTTTAATTAAGTCAGGGGACCGCGTCTTCACCAGTGGGAATGCCGCAACCCCTTATGTCTTGCTCTCCGCGCTGGCGATGAGAAAACATGAGTTGCACAATGTGGAAATTACGCATGTGTTGTTGATCGGGGACGACCCCTTGTCAAAGCCCGGCATGGAGGAGCACTTTCGGCATAACTCGCTTTTTGTCGGGCCGGCCGACCGAGAAGCGGTCAACGAAGGACGCGCCGATTACGTTCCGATTTTTCTGCATGAAATTCCTGCCCTGTTTACAGGCAGCCAAATGCCGTTGGATGCCGCGATCATTCAAACGGCCCCTCCCGATGAGCACGGCTTCATGAGCTTAGGTGTAGAAACTTTGGCTACACTGGCGGCCGTCAATTCGGCAAAGCTCGTCTTGGCGCAAGTCAATTCCTGCATGCCGCGCACATTAGGCGATTGCTTTGTTCATATTTCAAAGATCGCCAAGCTAACTGAAGTTTCCGAACCCTTGCCGGAATTGCCGGCGATGAGTTTCTCGGAGGTAGAGCAAAAGATCGGCGAGTCCGTAGCCCAGTTAGTTGAAGATGGATCGACGCTGCAAATGGGTATTGGGGGGATTCCTGATGCCGTGCTCGCCTCGCTTGAGGGAAAGCGAGACCTGGGCATTCACACGGAGATGGTTTCGGACGGGGTGATGACCGCTATTGAGGCTGGGATTGTTACCGGCAGTCGCAAGACCTTGCACGCGGGAAAAGCCGTGGCTACCTTTGCGCTGGGAAGCTCGCGGCTTTATGAGTACTTGCACAACAATCCAATGTTTGAATTTCACCCGAGCCACTACACGAACGACCCCTTCATCATAGCCCAAAACGACCGAATGGTGGCGGTTAATTCCGCCCTTGAAGTGGACCTCACGGGTCAAGTCTGCGCCGACTCGGTAGGCCAAAAAATCTACTCGGGTTTTGGCGGTCAGGTAGACTTCATTCGCGGCGCCGCACGATCCAAAGGCGGCAAGCCCATAATTGCCATGCCGGCGACGGCGAAGCGGGGCGAGGTTTCCCGTATTGTCCCAACCCTTAAACGCGGCGCCGGCGTGGTCACGACCCGAGCCGATGTACATTATGTGGTTACTGAGTTCGGCACGGCGTATTTGCACGGACTAAATTTACGTAAGCGCGCCGAAGCCTTAATCGCCGTGGCGCACCCTCGTTTTCGCGATGAACTTTTCCAATCCATTCGTCAGCGAGTACATTGCTAAGCGCCTCCCGGCGGCAGCCGTCAAGCCCTGTGAAATTGACAGAGTTATTGTAGAGCTAACCAAAGGAGTTGTTCATGCCCCTTTGGGACACCCCGACGAATGCAAACAGCAACGACACGCCTGGGAGCGCCCCGTCTACCGTCGGGGTAAGGGTAGACTCGGTACGCGACCCGATTCGCCCCGACGGTAGTCGGGGCGCTCCCAGGTATTTTTAAAGGAGTTCCATCATGGCTAAGGATGAAACAAGCCTGGTAAACTCGAGCAAAGCCTAGACAAGTTTCCCTTGCAAATGCGTATTTCTTATATTAAGCTGATAGGTACCAATACGGTGGGGACGTATCCCACTTGTCAGCAAAGCATGACGAAAACTGGGTGGAGGTTTTGGCATGGCCAAAAGGATTCCTTACACTGGTGAGCCGTATCCGCATCCAAATGGTGACGCCGAGAAAAAGCTTGAAGCCTATTATGGACGCCAGTATGAGCCCCGCGAAGATGCCGGCAAAGAAGGCCGAAGCGCCGATCTGGTCAGCGTCCTTGACCTTGGGCAAGGTTTGACTGCCCGGCCTAAACAGCCGCGATCGGAATCCTTCGCGGTCAACGAGCCGGCCCCTAAGATCAAGCCGCCAAAGAGCGTTGCATTTCTGAGCCTTGTCGGTGTAGTAACTTTACTTGCCCTACTCGCCTTAAGCTTATTTTACTACCCGGTTTGGAAGGCGCGCCGCGAGGCTTCAAATAATCCGAGATTTTCCAACCCAAGCGATCCCTTGAGCGCCAAGGAGCGCTCGCGCCAGTTGGATGAAGTCGCGGACAGGCTCAGGACCGACGAAGTTTCAAAACCGGAGAACTTATCAAAAGACGAGGCGGCCGTCCAAAACGTCCTTTCGAATGGCGACCCCCAAAACCCCCGCGCCTATAAACTCCTCGGTGATATACTATGCCGCCAGAATCGCATCGAGGCTGGGATAGAGTCCTATCAAAAAGCCCTCAAGGTTCAGCCAAATTATTTAGAAGCCCTGCTGCAGCTTGCCTTGGTTCACGATAGGCTTAACCATTCGCCGGAGGCGGCCGCTTACTACGAGCGGGCCAGTCAAATTCGACCCGCGGACAGCGCAATCCGTTTACGGCTAGCCAGTATTTATAGCGCCGCCGACAAGCACGAAGAAGCCTTGACCCATTTCAAAACTGTCTTAGCGCTTAGACCGGACAGCAAGACTCGCTCAAAGATAAACGCCGAGATTATCCGGCTGACGCGTCTGATCAAGAGCGAGAAATCCGGTCTCCCAACTTCTGAAAGCCTTACTGCGGCGGAGTCATCATCTAAAAAAACCCAACGGTCCAAGACCGCGCAGAGCGCGCCATCGGGTTTAGAAAGTCGAGTTGGAATCGCTTCCTTAAAGCCTAGAGAAATGGTGCCGCTCATGGCCAAGGCCGAGTTGGCTTTTCCACCCCCGGCTTTGCGCGAGGTCCTTTCCAGCGAAACCGAAACCGCAAGCGCCGCCGCAAATCCGGCGGAGAAAACCGGTCTCCCAGGGGGTATTGCACCGGTCGATCAAACTCCACCGCGCGTCCCCGATCTCCCCGGGGCGGGGCCACTTTCAGGCGATTTGATCGTACCGCAGAAACTAGCCGCAGCCATGACGCCATTGCCAAAGCCACTTGAAGAGGGTGATGAGGTTTCCGCTGACCTCGTAGACAAGAAGCCATCGTTGCTGAGCCGAACTGAGCCGCGTATGCCTTCGGCCGCCCGTAATTTTTCAGGCACAGCCTCCGTGTTCATGTCGCTTAAAGTATCTGAAACGGGCAGGGTCATCGATACCCGCATCATTCGTAAGCCGGATAATGATTTAGGATTCAGCCAGGCGGCCGAATCGGCTGTACGAAAATGGCGGTACGAACCGGCGGTGAAGAATGGCGTTCGCGTCAAGGTTTGGACTACTTGCCAAATCCTCTTTAGACAGACAGAGTAAGGCAAGCGTTGTTGCTATGCATGCCGTCCCGTACTGTCCCCATGCGCATTAATTACGCTCTGATCTTTACCAATCGCGAACGAGGCGCGGGTATTTGGAAAAATTCTCAAAGTAATAGAGGCGGAAGTCACGATTGGCATCACCCTGGCAACACAGAAAAGTACGGGAAAGTCAGGCTAGTTTGGTAGGGTATGATCGTGGGGACCGATTCAGGCTACCCGTAGGCTTTCAGTTTCCTTAGCGCGTTCCTGATCTGGTCTCTTACGTAAGGGCTGGGCTCATCGGTCAGCATTTCTTTGAGAACAGTTATCCCTTGTTGGTCGCCAAGCTCACCGAGTGCCCAGGCCACATTGCCCCGCACGGTGGATGACACGTCATCGGAGGCTTCCACCAAGGCGCCAAATGCTCGGGGATCTCGCAGTATACCAAGCGCCCACGCCGCGTTGCTGCGAGTAGATTCATTCTGGTCCCACTGCAGTATCTCTGCAATTGGAAGCACAGCTCGTGCGTCAAGTAGCTTGGCCAGAGCGGTAATCACCTTATTGCGTACCTCTCCGTCGTCATCGTCCAACGCATCGGTTAACGCATCAACCGATCGTAGGTCGGCTATCTCTCCAAGAGCCCATGCGGCGTTGCCTCGAACGATACTATTCCCATCATTTAATAGCACATCCTGAAGCGCATCTACAGCACCGCCGCGGCGCTTCTGCCCTAGTCTATTGACCGCGGCATTTCGGACCTGCCAATCCGGGTCGGAAAGCTCCTGCAACGACCTCCATTCACGATGGCCTTCGTCCGAGGTATCCGCGCTGCCGCCGGTATCACTGTCGTCATCGTCTTCTGGCCCGGCCGCTGGGGTTTGTTCGCGAGGACTCTTTGGACCGTGAGCATCAAATTCGCGCAGGCTATTCTCGATTTCGTTCTGCAGCGAATGGTCCTCACGGGCCAGCGCCCGTGATACGTGATCGACCGCTCTAGGATTGTCAAGCGCCAGTAAAGCTAGCGCCACTTCGTAGCGCACATGCCAATCTTCATCCTCTAAGGCCCGTACAAGAGGAACTAGAGCCTGCGAGTCCTTGAATCTACCCAAAGCACGCGCTGCTTGAATCTTGACCCCGGGGTCCGTATCCTGCAAGGCTTGAAGCAATGGGCGAATGGCGCGGCTATCCTTAATTTGACCTAGCGACCAAGCGGCGTTGAGCCGGACCGTAGCATCTGGGTCGGTCAGTGCATTCATAAATAAGGGCACCGCGTCCGTATTCCTAAAACTAGTAAGAGCGACAAGCGCCTCATAACGCTTCATCCAGTTCCTGTCCTTGAGAGCTCGGCGGATAATGTGGGCCGTCTCCAACTTGGACGCCGGTGCAGACCATGCGGTGGATTTGGAAGCGGAAGTAGAATCTATGGGTAGCGGTGGGGATAATTTTCTCCAAGACATCGATAAGGCAACACCTAACACAAGAAGAAACGTGATGGGACCTACCCAGATTATAATCAAATCACGCTTTTTCATAAATGCATTGTCAGATGATAACTTTCTTAGTCTTAAAGATTCACAAACTGGAACTGCGTTAACAGAAACGCGACTTAAAGACTCGATCACCCTAGCCAAGCTTGGACTGGTTGGTCAAGGAACCAAAATACGAAACGAAAATAGCCTTACGCAAATGGGTGTGGGCGAAAATACGCTATAAACGTGAAATTTACAAGAACCCCTACACCCGCCTGCATCACTTATAACCCCAAAGGGAGAGCTTTAATCAAGTCAGGTGCTTACATTTAGCAATGCTTCAGACCATTTAGCCAAGAAAACAAGTCCCAAGGTCTCTTAACAGATTCTATTGGCTCCACCCGACAATGTCAAGCATTATATTTAACCAAATTCAGAGATAGAAAATGAGTGTTGCGATGTTAGCGAATTTTTGCTTACACTCTAGCGTTAAAAACAATTAACGCCGCGAGCAACGCTGTGTCCTAAGAATCTTTGGGGCAGTCCACATTGGCCTAAAGGCATGGGCGGCGGTTGGGTTAGACCCCTTCAGGATCGAAACGTGGAGGCGGGGCGGGGGTTGCGCTCGGCTCCATCCCCGGCTATTCGGCCCTTTCAGGGCCAGCGGGTATCTTCTCCATAAATTTGGGTAAAGGCCTCTCCCAAGATTCAGTGGCGTCATGTGTCCGTGGGCCCTGACATTTTTGGGATAATCCCTTACCCCGATTTATTGAGAAGATGCGGAATAACGAACTACCTAATAAGAGCGAAGGGGTTAAACCCAAATTCTGTAAGAGGGCCGATATGTTTTAACAGAAATGACGTTTGCTTTTTTGCCGGGGGATGATTAAGATTAAAGCGCTGTCCGTTAGGCTGCAAGGAGAGGCATGCAGACAATTTTTCCCATCCTGCGATACAACGACGCGCGCGGCGCGATACGATCGCTGTGCGCGACCTTCGGCTTCGTCGAATTGTTCTCGGTTCCGGAGTCGGGGCTATTCGTCCGTCATGCTCAACTGAAGCTCGGTACGAATGTCATCATGCTTGGGTCCATCAGACCCGATGATGGCATGGCAAGCCCCCAAGCGCTCGGGGCGGCCACGCAAGCCCTCTGCGTGTATGTTGACGACCTCGATGCGCATTACGAACGGGCGCGATCGGCGGGCGCGGAGATTAAGAGTCCGCCCAAAGATACTGATTTTGGTTCACGCGAGTACCACGTCCGTGACGTGGAGGGGCATCTCTGGACGTTCGGCACATACCTCCCGTCCACAGATTGAGGATCGTGGGATGAACCAAGATACGGTCCGAGAGTTGACAGACTCGACTCGCGGTCTAACAATCCGCTACCGGCGACCGCGGGCGACTGGTGCTCGTCAGCTTCATCGGGATCGCGCGCCCGAGGTACCTGAGCAGGAGCGTTGGGCGCTTGCGGCAAACCAAGAGGTGAAGTGACGTGATGACATTGTCGATCTTTATGCGAGGCGCCATGTTTGCCACGGCTGGGATGAACATTCTTGGCGCGGCCGCCTTTGTTCCCTCCGCCCGAGCGTTGCGGGCAATCGCGGGAATGCCGGAGGGGGATCACCCTCTTTACCTAGCGACCGTCAGCATGTTCGTTCTGATCTTTGGGCTCGCCTATCTATGGGCCGCCGTGGCGGGTCGTGCCGAACGTCTCTTCGTCGCGGTCGCGGCGGCCGGCAAGCTGTCTTTTTTCGCGCTGCTCGTATGGTTCTGGGCCATCGGCGCCTTGCCGATAAGAGCCCCTCTGGCCGGGACGGGCGATCTCATTTTCGGGGTCTTATTTTTGAGGTGGCTATACCGCGCTCAAGCGGTTCCAGCCAGCGCGCCCGCTGCGCGGGCAGGCGGCTGAACCTTGGCGTTGGGCAGCGCAGCCACGCCATTTTCTGTGGCCTTGACCATTAGTAACTACTCGGACAATGCGTCGCAGCCCCGTAGGGGCGGCCTGTTTGTAGTAGCGATTCCTATGGTAGGTCCTAAGCTCCGTAGGAGCGACCTGTCCGGACGCGTTCGTCGACGAAATCAACCTTACACAGGCCGCCCCTACGGGGCTTGTTCGAACTCACGCATGGATTCTTGCTATAAACAGGCCGCTCCTACGGAGCTAAAGGCACTGGCTGAGTAGTTATGACAATTGTACATATTCGATATACACATAGACCATGCTCGATCCATTCAACCAGGTTCTTGAATGTATTGGCTTCCAGTGGGACGCGGGCAAAGTCGAGAAGAATTGGATCCGGCATCAAGTCAGCCGAGCGGAGTGTGAGGAACTATTCTTCAATAAACCATTAATTGTTGCGCCTGATGTACGTCACCCCACCAGTGAGCCAAGGCTCTATGGGTTCGGCCAAACAGATGAAGGTAGACTTTTATTTGCGGTTTTCACGGTTCGCAACAAGCTGATCCGAGTAATCCCGGCACGTGATATGAACAAACGTGAGGGAAAGGAGCATGAGCGTGCGCAAGTCAAAGAAAACGACAAGCAAGATACCGAAGTTTAATAATGAAGACGAGGAACGCGAGTTCTGGGCCTCACACGACTCATTGGGCTACATCAACTGGCCGCAGGCCAATCGTGTCAAGCTTTCGAATCTGTACCCAACAACGCGGACTATTTCGATTCGCCTGCCCGAGTCGATGATCGAGAGGCTCAAAGTGCTGGCCAACAAACGGGATGTGCCGTATCAGTCACTGTTGAAGATGTTTGTTGCCGACAAAATTGAAGAAGAACTGCGTGTCGCACGATAATGAGGCAGGCGCTGCCCAACGGGCCCTGGAGATGATCGCCACAAGTGATCTACTGGAAACGTGCCGGCGAGAGCCTGGCACTGGGTAGGAGAAGGGGTATGGCCGAGAGCTACATTTACAACCTACGGAATCCCGCGCTGCAGGGCCGGATCAAGGGCGGCGGCCTTTCTCTCGGTCAAGATCCGCCTCGATCATCATGTCGATCAAGCCTTCATAAGTGACCGTCGGCTCCCATCCTAGCACGCGCCGAGCCTTCGACGCATCGCCCAACAAATTGACAACATCGACCGGCCGTATCAAAGAAGGATCCGTCTTAACATAAGACGGCCAGTCCAAGCCGACTTTGCCAAAGGCGTATTCCACGAGATCCTGCACCGAGTGCTGCACGCCGGTAGCCACCACATAATTGTCGGGTTCATCCTGTTGCAGCATCAACCACATAGCCTTTACATAGTCGCCGGCGAAGCCCCAATCCCGGCGCGCCTGCAAATTACCCAGGTAGAGTCGGTCCTGCAAACCCAAGGAAATCCGTGCGGCCGCCTGTGTGACTTTGCGCGTTACAAATTCCTGCCCCCGCCGAGGTGATTCATGGTTAAATAAAATTCCGGAGCAAGCGAACATGCCAAAACACTCGCGGTAATTGCCGGTGATTTGATGCCCATACACTTTGGAGACGCCATACGGGCTGCGCGGATGGAACGGCGTATTCTCATTCTGCGGAGTTTCGACGGCCCGCCCAAACATTTCGCTCGAGGAGGCCTGATAAAATCGAATCGATGGGTCGGCCTGACGAAGCGCTTCGAGCATACGCACCACACCCAACGCCGTTACATCCGAGGTCAGTATCGGCTGCTCCCATGAGGCTGGGATAAAAGATACCGCGGCGAGATTATAAACCTCAGTGGGCTGCACCCGCTCGAGTAAGCGGAGTAAAAACATAGTGTCAAGGAGATCTCCCGAGTGGAGATGAATTCTGGGAAGAATGGCCGACAAACGGTCGAGACGATCAAGGCTGGATCGGCGGACGAGACCGTGCACTTCGTAGCCTACCGTCAGCAAGAACTCCGCCAAGTAAGAACCGTCTTGCCCGGTAATACCGGTGATGAGCGCTTTCTTCATTCGCAGACCTTCAACACTCTGCCATCAGCACACCGCGTCCGCCTTCAATCCTTCGATGGGCGGCTAGTCCCCGCTTAACGCTACGCGTTGTTTCTTACGGACGATCAACATCGGACTACTGACGACATCGTCATTTTTTCATTCACGACGATAGATTGTAATCTTATCTCCGGGACGAATCTTCTTGGAGGGGAGATGATTCCAACCTCGTAAGGATTGAACGTCGGTATTATATCGAGCGGCAATCTTGGTCAGATTATCACCTTTTCTTACTTTATGAATGATACGTTTGCCTTGCGGTTTTTTGGGGGAGTCTGAATAAGCGAAGGCCAATTCGCGCTTCAATTTCTTGCCCGAGCGGCGGTTGGCTGATCTACCGGCAACCTCAGTCTTTTGACCTCGCCGTTTGCCTTTTCCGCGTGCCACGCGTTCCGCCGGGGGACGTTTCATATCGGACTTGGGCAACCATGCGCTTACAGAGATCGATTTTAATTTCGTCTGTAGGTGATCACCCAGGCCGGCCGGCAGTTTAAGTTGATATTCGGGAAAATTGAGTGGTGTACATAACCCTTTTAACTCGGGGTTCAAGTCTTTTAATTCCGCGATGGACAAGTCGGTTAATCGGGCGACCACACTCAAGCCGACCGGGCGGCCCAGTTTAATTCTATCGACCTCAATCGGCGCGCTCAGTTCTGCAGAAAACCCATAGTTCTCAGGATTGTGCGCGATGATGATACTGGCCATAATAGCAGGAATATGATCAACCGTCTCGCGTGGCAAGTATCTGCGACGGGCCAATTCCCAAAAATCGCGCGTTCCGGCCCGGTCAATGGCGCGCTGCACGGCTCCGGCGCCCGCGTTATAAGCGGCCATGACAAGATTCCAATCGCCGAACTGTTGGTACAAGTTCAAGGTGTGCTTAACCGCGGCTTGCGTGGAACGTACAGGGTCACTGCGCTCATCAACATAGGCATCCTGACGCAACCGGTAAAGCTTCGCCGTTGAAGATATGAACTGCCAAATCCCTCGGGCGCGGGCGCGTGAGTAGGCCCGCGGGTTGAACAGGCTTTCCACCATAGCCATGTATATAACGTCATCTGGAATTCCCGCTTCTCTGAAATATTCTCGCATCATGGGCAAGTATTTTCCTGATCGAGCCAGACCCGCCGAAAATCGACCCCATCGATCCGTCTGGAACAGGTTCAGGTATTCCACGACACGCTCATTATATACAATGGGAATGCCATAACTGGTATTGGCAAGATCCTCGCTAACTTTCTCGCGCAGATTTGGATCAATCGTTAGAGGAAAGAGATTAAACTCGTCGGGATCCGCTACCAGCGTTGACTCGTCCGGTTCTTCTCTATCAGATTCGCCCGTCTCCTTGGGCGGCTCTCCCTGTTGGGCGTTTCCCGAGAACTTGGCGGCTTCAGAATTAGTTGCGCGGTTCGCGGAGGCCGTATTACATTTTTGGATTCTTTCTACCAAGGATTCTCTAAACTGGGCCAGAGCCGGCACAGAGCGCAATGTAAAATCGGCTTCATAGACGGCGGTAAAAGCGGAATCAAAACTAGAGCGGGCCTGGTCCATGCGTCCAGCGAAGAAATGTTGCTCACCTTCCTGATAATACTGCTCGGCCAAGACTATGATTTGTGCGACGGCGGCTTCGGCCACCTTGTTCTCGTAGACTCGCGCTCCCGGTTGCGGATCATGTGACTTGGTCACCAGATTGTTGCTGGCCGCTAGGCGAGAATCAAAAACCGTGATCAGGAGGACAGGTGTGAGAAATAAAAGAACTAGGAACCTTCGGCTCCAAGGATTAGGCATAAGTTACCTTTCGCGATTTAAAAACCGCCTTACCATTAGAGGCGTGAAGTCAATAAGCATAAGTCAGTATTCAACGGGCCGTTACGCGCTCTTTACGGCTTTAATAGCCGACGGAATGAATATTACCCCAAAGCAAAAAAACCCGACAGTAAATCAATATCGAAGTTTGGTATAATAACGGCCCTAGCTCAGAAATTCGGAACTTCGATGATTGAATAGTGCCGTCTTATTTTAGGGCAGTTCGTTTGTTGGCGATCGCATTCCTCGCCGTGGCCATCAACTTCTCGGCCTCAGGCAGCAATTCGATGCCCTTAAGTAGTTGCTCATCCCCCTCGGCCACTACTTTGAATCCTTCGTGCATTCCAAAGAGAGAGGTAAAAATCTCACGCTGGATGTTACGTTTGACGGATACGAGGTTGCTGGTAAAATCTTTATCACTAAAGTCGATTGATTTTTCTTTTAGAAAGGCTTTGAAATCTTCCAACAGAGGTTCGGAAAGCGACAAGCTCTGCGAGGCTTGTTCCGGAGTCAGTTCCCCGGATGACGCCATTCGAGCGAACCGGCCGGCTCCGCTTACTTTGCCGCTGAGCACGCGGCGGGCAAATTCAGCGAAGGCGTCCTTGGCAAGCAAGATTCGCTCAAATCGCGAAAGCTCCCGTGCGGTAATGAGGACATCCGGGGTAATCCCACCGCCCCCTAGAACTTTGCGTCCCGAGTCGGTAAATTTTACTTCGCGATTGGTTTCGGACTCGCTCTTGGCTTTCTTTCGAGGCAATAAGTAATCAAAGGCCGAGGAACTTGAGTAGTCTCGCTGAATTAGCCGGCCGCTCGGAGTATACCAGCGGGCCGTGGTCAGCGCTAAGCCGTTATGATCATCTAGAGGATAAACGGATTGGACTAAACCCTTACCAAAAGTGGTTTCGCCGACCAGCAGTCCTCGATCATGATCTTGGATCGCGCCGGCCACAATTTCTGAAGCACTGGCGCTGCCATTGTTAATAAGGACTACTAAAGGAAAGGTGCGCTTAGATCGGCTCGGCGCCTTGTAGACGGTTTCCGATTTCTGGCTGCGGCCTTTCGTGGTTACGACGATTTCGCCCTGCGAGATGAACTTGTCGGTAACTTCTACTCCCTCTTTCAAGAGTCCGCCGTGATTATCGCGTAGGTCAAGAATAAGACCCTTCAGCAACCGCGTACCGTCCTTCTCCGCAATTTCCTTGATTTTGCGCTCCAGGTCATCGCCGGTAGATTCCGAAAACCGCTCGAGCTTAATATAGCCAATGCCAGGTCGTAACATAAAAGCATATTGAATGGTCTGAAGCTGTATGTCATCCCGCTCAATTTCAATTTCCATCGGTTTTTCCAGGCCCGGCCGTTCGACGGTAATGTTCACTTTGGAACCGCGGGGTCCTTTCAGACGGCCGACCACCTCATCTAAACTCCAATCATCAATAAGTTGGCCTTCAATTCGGGTGATGATATCCCCTGCCCGCAATCCTCGCTTCTGCGCGGGAGAGCCTGAAAATGGCGGCTCATAAACCACAACACGGCCACCACCTTGGAACAGCGAGCGCACCCGTATCCCCAATCCGGAGTATTTATTGGTTTGTTCTTCCCTGAGCTTTGAGAATTCCTTGCTTTCGAAAAAGGTGGAGTGTGGATCTAAACTGCGCAGCATGCCACGAACGGCGCTGTAAACGACCTTGTCGGAACCGATCTTATCGACATAATTCTTATCAATAACGTCAATGGCTTCGGTGAAAGGCTTCATGAGATCCCGTATGCTTACGTCGGCCGAAGACCCGGCAGAAACCTTATTCCCCAACAAGCCTCCCAGAAGAGCAGCGGAGAGCACTGCCGAGAGAATAATAACCGAGAATCTGTCTAATTTCATACGACCCCTTCCAAATCTTCTTTAAACGCCCTAGAGCAACAAGACTCGGGCTCTCATTACTCGAAGCCTTATGCGCAAACTGAAAAAAGTATATCACGCAGGCAGAAGCGAGTAAAGTTAAATTAATCAGAAAGGTAGCGTTGTCTTATGGATCATGAACTGCTGGAAGCTGGCCGTCTCTTCTTTACTTAATGCGCGGTAGTATGCGCGGCTTCCTCTTCGGGCAGAGGATAGGGCATTATGATTCGCTCAATTTTCCCAAATTCCGCCATATAGCTGGTCACGAATTTCCCGTCCGTGCAGAGCGTCGTCGTATATTCGCGTAGCTCAGGCCCACGGCGCTCAACCACCACAACGTCAAACTCGACCCCGCTCCCGCACTTGCGCATCCCCCGAATTAGACTTAATGTTGAATTCTTGACTTCCATTCTTCTTTACCTCTATTAGTTAATCTATGCCATTGAAAGGCTCGTTTGCCATACATGAAAAAAGCTGAACTGGTCGTTGGCTAACGCAAATGCTGGGCCGCACAGCCGTGTATGTTGGCCTGACCTATACACACCGTTCATGATAGCCGACCTCATCCCCACAAGGTAAACCAGCAGAGCCAATTAGATTGCGAACCGCCCGCTCGACTCTACCCAGGGACCGCGGTTCAAAAAATTGACGCCTCTGGAGATGTGAAATCTTTTTCCTAAAAAGAGAAAAGAGATGGTTACCAAGGCAACGCCTCGGACCAGCCCGACGGCATCTTAAGGTTGGATTGACCACGATGTCGGAAATGGAAATCAAGCCGGAACCGCATAATTTGCGCGATTTCATTAATGTTCGACCTGGGTGTTGCCGATAAGTCTCGTGGTGGAGATATTGCGGCAACCAGTCCCCATGTGGGGTCGCGGCCGTCCCCCTCGCTAAAGGATAGGGCATACCATGACCAGAAAACCCAGAGTCAGTGTCATCTCCTTAAAGTGGGATGGCGTTTCCTATTATCGCGGCTTCATGCCTTTCGAGGAGCTTGACGATCAAGGATTGATAGAGTTCGTGGACAATCGCAAGTTACTCGAATCCGACGTTGTTGTGCTGGAACGGATTTTCTTACCGGCCCATTTTGCTCTCATAGCAGAGCTAAAACAACGCGGCAAACGACTTATATATCAGATCGATGATGACCCCTTTAACGTTCCACCCTACCACCCCTCTTACCAAGTGTATCAGCAGCGCGAAGTCAAAGAGGGATTGTTTCACACGCTCCGCTCCGTCGATCGCATCATTGCGGCCACGGCGCCCTTGAAGAGTATCTTACAGCAGCGGCTGGGCGGCAAGGTCCCGATCAGTGTCATCGGGAATTATCTGGATTTCAAGTCGGCATGGAACCCAAACCGTTTTGCCTCCACACTGCCGTTATATCGCCGGCCCGACAAAATCGTCATCGGGTGGTCGGGGGCTCTTGGTCATCAAGCGGACTTGCAGCTTCTCCAAGGCGTATTCGAAGAATTAGTTCGGGTGTACCAGGACCGGCTGCTCTTTCGATTTCTCGGTCACCACCCGGAGTTCGTCGCGGCGGAAGCCTTACCGGGACAGGTAGAAATGTATTCGTGGGTAGACGTGCATAGTTATCCCGAGACTCTGTACTCGCTGGCCCTTGATATCGGATTAATTCCGTTGGTTGATAACGCCCACAATCGATCCAAGACTCTGCTCAAATTCCTTGAATACTCCGCACTGCCGATTCCATCGGTCATTAGCCGTGTCGGACCTTACCAAGCTGTCCCCGCCGATTGTGGCCTTCTGGTCGAAAATAAGTTCGGCAAATGGGTACAGGCCATTAAGCGGCTGATCGATGGCGCGCCGGAGAGAGAAGCCCTGCGCCGCCGCGCCCATGAGCACGTCAAAGCAAGCTTCGACATTGCCGACCATACGGCGCCTTGGCTGGAAGCCATACTGTCGGTTAAGCCGGACTTAAGTAAAGCCGCCTTCACGGTGCCGTGCCATTCGAGCGCCGATGTCTTGCCCGACTCCGTCGATATTATTGTCCCTATTCACGATGCCTTCGCGGAAACCAGATCTTGTTTAGAATCGGTGCTGGCGCATACCGACTTGACCCGGCACCGTCTGCTATTGGTCAACGATGGCTCAACCGACTCGCGCATGGCCCCGTTTCTTGAGCAACTGGTTGAGAACGTATCGGGCAGGAACATCGTGTTGGTTCAACATACCGAGGCGCAGGGCTTTATCAAGAGTTGTAACGAAGCGATGCGGCTAGGACGGCAAGACGTTGTGCTGCTTAACTCCGATACGATGGTTTCGGCGCGCTGGCTCGACAAGTTGCGCGAGTGTGCTTACGCAAACCCATCGGTAGGGACCGTCACACCATTATCCACTGTTCGATGAAGTCTTTGGTCAAGGCTATGGCGAGGAAAACGATTTGTGCATGCGTATGCGCTCCGAATACGCCAGCGTGGCTGATACCAGGACTTTTGTGTACCACTGCGGCGAGGCCAGCTTTTCAAAAGCGGCCGTTGCGCTTAAGGATGAAAACAGCGCTCGCCTTAATCAGCGCTATCCTTTATATAATGACATGGTCGGCATGTGGTGCGCCTCCGATCCGCTCTTGTCGCTGCGCTTGCAAGTCATGAAATCCCGAAGTCCCAAACCGCGTGTGCTGCAGGTTCTGCACAATTTCCTGGGATATGCCGGCACAGAGTTGTTTACGGCCAAGATGTCTCAGGCTTTCGAAGATCGGTACGACACGTTCCTGGTTTATCCACAGCAGGGCGCGCTGGTCCTCAATAACCTGCATGGGCTGCTCCATTGCGCGCCGATTCCGGAGACCAGGACCCGGCTCTATATGGAGCACGATAAGCGCATCGAGCGCGCCTTTCAAGCATACCTGGAGAAGTTGCAGCCGGAGATCGTGCACTTTCAGCACCTGGCCTTGTTGCCGATGAGTCTTCCGTTTGTGGCCAAGCGTTTTGGCGCGCAGGTGGTTTTCACGCTGCACGACAGCTTTCCCCTTTGTCCGGATCCTTTCCTGACGGATCGACCGAGCATTGATCATTGCCTGGATGTGAAGAAGTGTACGGAGAGCGGCTGCTTCACGCGCAAGTTTGCGCTGGCCAACTCAGTGGCTCACCGACGACGAGAGGTTGTCGGCGAGACCCTGCAACGGGACTGTGACTGTGTGGTAGTGCCTTCGAAATACATGCAAAGGATGGTTCAGACTGTCTTTGGGCTTGAGGCGAGACTTATTCCGCATGGCATCGATCTACCGCTGATGGCCCATCGACCCAGCCCCAAGCGGCGACTCGCCTATTTAGGCAACGCCGCGCGGTACAAAGGCGCCCAACTTCTGCTCGATACTTTTGCGCGTGTGCAGAGTCGTTTGCCGAACACCGAACTGCACCTTTATGGGAACTTCCTTACACAGGAGCTGGAGCGTATACCCTCCAGCCCAGATATATACATCCACGGCCCGTATACCCAAGACGATCTCGCCCATATTCTAGGTGAGATCGATTTGGGCGTGATTCCGTCGTTAGCGCCGGAGGCGTTTTGTTACACGCTGAGCGAGCTCTCGGCCGCCGGCATACCCGCGTTGGTATCAAGGGTCGGAGCGCTTCCCGAACGGGTGCTGCCGGAGATGGTGTTCGATCCCACTATCAAGGATTTGGAGGCCCGTTTGCTTCATGTCGCAGAAAATGCTGAGCTCCAGGCCGAAGCCGCGGCCTACGCCCGAACTCAAGTGAGACCCTTCGCCGAAGAGGTGGCGGCCTACGCGGAAATATATAAGGAGTGTCTACGCGCGCAGGATCACCCCGAGGCGCTGCGGCGCCAACCGGCGACCGTTTGATTCTTCGGCGGGTCCAAACTTTTCTTGTTTCATGCTAAAATGAGCTTGTGCCGGAGCGCTGCCGGTTTTTTGGAATCATCATTCGTATGTATGCAGAGATAAGCGCGCCGCATCATACGCCGCATTTTCACGCGTACTATCAAGACCGCATCGCCGTCTTCAGCATGGCGTCGATAGATATGATTTCAGGGTTGCTGCCAAAACGCCAACAACGTCTCGTGGAGGCCTGGGCTGAGTTACATGAGGCTGAATTGCTGACCGATTGGAACCTGTTACAAACGGGCCCGAGGCCGATACTGATTGAGCCGCTGAAATAAGGAAAGTAAGATGATACATCCGATTTATCGTGTCTGTTCGTTTGACATCATTGCGCCCTATACCTTGCGTATACAGTTCGACGAAAACACGGAACAGATCATCGATTTTTGGCCGATCCTTGCTGGAGAACTATACAAGCCGTTACGTGATTTGACGCTGTTCTATCAAGTTCGGATTGATCCCGAAGCTCACACGCTCATTTGGCCAAATGGCGCAGATTTCGACCCCGCGACGTTACATGACTGGCCGCGGTATGTTGACGCGTTGACGGAGCGCGCACAACGGTGGGAGCGCGCTTTGGCATGAAACCAGTTTTACGCAACAGAGGAAGCCTGTGCTGGGCTGGAAGATCCTGGTCAAGTCCAGCGCGCCTCGTTGTCCGTGCTCAGTTTTTTCTTGGCTAATAGTCAAGGTGAGTCAGTCAGAACTGAAGTTCGATCATAAGAAACGTGCGGACGCCAAAATCCAGCCCGCAGGGTCCTGGAGTTTGGACATTTTTAGGGAGTAGGGTACTGCTTACAAACCCAAGCTCCGCAGGAGCGAGCTATAATAGCCAGGGGCTAAGCGA
>JACOSC010000229.1 GCA_016179055.1 Acidobacteriota bacterium
ACGGTCTTCCTGTTTACGCTTCATCTATGCAGTTACCTGCATGGATGCAAAACTCGGTTCTAACGGTCAGCTAACTTTGTTAGGTTGGCTTTGCAACCAACTGGACTATGCCAGCTTGCCTGGCGCACTAGCAAATCCAATCTTCCACATGGGGAGGAGTCTATCATAGTCGGGGGGGGGGGTCAACAACAAAAAAGCAACACAAAAAAGCCACGCGGCGGCAAGATTTTTGACGCCAAGCCGTGGTTCGGTGGGATCCCCGCCAGGTCGGCGCCGGCGTGGACCTGGCGGGACGACGCCGGGCAAGTCGTACGAGGCCGGTGAGTCCGGTTCGCGGTAATCCAAGGTGATCTCGGTGGGTATCGGGGGCGGCGCTCGTGGCGCGCGGGCAGGTGCCGGCCATAGATTGCCGACCCTGAAGTTTTGGCATTTTCCGCAGGCCACGCGATGCCCCGCCATAGCCCAAAGTTTGTTCTCGCAGCTCCGAAGGAGCGGGCTATAATAGCCAGGGGCAAGCGCAGCGCCGCCCCTGGTATGTACGACCTTAGAAGTTATAAGCCCTGAAAGGGCGGGATACCCTTCGGCTCGATGAATACGTATGGAAGAAAACGACGGCGACCTAGGAATTGACCACCATTAGTGCGCCCTTACAGGGCTGGCGTGCTGGGGAAGCTTTCTTTCCAGGGGCGGCGCTGCGCTTGCCCCTGGCTATTATAGAACGCTCCTTCGGAGCTTTGGATCGTATGCGGTACCCCACTCCCTACAAATGTCCAAACTCCAGGACCCCGCGGGGCTGGAGTTTGGCATCCGCGTTTCTTATGATCGAATCTCAGCGAACGGTTGACACCTTTTGCATTCATCTGCTAATCTGACAATATGAATAACAGACCACAAACCGCAACATTCAGGAGGGACACTATGGCCATCGGCAAAATTGGGCTGCGCCGCCAAGTAGTCATCCCCAAAGACATCTTTGAGGATTTGAATATGCACGAGGGCGACTTTGTAGAGATTAAAAAAACCAACAAGGTCGTAATCATCAAGAAAAAGATACTTGTTGATGAAGACGACACTATCGTTACCCCAAAACTGGCCAAGGAGCTGCGTGCCGCCGAAGCGAGAATAAAAGCCGGAAAAGGCATTCCCTGGAAGGAAGCTAAAAAGAAACTGAAGCTCTAAAACCTATGGCATGGTCAATTGATATAGACCCTGTTGCTTTAGATCAGATTTCCAAATTTCCAACAAAACACCAACGGCAGATCAAAGACAGCATTGAGCGGATGAAAGCCGATCCGTTTCAAGGCAATGTTGAACCCCTAAAAGGCGCGGAATGGCAAGGGCGATACCGAAAACGCACCGGAAGGTATTGCCTATTTTTTTCGTAACTACTCAGGCAATACGTCTCAGCCCCGTAGGGGCGGCCTGTTTATAGTAGCGATTCCTATGGTAGGTCCTAAAGCTCCGTAGGAGCGACCTGTCCGGACGCGTTCGTCGACGAAATCAACCTTACACAGGCCGCCCCTACGGGGCTTGTTGTCGAGCTTAAGAGCGAAAAAAATTATAGAAAATAACCGACTGCCTAACGCGGTTTTTACATTCAATTCAGCATTACAGAGCAAAATCAGCTCACCTGCCCTCTGACGTTCCTTAACAAATTCCGCCAATTAGCCAAGGCGCTCCGGCGCAGGCGACCCGAGCCGTTCGGGCCGACGAGCGGATCCATTGCGTAGACTTTTTTGATCAGGCGAGCCCAGTGTGGTCGGGCCGCTTTTCTGATCCCGACCGAGTCGGGACGGCCTCCGCTGAGCGAACCGGCACGCCTTCGTCAGGGCTTCTCTGAGCTTTCTTTCGCTCCCCGCGTTGGCGATTGGCCTGCCACCCATAAACCGGACGAGCCGGAACCAAACCGGCTGGCATTTCAATAGGTGGACGAGGTGCAACACCATCAAACGCCCTCACGAATACAGGGCGAAACCCGATCTGCCGAAAATGTATTGCCAGAAAAAAATAATGAAGACCCTAAAGGCAACCAGAGGAGCGGCTCCTGCCGTCCTGGTCTTAGCGGTGACGAGGTGAGTAGGCACCGCAGAGACACAGAAACCACTGAGACGCCAAGCAATGGATTTGAACAAGATCACAGAACAAAAGAAAGATTGTATAACGGCCGCATCCCTCCGTGAACTCAGTGCCTCTGTGGTGAGAAGGGAGCGGCCATGTTGGAGGGGGTTCAAAACCGTCAAACACTCACATGAATAAAGGGCAAAACCCGACCTCCAAAAAATATTTTGCCCGTTTCAGCACAATTTCATCTTGTCAGACACTAATTTCTTATTTTCTACAAGGCGCAAAAAAACTGACTGAATATCACAGAGATACCGAGGGTACAGAGTTTGGTCGCGCTACGTCGCTCCGTGTAGTATCTCTCTTTATTTAACCGGTTGAGAGGATTCACGCTTGGAACTCAAGACGCCTTCCGGCGTCCGCGCGCGCGCGCCTTTCGATCTAAGGCATCGCTGATCATCGTCTTAATCGCCGCCTGGCGGCTGATGTTCAGGCGCTTGGCTTCTGCGTCCAGCTCTGCAAGAACTTCGTCAGTGAAATCAATGTTCACCCGCTGCACATCCTCGCGGGGAAGCCCGGGCATCATCTTGCCCTTTCCGGCGAAGAACTGGGTCACGTCCTCGCCACGTTCGGCGAGAGCGGCAATCGCATCGGCGGTTATCTTTTTCTTATGAATTTTCTTCATATTTCAACCTTTCGGCTTTCGTCGATTTCCAGAGAGTCACGAGGTGATAATAGGCGCTCTCGGCGTCTTCCCGTTCTTCATAAATCACGGAGTAGAGCCCCGCCTTCACCCACCCGATGGCGACCCATTGTACCGGGTCGTCGAGGATTTGATCCAGGTAGTATGGGCTGTAAAATAGTTCTTGTGCTTCCTCGAATCCGATCCCGCGCTTTTTCCTCAGCCGTTGACTTTTGGCGTTGTCGAACTTGAAGCGCATCTCAAATTAAGTATAACAGTTATACCATTATCCTGCAAGACTCGGACGGCTGCGATACGGAAGACGCACCGTATGGGATCCTGGTGCGACTAACGGTAGGAGTATGAGAACATAATGGCCTCTGCGTAAGAACAAGACCCTTTTTGTATGCACTTTGATAATGAAACACCGTTTATGGGTGAGATCATCTCTGATTGGGATGAGAACGCGGCTATCGGTGGCTGCACTCATGCCCAAGAAACACCCGAATGGCCCATTACGGCGCGAAACGGTCCGCAACCCGGGCGATTCCAGCAGACTTGGCACCCGCGCCCGGCGTACCTCGAGGGCGGATTCTGCCCAATATTGATGCGGGTTTATGATGATATTTTTCAGCCGCGGCCATAGAGTTCCGTTATTGTTCGCAAGCGTTCCGCTAAGGCGGGCGTCAGTTGCTCATCCAGGGCTCGCCATCGCCAAAAATCGCCGGACCGGCCGGGCAGATTCATACGCGCTTCCGATCCGAGGCCCAGCGCGTCCTGCAAGGGAATAATCGCCGTGTTGGCCACCGACATCAGGGCCGTGCGTATGAAGTCCCAGTGCACTGCGCGCCGATCGCTGTTGACGTAGCGCAGCGCCCGCTGGCGTTCGCTATGGAGCGACTCCGCCGAGCGCGTGCTTTCTTCGCCGGAGCCGGTCAGCCATCCAACGATCGTATCATTATCGTGCGTTCCCGTGTACACCACGCAATTCTCCACGTGATTATACGGCTTAAACCGGTTGCGCGGATCGTCGTCGAAAGCAAATTGAAGAATGACCATGCCGGGGAATTCCCAGCGGTCTCGTAAGGCTTCCACTTCAGGTGTGATCATTCCGAGATCTTCGGCCAGAAAAGGCAGCTTACCCAGCGCCTTGGTCAGAGCGGTAAACAAGGCATCGCCCGGTCCCGGCATCCAGCGTCCTTTGACCGCCGTGGTGGCGCCGCCGGGAATCTCATAATATTGTTCGAAGCCGCGAAAATGGTCCAGTCGTACCCAATCGACCAGTTCCAAGGCGGCGCGCACCCGCTCAATCCACCACGTGTAACCCGTGTCAGCCATACGTTCCCAGCGATAGAGTGGATTGCCCCAGCACTGGCCGGTCGCGCTGAAATAATCGGGCGGCACTCCGGCAATGGTTCGAGGATTGCCGTCATGGTCGAGGTCAAACAAGTGGGGATGGCTCCAGACGTCGGCGCTGTCGTGCGCGACGAAGATGGGAATGTCTCCAATGATTTCAATCCCCTTTTGGTTGCAATACATCTTCAGGCGGCGCCATTGTCGGAAAAACTCAAATTGAATGAATTGATGCTCGGCGCGCTCATTCTCGGAAGATAGCCGAGGCGCCTGCCAATGGGTCCAGACTTCGCCGTCGGTGGCGTCTTTAGCCGTCATAAACTCCGCGAACTTGTCCAGCCAAAATTTCTTTTCATGACAAAAAGCTTCAAATTCGGGTCCTTGATCCCCGCCATGAGCGAGGTGAAACACCGCGGCGGCCTTCCTGAGCAACTGGTATTTAAAGCGGCGCACTTCGGGGAAATTCACAAACTCGCGCGGAAAGCTGGGCGCTTCGCGCAAGTCATCTGGAGAAATCCAGCCATCGGCTGCCAGTGCGTCAAGGCTGATGAGCAACGGGTTGCCGGCCATGCTGGAGATCGATTGATAAGGCGAATTACCATAGCCCGGTGGGCCCAAAGGCAGTATCTGCCAGCGACGTTGGCCGGCCGCCGCCAGAAAATCGACAAAACGATAGGCGGCCGATCCGAGATCGCCGACACCATACGGTCCGGGCAAAGAAGTTGGGTGAAGTAAAATTCCGCTTACGCGTTGATTTATTACTTGTTGGCCATCCGTCATGATGCTTAGTCCGACTTTCGATGTTTTTCGACGTCCACGCCGCGTGGGTTGCGCCATTTCCGTTTGCTCTAATCACTCCGCCGCGTAAAACGCCGTTAGAATCCCCGTAATTGTTCAACCACCCACGCATCAGGGCCGCCAGCCGATACAGAACCGGGAGCGGTAGCGACCGGGTAAGCGCCGTATGGCACATAAACCCGGTCGCTACCGCTCCCGGTTCTGTATCAGTGCGGACCCCCCTGAACAGTTACGACTCCTCTGCCGCCTCTGCCATCCCCTCCCGGAGACCGTCTGCTTGATGTACAATGGGCACCCACGCTACCAGACTTGGTCCGTTTTGCGTAATTAGACTCTATCAAATTCTTGCGTTAAGTGCCAGCGCAAGAATTTAACAATTCTTGATCGGCGGGTTATGGGCGACGAGGGGTGTCGGATACGGAGTGTTGCGGTAGGAACGATTCAGGCTAAGGCGAAGCGCTTCGTGTCCGCGGTTCGTAGTCAGCCAAGCTACTCATCACGGTTTTCCGCACGCATTTCTATGATGCGATCAAGTCGAAACGTTCTGCGATCGCGCGCCTTGTGGCAATAACCAATCAAGTATAGGTTGTCGCCCAGCGTGTTGACTTCAATGGGATCAATCAAACGTTGGCTGACGCTGGCGGCCGCCGATACATATTTGACCAGTAAACGTCGTCGATTCTTCAGGGCGTCTTCTAAGATTTGCGGGATGACCACGTCATGGCGTCGCGGGTAAGCGACCGAGCCTCCCTGCAATTGCAGCAGCGCTTCCAGCGTAGCGAAGCCTCGGTTGCGAAAATCTTTCAGGAAGCAGTCGAAAATCCGTTTGGTGATTAGGACGTCGCCGAGGGCCCGATGCTGATTCTCCGGCTCAAGACCGATAGCGCGGGCCACGTTTCCCAGACTATTGCTGGCAAACTTATAATGACGTCTGGCCAAAGCCAACGTGTCGAGCACCGAGTAAGACGGCAGAGCGAGGTTCAGGGCTTTGAGCTGGGCATGCAGAAAGCTCATGTCGAACTGCGTATTGTGTCCAACCAAAACCGTGTCTGCCATGAAAGAGAGAATATCGCCGGCTACGTCCTCAAAGCTGGGGGAGTTTCTGACCATGGCATCCGAGATGTTGTTGACCGCCGACGCTGACGGGGAAATCGGGCGTCCAGGATTTACTAACGTATGATACGTATCCAGGGCGTGCCCATTACGGCTCTTGAGCAAGGCGATTTCGCAAATGCGGTCGCCGAGGGCTGGGTTGAGCCCTGTGGTCTCAACATCCAGAATACAAAAAGTAATTTCATTCAGGTCGATACTAAACAACGTTGCTTGACTCATGTTTATCCAATCTAAGTTCGGTCACATCTGTGTTCACAGGGACCTTGCCGTACCTATTATATAGTCCTCCGCCGTAAAAGGAAAGCGGTTGTAACGGAGCACAGCAAATC
Source organism: Acidobacteriota bacterium (assembly GCA_016179055.1). Lineage (GTDB taxonomy): Bacteria > Acidobacteriota > UBA6911 > JACOSC01 > JACOSC01 > JACOSC01. The sequence goes on from JACOSC010000229.1 coordinate 6,337, forward strand.
CCGCTCAGGGGCACCGACCGTGAGCGATAGGGAAGTCATTTACGACTCACCCTATGGGTTATCGTTCGCCGGCGTATTTCCACGGGCGAGCGGAAAGAATAGCTGGGGAACTTACTTCGAACAAATCCGGCGGATGACCCGTATAGCCAATGGCCCATAACCGGCCAGCCGTAGAACTGTAACGATAGTGGGGGATGGGATCACTGATGGCAAACAACCATAGTAAACGGCGTAGTAACGGGCGATGGTTTCTGGTCATTATAATTTTACTGGTCATGGCAGGCGCTTCATGGGCCCTCTTTAAGGCCATACGGCCGATAAACCAAATTGACCCGTCCAAACTGGCTAGTGTCGAGCGTGGGTCGATTGCCCGCTCGGTCGTGGCTACTGGAAAAATCCAACCATTAACCAAAGTGGAAGTGAAATCAAAGGCCAGCGGTATTGTCAAGCAGCTCTTTGTGCATTACGGCGACCGCGTAAAGCCGGACCAAATCCTCGCCGAGCTCGACAAAGAGGAATTGCAAGCTCGCGTCCGCGAGGCGCGGGCCAACCTGCAGGCCGCGCAGGCGTCGCAGGAAGCTGCGCAAGGCGCCTTTGCACGAAATCAGGCGGAAGCGGCCGGTCCCGATTTGCCATTCCTGAAAGCCGCCATGGAGCGCAGTCGCCGGATGTATGACGAGGGCCTTATCGCCAAGTCCGTCCTTGAAGATGATGAAAAGGCTTACCAGCTTGGGCTCAATAAGCAGACCGCCTCCATACGCGACCTAGTGGTGAAGCGAGCCGAAATCTTGCGCGCCAAAGCCCAGGTCGCTCAGGCGCAGGCCGTGCTCGAACGGGCCGAGGAAGACCTTAGGCACTCCACCATTACCAGTTCGATGGAAGCCCTTGTGCTCTCCCGCAATGTGGAGGTCGGTGATGCGGTGAGCTCCATTCTCGTCCTCGGCTCGCAGGCGACGCTGATCATGACGCTGGGCGACGTCAGCGATGTTTATGTGTTGGGAAAAGTCGACGAAGCCGACGTTGCCAAAATCTACATAGGCCAACTCGCCCGTATCACCGTTGAATCTTTCAAGGGGAAGAAATTCGAAGGTAAGGTAACCAAGATCTCGCCGTTGGGTGTAGAGAAAGACAACGTCACGACCTTTGAAGTGCGCGTTTCGATACGCAATCCCGGCGGCGAACTCAAAGCCAACATGACCGCCAATGCGGAAATTATTCTTGAAGAAAAGCATGATGTGTTGCTGATCCCTGAAACGGCCGTCCTCTACGATAAGGACCGTAATACCTCGGTAGAGATTCCCGATGCCAAGGCCGCTAAGGGTCGCCGCGTGCAGATGGTCAAGCTCGGCATCTCTAACGGCGTTAAGACCGAAGTGGTCACAGGGATCACCGTAAGCGATAAAGTCGTTCTTCAGTAATAAACGGCGACGGCCGCCGGCGCTCGCATTCTGTCGTATAGGCAAAACGCTTCGAAACATTCATAATGGACGTGCTGAGGAATTCTCGTTATGACCTGGAGCGACCTTTTGCTTGACACCGTACGCACGCTATGGACGCACAAACTGCGCACCAGCCTTACGATGTTTGGCATTGCGTGGGGGATCATATCCATTACGCTCATGGTAGCCGCGGGCGAGGGCCTACGAGTCGGCCAGCAAAAAGTGGCTGAAGGCTTCGGCCGGGATATTTTAATCATTCACGCCGGCCGTACCAGTTTGCAGGTCGGCGGTGAACGCGCCGGCAAGCGTCTACGGTGGCAGGATACGGACCATATCACGGTAGCCCGGGACTCGCCGGACTGTCGACATGTCTTGCCCGAACAAGGCCGAAGCGGAACACCGGTGACCAGCGCCTACAACAGCGGCGCGCTTTTGATCACGGCCTCTCTTCCTCCTTTTGCCGAGATACGGTCTATCACCCTGGCCGAAGGACGTTTCTATAATTGGGAGGACCAAGCCGAAGGCCGCCGAGTGGCCGTTCTCGGCAGCGACGTCAAGAAGCAACTTTTTGGCGGCCGCGATGCTTTAGGGGAAACCATAAGGATAGGGGCCTTCCCTTATATCGTAATCGGAGTCATGCGTCATAAAGAGCAAGACTCCTCCTATGATGGTCGTGACATCACGAAAGTATTTATTCCTTTCGCTGCCATAATGCGTGATTTTCCCGAGAAGCCTCCCAGCACTCCTCATGACATTGACCGCCTACTGGTCACTCCAATATCCTATGAGCGCCATGAGCCTTGCAAAGGGCAGGTGCGCCGCGCCCTGGCCCGTCGCTATGGCTTCGATGCTCAAGACAAAGAAGCGGCGCACATATGGGATACGGTTGAGCAGGCCAAGTCTTTTCAGTTGATGACCGACGGCATGAAATATTTTCTCAGCGGCGTCGGCATTACGACCCTTTTCCTGGGAGGTATCGGTGTGATGAACGTCATGCTGGTGGCCGTGCGGGAACGCACCCGTGAAATCGGTGTGCGCAAAGCGGTCGGCGCCACGGCCCGCTCGATTCTCCGGCAGTTTTTCATTGAAACGCTCATCGTCGTCTTCCTGAGCGGCGGGGTGGGTTTGGGTATCGCTTATGGCCTCTGCGCGTTGGTAAATCAATTGCCGATGCCCATGTTTTTCGCCGGTATGTTGCCCACACTGGAGTCAGGGTTGATCGCCTTTGGTTTACTGGGCACGGTGGCGGTACTGGCCGCTCTCTATCCGGCCCGCCGCGCCGCTTTGGTGGATCCGATTGAGGCCTTGCGCTATGAACCGGGCGGCTAAGGGAATCTGGCCTGCGCCGCATGGAAGTCGGGGGGCGTGCGCGTCTCCAGCGCTTATGTGGTGTGATTTCCGTATTATGATGTACTGGTGATAGTAGTAAGTTATGTCCGAACCGATGTACCGATAAGCCATAGCGGCGCGGCCTGTTTATATGAAACAACCTGCCCCATCCTCCGGAAGCTCCGAAGGAGCGCTCTATAATAGCCAGGGGCTGCTCCCGCCACAGCGGGAGCAGCCCCTGGAAGGAAAGCCTCTCCAGCACGCCAGCCCTGAAGGGGCGCACTAATGGAGGTCAATTCCTATGCCACAGTCGTTGTCTTCCTTGCTTGTTCATTTGATCTTCAGCACGAAGCGACGCGAACCACTCATCACGGCCGAAATCGAATCGGAACTACACAAATATATGGCGACGGTTTTCAGCTCGTTAAAATC
>JACOSC010000230.1 GCA_016179055.1 Acidobacteriota bacterium
GCTTCAGCCGCGCGATGGCGTACTTTCGGTGGTAGCCCGTGGTGGCAATGAACTCGTCAAGCAGGCGAATCTTTTCGGTGCGGTTAGCCGTGGTGTAGCGCACGGCTAAACTATGGATCAGTTCTTTTCGTGCAGAGAGACCCATCAGCTTCGTCATCCTTTCCCCCCCAAATGCACGCACACTCGTCACGTGCTATGGGAGAATATTGGATGATTTCACTGGCCTTTCAAAGTAAGATTTTTGGTGAGTCAATGCGCGCTGCACCAACAACACACAGGGCAGAAAATATACCGTACGTCCTTTCATGATCAACTCGTGACCGAGCGCACACAGCAGATGCGTTTTCCCGCTCCCGGGATTACCGAACAGCAAAACGTTATCTCGCCGATCGAGAAAGTCGCCTTCTAACAGCACCGGCAACTGCCGGTCCAGGTTCTGCTTTAAGCGGGCTCGATCAACGGTAGCAAAAATGTAAAAAAGAAAAAGAACCAAAAAGAAAAAAAGAATGCTATAGCTGATGAGGATGTCTCTACACACACAAGGGGACATTTCTAAAGAGTCTTGACGGAATGATGATGATGATTTAACCACCCCTTGCCGTAGGAAATTGAATTTTCCCCAATAGGAGGAATCTATCAAATTAAGGAACGGAAAGCAACCAAAAACCCGCGCGCGCAAAAAATTCTTGACGCCAGGCGGGGATCCTGCGGGATCAGGGCTTGGTCAGCAGCGCCGGTAGCCCTGACCAACTGACGCGGCCCCCGAGCCGATATGTCCCGTGGGCTTTTTTCCTTGGCGGCGGGCAGACTCGTACCCGGAGCGGGGCCTGCCTCTGCGGCTCGATCCAGACCGTTAGGCGGACCGGAGAGCAGGCCCGGAGGGCGTTCACGAGGAGCGTTTAGTCGTTAGCGGCGGGTTCGTCCGCCACACTGTATTGACATCTACTTCACGCTTTCTCCGACGGACTTGATCCAGGAACGGAATTGTCGAGAGTATTCCAACCGACTCGGGTTTGCGCACACACAATACACCTCAGCTTCATGTCATTTTAATTTAGCAGCCATAGGGGACATTTCAAACGAGTTAAAGAAGAGGACATTTCTTAGGAAAGACAATGGTCCTCCGGGGTTTCATGAACGGTGCGTTTGGGATGTTGATCGCGGAGCGGATTAGTGTCTTTTTGATTGGATCTTTCTAAGCGTGGCTTCTTGCGAAGGCGTGAGCACTTCGCCAAGGCGAATACTAAAGGCGGTACGGACCCTGTCCAATTCTTCCTTTAGGCTATAGATCTGATCCGTAAGCGTTCTATAAGCCTGCAGATGAATAGTTGGGACTACTTCAACGGCGTGTCGCTCTTTGCGCTTGGCGTCCAAATCCCTGGAAATCAATACCAGGCGTTCCCGGAATTCAGCCATGATTTTATCGAGTTGCTTGTCCTGCGGCGCCGTCAAGCTGAGTTCCGATCGAATTTTTTCGTCCTTCCACCACTTTGTTTCGATTCTTGGCGCCTGCGAGAAAATTTGTCCTAAAAGACAGAAAGACGCTATTAATAAAAAAGAAACTCTAAGTAGTCTTGGCCATAGCCTCATATCCATTTACCTATAGGCCTAAAGGATTCGTAATGTTTCTCGGCAAGTCCCGTTTCTCTCCGTTAATCCGTTGACTAGCATCATTGTTAGGCAGAGGATCCTCATCGTCGGCAGTAACTAAGCGGGCTACTTCTTGCAAAAGCTGATTATCAAATTTGTCCAGATCATTGTTATAGTTGGTATAATAAGGCAAGATCCCAACGAAGACGATCAAGAGGGCCGCCATACTTCCCGCCAGGGCGGCGATCTTCCAGTTATCATTCCAAAAAATCGCGTGCCATCGAGGAAGGGTCGGACGAGAGTATTGTATTTCTTTCGCCGCTGCCCAAAATGCAAGATTAAACTCCGCGGAAGGCTCTACGCCCCTATAATCATCTAGCAGATCCCAGACTTCTTCCAGTCCTTTAAACTGGTTCAAACAGGCAGAGCATTGTTCAATATGCTCTTCGATGCGAATTCGTAAGCCCTTTTCGACTTCATTGTCCTGTAATTGGGCTAAACAGGATCTGACCTCATGACACGATATCATTTCATCTTACCTTCCAAATATAACGACAACCTCTCCCGTAGTCTGATTTTTGCCCTATGAATATAAGTCTTTACTGCGCCCTCCGTGCACCCGATAGTATTCGCAATCTCCTTGTAGGAAAGGGATTGACGCTTACGGAGAAGAATGGCGGCTTTCTCATTCCGCGGCAAGGAGTTTATAGCTTTCGCTATAATTTCCTCCTTTTCTTTAGTCTCAAGCACCATCTGTACATTCGGCCTAGTATCTCTTAATTCAGGAATTTTCTCCTCGTCAATGCTTACCCGTAGACGTGTGCTTATCCGATCTTGGTTAAGTTTCTTAAGGCATAAATTAGTCGCAATTTTATATATCCACGTGGCAAACTTGGCTTCGGGCTGATACTTGGCTCTTGCGGCATAAACCCTTAGGAATACATCCTGTGCTAGCTCTTCCGCCTCGGCTCTATTATTGACAAAATGATAGATGAAGTTGATTATGGGCTTCTGATACTTTCTCAAGATATCATCAAAGGCAGCGTCATCGCCGTCCTTTACCCGCAACATGAGCATGACGTCCGGGTCGGATACGCTCATAGGACTTAAATCGAAGCCCCTTCAGAAAGTTTCAAACATTTTCTATGTGCTTGAATTTGTGTAATTACGCCAATCGACTCACGAGTGACCCTTGTGGATTTATCGTGAACAGTTGATTTACCACCGAAGTCTATAATATAGTTTGAACCTATAATTGTCAATTACGTCCGTCTCCCGGAGGCCGTTAATGAAGTTCAGAAGTTTGACCCAAAAACTCCTCACCTTTATTTTGGCCTTATACTTGTTGCTCATCTTGGTTATTTCTCTGTCTTATTATCTGGCCAAGAAGCGCATTACCGAGGACAGAACCAAGTTGTTTCTTGAGCAGGTCGCCTTGGATACCGCCGATAAGATTGATCTCATGCTTCAGGAAAAACAAGAAGAATTAAAAGCGATGATAATTAATGCGCAGCCCTTCCTTTCCCAGGATATTACTGGGTTGCTGGATAGGCTGTGTGATCTTCATGGAGTTTATGATCTCTTGCTGGTCGTGGACCGTACCGGTACCGTTGTGGCAGTCAATACCGTGGACCGCGCCGGAAGGTCTATTCAGGTTCCAGTCATAAAAAATATTAAGGGCCATAACATACGGGAATTCCCGGAAGAGCTTATTTGGTTTACGGAAGCGATGGCCGGGAACTTTTATGAGATGGATTGGTACGCCTCCCCCCTTGTCGCCTCGGTTTATGATTATAGGAATGACGATCGCGCTCGCCAGTATAATATAGGATTCGCCGCGCCCATCAGGGATGCCGCCACTGCAGAAGTGATCGGGGTTTGGTGCAACATCTTAAATTGGGAATTCATCCAAAAGATCCTGGATCGAGTTGAAGCGGACATGGAGACCTTCAACTTACCTTCAGGGTACGCTTTCTTGATAAAGAACGACAGGGATACGACCATTGGTCATAAGTATCGGAAGAATCGCGAATACCACCCGATCGACCGGCGTTCACAGCCGGATATCGCGTCGATGGACCAATACGGGACTAAGATCTCTGAGCGGCCCAACGTAGCGCGGCTTTACCAAGCCGTAGGCAACACGACCGGGCAACGCTCCTCCTCATGCTCTTACGAATCTCCTCCGGGGAATCAGAAAATATCCGGACTGGCGAAAATCTCAGACTATTACGGTTGGATCTGCGGAGTTGGCGTCAACGATGAGGATATTTTTGCTCCGGTCAATGAGCTGCGGTACTTGTTCATCTTGGTGGCGCTGATTTGCAGCGTTATTGTTGCCATTCTGACTTCTTTTATTTCCAGTGGGATTGTGTTGAGATTAAAGCGTCTCACCTCGACCGCGGAAATCCTGGCCAGGGGTGACCTTTCGCAACGCGCCGAAGTCACATTCCAAGATGAAATCGGCATACTGGGCAGCGCCCTTAATAGGATGGCGAGCTCGCTGGCCGAGCGTAATCAGGACTTGTTGGAATCAGCCCAGACGCTCGAGGAAAAGGTCCGCGCCCGTACGCTGGAGTTAGAACAATCCAACGAGGCTCTAAAGAAAGCCTATATGGAATTGAAAGCCACGCAAGAGCAACTCATCCATTCCGAGAAGTTGGCCTCGCTCGGACAGTTGGTAGCCGGGATCGGGCACGAGATCAAGAATCCGCTTAATTTCATTTACGGCAATACGGGCTTTCTCAAACAGTATGTGGGAAACCTAAACCTACTGCTCGACGAATATGACAAATGTTCTTCGCTCTCGGAAAGTGAACGTCAACAAATCGCGCAATTGAAAGCTCGCATTAACTATACGTTCATTTTAGAGGATTTGAGAGTCTTGGTCGACAATTTTGATGAAGGGGCCACGCGGATTAACGCGATCGTCTCCGACTTGCGTACCTTCTCTCGCATGGACTATGAAAATATGTCGGAAATGGATATTCACGCCTCTCTGGAAATCGCGCTTAATCTTTTGCGGAACCAATATAAGGGCAGGATCCAAATTCATAAGAATTTCAGAAAAATTCCAAAGATTGTCGGCTCGCCAGGAAAGATCAACCAAGTTTTTCTGAATCTAATATCCAATGGCATCCAAGCCATTCGTGACCGTGGTGATATATGGATCACCACCGCCGTTCACGAGGGCAGCGTTAGGGTCGAGATTCGTGATAGTGGGATGGGTATAGCCCCAAATCACTTGGGAAAGATTTTTGAGCCCTTCTTTACGACCAAAGAAGTTGGACAGGGTACCGGACTCGGCTTGAGCATTAGCTATGGAATCATCAAGCAACATGGCGGATCTATCCAGGTTGAAAGCCAACTTGGCGTGGGGAGCGCCTTTATTCTCCACCTGCCGATTACTCGAAATGAATTGCCCGATGATGCGCTAAGTACTGAGGCGAAATCATGACCAAGATCTGCGTATAAACGAGGTCTACTCTAAAGGAGACGCATGGCAGCCCCCTTAAGAAACAAGTGTGTGCTGGTTGTCGATGACGAGCCGGCCAATTTGCAGAAATTAAAACGTACGCTCATTGGCGACTATGTTGTTTTGGAAGCCCGCAGCGGCGAGCAGGCTCTGGAAATCCTCACATCTCATCCTGATATTGAAGTGATTATTACCGATCAACGAATGCCCAATATGACAGGGGTCGAGTTCCTCGGAAAAACCATTGAATTGAATCCGGATATCATAAGAATCATTTTGACGGGATTTACCGATGTCCAAGACTTGATGCAGGCCATTAATACCGGAAGAGTGTATCGTTATATTACGAAGCCATGGGAACCTGAAGCCATACGACAGGCCATTCGTGATGGGCTTGAACGCACAACCCTCATTAAGGAAAACGAAAGACTGGCCAGAGAACTCAAGGCGGCTAATGAGAAGCTTCAGGCGGAAAATCTGATCCTCAAAACCGAAGTGAATCGCAAGTACGCTTCCGCAGAAATCGTATATGCCAGTACGGCGATGCAAAGCATTCTGGACTTGCTTCGTAAGATAAGCCTCAGCGATATTGCCGTTCTTATACAGGGCGAGACCGGCACGGGCAAGGAGCGACTGGCGCGTTTTATCCATGAACAGAGTCGCCGGAAACAGAACCTTTTTGTCCCGGTCAATTGTGGAGCCATTCCGCGAGAGTTAGTGGAGAGCGAATTTTTCGGACATGTAAAAGGGTCCTATACCGGAGCCTCTTATGACAAGAAGGGGTTATTCGAAATTGCCCACGAGGGTACGATCTTCCTCGATGAGATCGGCGAGGCCCCTCCCGAATTGCAGGTTAAGCTCCTGCGCGTGCTGCAGGAAGGAGAAATCCTGCCGGTGGGAGCCGGCACTCCCAGGAAGGTCAGCGTCCGCGTTGTGGCTTCGACCAACCGCGACTTGCGAGCGGAAGTGGCACGAATGAGCTTCCGCCAGGATTTGTTCTTTCGGTTAAATGCCTTTTCCATTTTAATTCCTCCCTTACGGGAAAGAGCTGAAGACATTGTTCCGCTAACGCGGGAGTTCGTCGATCGCGCCTCCAGACGCCAGAACAAGCCCGTCAATGGATATACTCAACAGGTCTTAGACGCGCTGCTGGCCTATGATTGGCCGGGAAACGTTCGGGAGCTGGAAAATGAAATAGAGCGTATGGTAATTTTAGCCGAGCCGGAAGCGAAGCTCGACTACGACCTCTTATCCGACCACGTGAAGCGAAAGACGATGCCGTTAGGAACCGAAAGCGCTCCATTGCGAATAGCCACAGGTGATCTGGAGCGTCTTCTCATAAAGGAAGCGCTATCTAGAAATGACTGGAATAGAACGCGAGCCGCCCAAGTGCTTGGAATTAGCCGCCAAAGTCTTATTGCCAAGATTAAACGCTACGATCTGTAAAGACAACGCTACATTGCTGTAAATTTATTTTACAGTCACTAACATCTGTAGAAAGTTTTATATAGACCATTTGCGGACATGGGGCTGTAAACTGTTTTAACAGTACGACTGTTTGCCTGCCGATCCTGCTTTTTCGCCTATCCTTGTAAACTTCCTTTTTATAACAACTTACTTCTTATTATTAATGATTATTGTAAATGGCCCAAGTCTTGCTGTCGCCCAGGCCAGTTTCTTAACCATTTTCGTTATTTTGGAGGAGGTACGTATGGCAACCTTAGGGTACGCGATTGGGGCGTCGGATGTCGATTTAATTTATCGCTGCAAAAACCAAGACGAAATGGCCTACTTTGATTTTTTCAAACAATACTCCAGAAAAGTTTTTAACTTAGCCTACCGCATTCTCGGTGAGGAATCCGCCGCGGAAGATGCTCTTCAGGAAACCTTTCTAAATGTTTTCCGGGGGATGAAAGACTTCCGTGGCGACGCCAAGCTCTCAACTTGGCTTAATCGTATCACTATTAATGTATGCTTGGGGATGCTTCGGAAAAACCGACAAAAGATCACTCTGGACCTTGACCATGCCGCTGATGGTTATGAAGGCGACGTCCCGATGACCAGGGAGCAAAGTGAGCGCTACAGTCCATTCGCCGCGCTGCGGGCCACTGAAGCAAAAGATCAAGTACAATCCGTCTTGGATCGTCTGGACGGCAAGCACCGGCTCGTCGTTAAATGGCATGATATTGATGGGTTCACCATTGAGGAAATTGCGCAACGCATGGACTGTCCCTCCGGGACGGTTAAATCCCGCTTGTTTTACGGGCGCAAAGAATTTAAGACGGTATTCAATCAGATGTATCGCAAGAATTAACTCATTAGTTGCCCCAGCGGCAGTTTACGGCGTTCTGAGCGCCTTCAATAACCACGTCTAAGTGAAATCTTCTTCCACTATGGGGTGGAGAGCGGACGCCTTAATGGAAAGCCGCACATCGCTAGCCAGGCCTATCTCCGAACCGCGGAAAAGGTGACCGCCTTGGTCCAGCGGCGCACTGCCCCCTTGCCGCGCTCGAGAACTAGTCGGTCATTTAGTTTGCCTGCGGAGATCCCCTGCAACTAGAAAAACCCTACCCTGTTTGGTAATATAATCAACTATGTCAGCGTAAACGGGCCCTTTGGCAAGGGCTCTTTTTTTGTTAAGAAAGATTCACTTCATCTATATTATTGGACGGGTTTGGATTTGGTTCTACGGGAGTAGTCTCATGGCGGAAAAAGTAGCGGTAGCGCTGAGTGGTGGCGTCGATAGCGCAACGGCGGCCGCCCTGATGATTGACCGAGGCTATGAAGTCGTTGGTTTTTCCATGCAGCTTTGGAATCAACGGCGGAATGGGGGATCACACTCAGAGGCCAAGTTTGGCCGGTGTTGTTCGCTGGATGATCTATACGACGCGCGTCAGGTCGCCGCGCATCTTCGAATTCCCTACTATGTTTTAAACTACGAGCAAGATTTCGTAGCCTCGGTCATTCGGCCCTTCATGCAAGATTATGTCACAGGTCGGACACCCTCGCCCTGCGTTCTGTGCAATACTCATTTGAAGTTTGATCGCTTACTGCTAATCGCGCAGCAGATCAACGCCGACCGCGTCGTCACCGGTCATTATGCCCGCATCGACTATGATCCTCGGCGCGGGCGCTTCTTGCTAAAGAAGAGCGCCGACTTGTTGAAGGACCAATCGTATTACTTATTTGAATTAAAGCAATGGCAGCTCCGCCAGACGCTATTCCCCCTGGGCGACCTCGATAAAACAACGGTTCGCCAGGCGGCCCGTGATCATCAGCTTTCCGTAGCCGAGAAACCGGATAGTCAGGAGATTTGTTTCGTTGCCGGGAAAAACTATTCCGACTTTATCGAGCAGCACTACACGGAGCTGATGCCGGAAGCGCCGGCCGAAGCCTTTATTCCCGGCGAAATCACCACCGACCGGGGCGATGTGTTAGGAACCCACCAGGGCATTGCTCGGTATACTATTGGCCAGCGGCGCGGCCTCGGCTTATCCTCGACGGATCCCTTGTATGTTATCGGACTCGATCCGCAGCATCATCGTGTTGTGGTAGGACCGGAAATGGCGCTCTATCATTCGCGTGTTCGTGTGGAGCGTGTCAACTGGATTCTTTTTGATCGACTGGCCGAGCCGGTTAGAGTACGCGCCCGTATACGCTCGCGTCACGAAGAGGCGCCGGCCGAAATTTATCCCATCGACAACTCCCACGTCTTAGTCGAGTTTGTCGAGGCGCAGCGCGCCATCACCCCAGGGCAAGCCATCGTTTTTTATGACGAGGATCTGGTTATTGGGGGCGGATGGATTGCTTCGATCGAGGGCTAACGGAGGGCATGATCGGACTGGCGTGACAGGAAAAGTGGAAAATCGGGCAAGCATCATGATTGTCGCCGGGGAGGCCTCCGGAGATCTTCATGCGGCCAATCTAGTGCATGCATTGCGCGCGCAGTTCCAGTCGGGCTCTTATGAGTTCTTCGGTCTGGGCGGCTTGTGCATGGCGGACGCCGGTGTTCGTCTTCTATATGATATACGCCATCTGGCGTCGATCGGCCTTGTGGAAGCCATACCTAAGCTTTGCCGTTATTATGCTTGCATGCGAACGTTGCTGCGCGAGGCACAAAACCAACGACCGCGCGTAGTTATCCTGGTCGATTTTCCCGATTTTAACTTGCGCTTGGCCCGGCGCCTCAAAGTGCTCGGCTTTCGCATTATTTATTATATAAGCCCGCAAATTTGGGCTTGGCGGGAAAAGCGTATAGAGTTGGTTCGCAAGTACGTTGACAAGATGATGGTGATACTTCCCTTTGAAAAGGAGTTCTACCGAGAGCGCGGCGTAGATGTTAGCTTTGTTGGGCATCCCTTGAGCAGCTTCTCCGCTCCCCCCCTCAATATCGACGCGTTGCGGCGAGAGTTCAACCTTGTCCCGGAACGTAAGGTCGTTGCCCTTTTGCCGGGCAGCCGCGTGCGCGAGATCCGCTATATATTGCCTCCCTTACTCGAAGCCGCCGTGCTAATTAATCGCGAGGTCCCCACGACGTTCTTGCTGGCGGCCGCGCCGGACATGGCTCCGGAACTGTACGCAGAGTTAATCCAGCGCTTTCAATCGAAATGTCCCGAAAACAACTCGATAGACCTTCGAGTGTTAACCGGTTGTGCGCGCGAGCTTTTGTCCGTTGCGGATATTTCCTTAGTAAAAAGTGGCACAGCAACCATCGACGGCATCCTTGCCGAAGCGCCGTTTATCGTGATCTACAAAATCTCTTGGTTAAGCTGGTGCATTGGAAAAATGTTGGTCGATACGCCTCACTACGGCCTGGTCAATTTAATCGCGGGTCGGCGCGTGGTTCCTGAGCTCTTGCAAAAGGATGCCTCGCCGCGGAAAATGGCCGAGTATGCGATGCGCTGGCTGTCTAATCCTGGCGAAACATCTCAGATTCGAAAGGAACTCCGTTCTTTGAAAGAGCGACTGGGTCCGGGCAATGCCGCGCAAGAGGCCGCTCGCATTGTTATGAACTATTTGTGAACGGGTATTCGGCAGCTCATGTCCAATCATTTACTATTGTAACTATTCTGGTATGCCTCTCAGCCCTTTAGGGGCCTGGGAGCGCCGGCAGCGATGCCGGCGCCACCATGTATATTCAGGAGAACATCATGAACCGGGTTTTTTGGTCAGTTGTGATGGCCGGGCTGCTTGCTTGCAATTGGGCAGCGTCGGCTCAGAATGTGAAATCGCCGAGTGCTACCGCCTTTCCTCGGATTAACGTTCTTTCCTATAAGATCGACGCGGATCTATTTCCTGATGACCATGATGTGAAAGTGGATGCCGTTGTTGAATTTGAAACACTCGAACCGACGGATCGGGTGATCTTTGGACTTAGCAAAGGCATCGAAACTCAAAAAGTTTTGGACGAGCGCGGAGAGGTTCTCGAGCACGCGCATGAGTCCAGCGAGTCCCTTATTCAAATAAAATTTGGGGCCACGCTTCCTGCCGGTACGGTTCGCCGCTTAAGATTTTCCTATACCGGCAATTTCGAAAAGCTAACCACCTTCAAGCGCACCGGCGCCGAAGGGTTTGCTTATATCGGCAATGAGGGAACGTATCTATTGTATCCGGCCAAATGGATACCGATTAGCGGGTACTTGGTGGATCGCGCGCGTGTGGAGCTCAACCTCACCGTTCCGCTCGGGTTTGTGGTGGTGAGTTCGGGAACGCTCAAGAAGGTCACTACCAAAGGCATAACGGAAACTTTTACATGGGTCTCTGACCGAGAGATTTTGCCGGGTGCGGTAATTGCCGCGCGCCTGTTTGAAAAATCGGTCAGCAAATCCGGCGTCAACCTGGTTTTCTATCTGGAGGAAAAGTTCATAGGGGAGGCCGAGAAATTTTCCACGGAGCTGGAAAAGGTCTTCAATTACTATCAGGGGAAATTTGGAAAGTATCCGTTTGGCGCGGCCTTGCAGATCGTTCAGGTCGATGACAGTGTGCGCGACTTGGCGGGCGCTGCCGGTGTTCTTTTTGTGCAGCGTAAGGATTTGGAAGCGCGGGCCTTTCCTGTGCAATTAGTGGCACGCCGCCTGGCTTATCAATGGTGGCTTCACGCCCTCTATCCCAAGACCGTCGGTGACCTATGGCTGGGTGAGGGTTTTGCCTATTACTCCCCGGCGCTATTTTTTGAAGAGAAAGTGAGCAGCGAAAGCTTTCAAAATGAACTGGTGGAATTGGCCATATTGGCTTTGAAATTTGAAGGGCGCGGACCCATTGCCCAAGGCTCCGCGCTCGGCTATGCCGGCGATACCTATGAGTCGATTGTGGCCGGAAAAGGCGCCTGGGTGTTGCATATGTTCCGCACGCTCTTGGGCGATGAAAATTTCTTTAAGCTGCTCAGTCAATTCTTTGCCCAATACGAATTCAAGACGGTTTCCATCGACGATTTTCAGAATTTAGCCGCCGGTTACTCCAAACAAGACCTGCGCTGGTTTTTCACACAATGGATTCAGTCGGCGGGCGTACCGGAATTTACTATCGAGTATATATCGGTCAAAACCAAGAGCGGATTTAAGGTGCGGGGCGCCGTCAAACAGGACCTGGACCTCTTTCGCATGCCCGTGGAGATTGAGATTGAAACCAAAGGCAAAAAGGAATACCAAACAATTCAGGTTCAGGGCAAATCCAGTCCGTTTGAATTCGAAACCTTTACGATGCCGCTACGGGTAGCGGTTGATCCTAAGAACCGCATACTGCGCAACGCCGACTCCTTACGTTTATCCGTTCACCTGGCGATGGGCAAGAAGCTTTCGGATAAAGGCGAGTTTGTCGATGCCATACGAGAATTCACAGAAGCCACAAAGCTTGATCCGCGCAGTTCATTAGCGCACTATTATATGGCCGAAACCTTTTACGAACAATATAACTTGCAGAGCGCCGCCAACTCCTTTCGTGATGCGCTCAACGGCGACCTGAAACCCAAGTGGCTCGAGGTGTGGTCCCATATATACATGGGCAAGATTTATGATATTCTCGGCCAGCGGGAACGCGCCAAAGCCGAATACAACAAAGCGATTAATTTGAAGGATGATCATCTTGGCGCGCAAAGCGAAGCCGATAAATATTTGAATGTCCCCTTTACGCGAGAGCGCAATCCACAGAACCCGTCGTAATCAATGGGGCTTTCTGTATTGAGAAAGTCGATCATTCTGGCCTGAAGCGTCACCGGAATGATCGAAAAGTATTATCAGGCGCCCGTCGCCCCGTAATGGATGTCCTTTCTGCGTTCAGCCGCGGACAAAGCGTAGAGCCTCTCGAGCGAGCTTCTGTGATTCCGGTTTTCGTTTGACTCGCGCTGATGGTTATAGTAAGGTATTCATTCTCGGTCACCGGAAGGATGTTAGAAACGCTTCCGCACGAAGAATACGCGCGCCGCGGCGTGCGGCCGCACTAATCAGGTTTCGGGCCCTGTGCAATACGAGCCTTCGAACTGCGTCAGGTCCGGAAGGAAGCAGCGCTAAGGAGTGTCTTGCATGTGCCGCAGGTATCCCGAAGCCTGATTTGTGCGGCTTGTTCGGTAACGATGTGTCTTAGGCGGAATCGTTCATACCACCAACATCCTGTGCTAAGAGAATGAGCAACTATTTAGTGGGCAAAGCAAAACAATCAAGCGACCGCATATCCCAACTGCGGTTCGATCATAAGAATCGCGCTGATGCCAAAATCCAGTCCCCTGCGGGGTCCTGGAGTTTGGGCATTATGGCATGGAGTGGGGTGCCGCTTACAATCCAAAGCTCCGAAGGAGCGAGCTGTAATAGCCAGGGGCAAGCGCAGCGCAGCCCCTGGAAAGAAAGCGTCCCCAGCACGCCAGCCCTGAAAGGGCGCACTAATGGAGATCAATTCCTAGGCCGCTATCGATTTCTTCCATACGTATTCATCGAGCAGAAGGGTATCCCGCCCTTTCAGGGCTCAAATCTTCGACCAGGTTACGTACCAGGGGCTGCGCTGCGCTTGCCCCTGGCTATTATAGCCCGCTCCTACAGAGCTACGCGAACCAGTTTCGGGCTATGGCGGGACGCTCTCTCGAAGTGGAGGGGACGAAAGGATCGTGCGAGGCTGTGGCCAATGTCCAAACTCCAGAGCCTCCGTGCAGGGCCGGCTCCGCTACCGTCTGATTGGCTTATGATCGAATCACAGGTGTTCCAAAGGACACCACAGAGGCGTGCCGTGAAAAAATTTCTCCGTGAAGACCTCTGCGTACTTTGGTGTCAAGAATCTATTGCGACGATGACATGTGAATGAAATAAGACGAATGCCAATAAATGAATACCCCGAATAGTTACCCCAATGAATAGTCGGTCTGAGACGAAGCCGCGTGGCATCTTAGCCTCAACCGACGCTCATAACGTATCCTATGTCTTACCAGGTCACCGCTCGTAAATGGCGTCCTCAGCTTTTTGAGGATGTGATTGGTCAATCGGCTATCTCGCAAACTCTGCAAAATGCCATTCGCCACCAACGCGTGGCGCACGGGTACCTTTTCGCCGGACCGCGCGGAGTGGGAAAGACGACCACCGCTCGTATTTTTGCGCGGGCGCTGAATTGCCGGCAAGGCCCAACGCCATCTCCCTGCGGCGTCTGTGATTCTTGTAACGAAATCGCGCAAGGCCGCAGCATGGATGTTATCGAGCTGGATGCTGCCTCCAACCGCGGCATCGATGATGTTCGAGAAATACGAGAAATCGTCCGCTACACACCGGCCCGCGACCGATATAAAATCGTTATCATTGATGAAGCGCACATGCTGACCGATCCCGCCTTTAATGCCTTGCTCAAGACTTTGGAGGAGCCGCCGTCTTACGTGGTTTTTATTCTGGCCACGACGGAATCCCACAAAATGCCGGCGACCATTCTCTCCCGCTGTCAGCAATTTGAATTTCGCAACCTGGCCTACGATTTGATTGTTCAACGACTGCGTTTTATTGCGAACCAAGAGCAGATCGAAATCAGCGATGTGGCTCTGCAACAAATCGCCATTGCCAGCGAAGGCGGAATGCGAGACGCGCAATCGATTTTTGATCAGGTGCTGGCCTTCAGCGGCCGGTCGGTCAAAGAGGAAGATGTAGCTTCGATTTTGGGGTTGGTCGACCAAAACACCCTCGATCAATTAACCGCGGCTCTGGCTGAAAAGGATGCCGCTCGCATCTTGACGATGATCAATGATGAGGTTAATGCCGGCAGGGATGTGCAAAATCTCTGCCGCAAGTTGATTCTCCACATTCGCCATTTAATGATCGTTAAGGTCGCGGGCCCCGAGGGGTCACTGTTGCCGCTTCCCGCCGATGTCCTTCCTAACCTGGTCAGGCAGGTCGAGCTTTTCTCAGAACCGGATTTGTTGCGGTTTTATGACATCATGGCCAAAACCGAGGCCGAAATGAAGTGGGCAAGCCAACCGCGGTTCCACTTTGAAGTGGGACTGCTCAAGATAATTCAACTCCGCAAGTTGATTCCGCTCGAGGAGCTGCTGACTCGGTTTAGCGAATTGCTGCGCCAAGCGGGAAAGGGCAACTCGGGTTCCGACTCCCCCAGGGTAAATGAACCAAAGCCGCCGTCGGGAAGTGGGGATCGTCCCGTAGCTGAGCGAGGTCAGACGCTGCCGTCCCGACCGGGTCGGGACCAGGCGACGGGGGCTCGTCGATCCGATGCAAACCCGGTAAGCCGGTTACTGGCCGCGATCGAAACCAGGCAGATAATTTTGCATGCCTTTCTTTCAACCTCCAGCTCCATCAAATGGGAAAACGACGCGATCCAAATCGAGATTCCCCATGGCAGTTTTGAAGTGGTAGCG
Organism: Acidobacteriota bacterium; assembly: GCA_016179055.1. Lineage (GTDB taxonomy): Bacteria > Acidobacteriota > UBA6911 > JACOSC01 > JACOSC01 > JACOSC01. Next base: position 14,898 of record JACOSC010000230.1, read on the forward strand.
CGGCAAGATAATCAAGATCTCATACGGACGCTTGGCCAGGAGATATCGGGCCGTACGACCACAGTCACGATTGTTAAGGCCGCGGAGACCAACAGTACGACGGCTCCTCAACTGCCGGAGGTCGCTGTACCGGCCGCGATCGCAGAAAGCGCCGCAGGCGGCGAAACCGAACCGCGCCCGCTCAGTAACCTGTTGTCGCGCGCCATGTCGCCACCGGTCATAGAAGATTTTCTAAAAGTCTTCTCGGGGAAGATTCCGTCGCGCTAACCGATAAGCGGCGCCCAGGATTCCTTGGCTCGTTTACCGTGCCGGGCGCCAAAATTCCTGAAGAGACCACGCGGCCGATCGGTTTACGCCGGCAAGAACTATTTAAAAGGGCTGTGTCGTCACAACGCATCAGACTTTATAAATTACGCGCGCGTACAGGTGACCGATAATGTCCGTATTTGAATTAACTCGTCAGTTGATGGCGATCCCTTCTTTCACGGAGGAGGAAGGTTCCCTGGCCGCTTTCCTTTCCGACCTACTCTCGACGCGTGGCTATACTATGACGCCGATAGCGGTCAGCGAAAGGCGTTACAATGTGGTGGCGCGGCTGGACCGGCCGGTCGTGCTGCTTTGCACGCATATGGATACCGTTCCTCCCTTTATTCCATTTCGTGAAGATGACCTATTTATCTACGGGCGCGGCGCCTGTGACGCCAAGGGGATCATCGCCGCCATGATAACCGCGGGCGACGTTTTGATGTCAGAGGGAATTAAGAATTTCGGATTTCTCTTCACGGTGGGCGAGGAGACCGACAGCCTAGGCGCCCGCGTCGCCGGGCTCTCGGATTTGCGGGCAGACTATATCGTTGTTGGGGAACCCACGGAAAATCGTTTAGCGGTGAGCCACAAGGGCAATGTGATGTTTACTCTCAGTGCCGCCGGCCGCGCCGCCCACTCAGCCTATCCCGAGTCTGGGGAGTCCGCTATTGACAAGTTGCTGGATGTTTTGACGGATCTGCGGCGGGCGGACTTTGGCACGGATTCGTTGCTGGGTCCCGCCACCTTGAATATTGGCGTCATTGCCGGCGGCGTACGCGCCAATGTCATTCCTGATGCTGCCGAAGCCAAAGTTCTTATTCGCGCGGTAACTCCGGCGCGTCAAGTGATGGAGCAAGTAATAACCTTGTGCCAGGGTCGCGCCGAGGTGGCCTTTGTCAATCAGGTTGATCCACAGCGCATGGTCACGCTTCCCGGTTATGAGACCACACGAGTTTCTTTTGGAACGGATATCCCCTATCTGCGAAGCGTCGGGCAGCCGCTGTTGATAGGACCGGGCTCGATATTGACGGCGCACGGGCCTGAGGAGCGGGTAGCCAAGCAGGAATTATTGCGAGCCGTTGAACTTTACGTCGCTTTGGTGAAGGACCTGTGTCGGTGAATTAGATGGCCTGCGCGAACCGGTCAGACGAGATCGGGCTCTCAGTAAGAAGGCAGGAAAGAAATCCACCGATGCATTCGATGGAACTGTTCAAGGGGGTCCGCTGATAAGCCTATCGACAAAAGGTATCCCCATGGCGCTCGGTCCCCGGAGGGGACGCTGTTAATAGCCGGGGGTGGCGTTTCGCCACCCCCGGACCGTAACCCCCGCGCAGGTCGACCCTGAAAGGGTCGCGGTTGTCAACCCACACCGAACCTTACGTGGACCCTTTCAGGGTCCGGCCGGGGATAATGGTATTCCGTGGGTGGCGCGGGGCGCCACCCACGGCTATTAACAAGGTCCCCTTCGGGGACCGGCCGGCGATCGCCCTGAACAGTTGCCATTTGCTTATCGCGTCCAACGGCAGGGCTTTCGTTCTCCGCTTGCGTCAGCAGACCCACGTTGGTGGAACCGTATGCGCGCGGCCGTCGCGCCGAGGACAACGAATTTTTTAGCTTTCAGGATTGGCGGCTTATGTTGGAGACGGTGATATTCAAATTGGCCTTGGCCGTGGCGCTGGGTGGCGTCATAGGATTTGAGCGGCAGCTAAAACATAAGGCCGCCGGTCTGAAGACCAACGTTTTGATCACAGTGGGGTCCGCGCTATTTACGATCATTTCCGAGGAATTTGGACGTAAGAATAATTTGGACGGCGCGCGCGTTGCCGCGCAGATTGTATCCGGGATAGGCTTCTTAGGCGCCGGCGTCATCATACAGTCCCGAGGCTCTGTAATAGGGCTGACCACGGCGGCGACCATTTTCGTTGTGGCGGCGATTGGCATGGCGATCGGGTGGGGCTTTTACCTTACGGCCGGCGCCGCCACGCTGCTGATCTTTGGGACGCTCTACGGTCTCGGATTTATTGAGCATCGCTTCTTCCTGCATTACCAAAGTTACCTCTATAGCGTTGCCGGAAGAGACCCGGTCCGCCTGTTTGCCAGAATCACCCAGATTTTGAAGGAACACAAACTCCAAGCCGAGGATGTTGGTTTCCAGAAACAAGGCGATCGTACCATGGTGAGCTTTCGCGTTGACACGACCGCGGAGGTTCAGGCGGAGTTAATGCACTACTTCTTGCAGACCGGCCGCCACAGTATCTGGGAGGAGAATTGATGAAGTCTTTAAGCGGATTATTGGCGATAGTGGCGGCGTGCGGCTTGTTGTCTATCCCGGCCGCCGGCATGGGGAAGAATTACTTCAGCGCTTACGACGTTCTTGAGATTGACGATTTTGAAAACATCACGGCCGTAGGCGAAGTCGGTGGAATTCGTCCGCCCCAAGTAGTGCTGGATGCCGCCAAGCGCGACATTATACAGCGCGTCATAGAGCAGCATCTCTTTCGGCAAGTCGAAGGCCATGAAGATGGAAAGGCTAAGGGCAGCGGAGACGGCCGTCTGCGAATGACCGGCGTTGTAGAGATGTTTGACAGCAAGGTCCATAAAGGCGGCGGCAAAGGCAGCCTGCGACTGAGAATTAAGATTGTTGATCAGGTATCGGGCATTTTATTATTCGACGGAACGGTAGCCGGCAAAGTTTCCGCATGGATTAATAAACCGATCACGGACGTCACCGTCTCAGAGCTGGGGAAGCAGGTGGCAAAAATTATCAAGGAAAATTGGTAAGACCCGCGCGGAACGCGGCTAGCTAACTTACTCCTTATGAGCCGCACGTGGCGGAAGTCGCGCCTCGAGGTGAGCGGTGATCCACTTTTGCCAACGGACCATCTTTGCATCATAGTCGTTCTGCGTCATTGCGGCAATCTCGCGATTACCCCTATCCGACAGCCCGACGAAGGCGTAGACGATCGTAGCTTCGGTACTCCGTTGGCCAAGCGCCCGACAGCTTACATCGATGCGAGCCACGTAACGGCCTGGCTCCACCCGATGATAGGTGACCTTATGTAAAGCGAAGTCCAAGCGGGTCACAATCCACACAGCCTCGCCGGTTTCCTCCCGGGTGCGAAAGATGAGTCCTTCCTCCCACTCCGCCTCCACCGGATGAAGAATCTGCGGGTCCCACTCCGGAACCCACTGCTTCTCTCCCAGGGGAGAGAAGAGCCGGAAGACCTCGTCTACCGCACCGCCCAGGACGATGCTGCCGGTGAGAGTTCGCGCTCGTGCCATAAACTTTTCCATGCTTCTCCTTCACGTCGGCCTAACGCTCGAGTGGCGCCGCCCGAAATAGCGAGTCGGCGCCAATTCGGCGGGAAATGTCTTTGGGATACGCCGGGCAAGACTATTGCCCCATATTTTTAATACACACGACCTTCGCTTGCTCAAGTAGACGTAGTAACGATTGATCGTATAAATCAATCATCTCTTGCATCGACAGACGGAAAGCCGCGCTCAATGCCCGAAGAAATCTGGGCTGCGTATGGCCATCAAAAATAATGAGGGGAAAGCCATGCTTCACGAGGGGGAATGAAGCAAACAATGGCGCCGCTTTTAGATTCCCGTCGGCGAAAGGCTGGATTTCCAGCAGGCGCGTGGTCAGCAGAGCGGCTTGCTCAACGGCGTGTAGCTCCGCAAAACTGGCCGACCCTGTCCAGTCAAACGTATTGTATAACGCCTGGCGAATAAAGTTTGGGCTGGTGGGCGTGTGACCCGGAAGAATGGGCTTAACGGGCTCGGTGCGATATTGACCGGCGAAGGGGTCGAGGCCTTCCCCAAGTTTCTTATGAAGCGCCGGCAGTAGCGCCTCCTCGAGTTCCTGACCGCGGCGACTGAACTCCAACAAATAGTGATACGCTCGCCGGGCGTTCAGAATTCGCGCCTCTATGGCGGCATCACTTACCGGCTTTCCGGCCAGAGCCTGCTGAACGGTGGTCCGTTCCGCCACGCTGTCCGGAGTCGTCATGGAATCAGAAGTCAGGGCGACAACCGCCTCTTCTTCAAAGAACTGATCTACTTTTTCTGCCCACCGCGCGTGGCTTGTTCTTGCACGTGCTAATTCGGAGCGCGCTTCCTCGATGGCCTTGAATTGCTGTGCCGAGCTTAAGTACGACATTTTCCTTCTCTATTCTAGTGGCTATGCTTTAGTATACCACTCGAGATGCGCTCATCAGCCAATCCGGCGATAGCGGAGCCGGCCACGCACGGGGGTGCCCGAGTTTGGACATTGGCCACAGCCCCGCGCGATCCTTTCGTCCCCACTGCTTCGAGCGAGTGCCCCGCGATAGCCCGAAGCTGGTTCTCATAGCTCCGAAGGAGCGAGCTATAATAGCCAGGGGCAAGCGCAGCGCAGCCCCTGGTACGTAACCTGGCCGAAGATAGGAGCCCTGAAAGGGCGTGCTACCCTTCTGCGCAATGAATAAGGATGGAAAGCAACGACGGCGACATAGGAAATGACCTCCCTTAGTGCGCCCTTTCAGGGCTGGCGTGCTGGGACGCTTTCTTTCCAGGGGCTGCGCTGCGCTTGCCCCTGGCTATTATAGCTCGCTCCTTCGGAGCTTTGGATTGTAAGAGGTATCCCACTCCCTACAAATGTCCAAACTCCAGGGCCCCACAGTGGGCTGGATTTTGGCATCCGCGCGTTTCTGATAATCGAACTGCAGTACACTCCCTCCACTATGGTTACCGGCCGACCGAGCTCTCTTCCCAGTGTAATCGAGTCTCATGGATCACACCTTGCAAGACCCGCTCGTCGGCGCTTGCCGTACGGTTGGGGACCGTACTCGATGCCGTACGGGACCGATGCGCAACCGGGGTTTCGCTGCTCGACGGCGTTTAATCGCACGACTTTATTTCGTCAGGCCTCAGTCATGAGTTGCTCCCCGCGTATCAGATCGGCGTAGGTTTCCCGCGTTCTTATGATCTGTATGGTGCGGCCATCCACCAGCACTTCCGGCGGCCGCGGGCGAGAATTATAATTAGAAGCGAGCGCAAACCCATAGGCGCCCGACGACATGACGCTCAAGAGGTCGCCGGCCAACGGCTTTTGCAACCGCCGATCTTTGGCCAAAAAGTCCGCCGACTCGCACACCGGTCCCACTACGTCCGCCGTGATTTTAGGGCCCGTGCGACGCTGTATGGGCCATATCTCGTGGAAAGACCCGTACAAGCTTGGACGAATTAGATCGTTCATCCCCGCATCGACGATTATAAATTTTTTTGACGTGTTGGTCTTGCTATATAAAATTTGCGTTACCAAAATACCGGCGTTGCCGACAATGACTCGACCGGGCTCAAAGACCAAGGTGCAGTCCAAACCGCGCGCGCCGGAAATCAGGGCCGCGGCATACTCGCCAAGCGCCGGCGGCGTTTCGTCGCGATAGGTGATGCCGAGGCCGCCGCCCAGATCCAAATAACGCAGGGGGATGCCCTCGGACTTCAGGCGCTCTACCAATCGGCGTATCTTGCTCACCGCCGCCACAAAAGGCTCGATCGACGTGATCTGAGAGCCGATGTGGCAACTTACACCCACGATGCGTACGCCTTTGATAGATCGAGCGCGGTGGTAAAGCTTGAGGGCGTGCGGCAGGTTGATGCCAAACTTATGCTTTTGCAAACCTGTGGAAATATAAGGATGGGTCCGCGCATCAACGTTCGGGTTGACTCGCAGAGAAATTCGAGCGATCCGCTTAAGGGCCCGCGCCCGCGCGGCAATGACCTCTAACTCAGCCTCCGATTCTACACTAAAAAATAATATGTTGGCTTGCAAGGCATAATCGATCTCGGCGGCTGTCTTCCCTACCCCGGCATAGATTAGGCGCTGGCCCGTCGCGCCGGCGCGCAGAGCCCTATACAACTCACCGCCGGATACTACATCAAATCCAGAGCCCATGCCGGCAAAAAGGTTGAGCAGCGCCAGATTTGAATTGGCCTTTACGGCGTAACAGACGAGATGGTCGACGCCGGAAAAAGCAGCATCGAAGGCGCGGTATTGTTCTTCCAGGGCGCGACGGCTATATATGTAAAGTGGCGTCCCAACCTTCTCTGCTACCTTCGCAATAGAAGTTTCTTCGCAGTAAAGATGATCGGAGCAATAATAAAAAGATTGCATGGCGTATCATGGGCGAGGTGCGGGCCGTAGCCGCGGCAATGCGTTATGACCTATCGGTCGGCAAACCGGCATCGGGGCACGCCAGCCACCAAAGCAGTCCTACCAGCGTTTTGCCGTCGACAATTTCACCTCGGGCGATCATGTCGGAAAGTTCCGTTTTGCTGTAAATCTCCACGCTCATCGCTTCCTCGTCGACTTCCAAATGCTGACGGCCCGGTTGCAGATCATAAGCGATAAAAATATGCAGCACTTCATCACAGAATCCCGGTGTCGGAAAGAACTCACAGATTTTTCGGATGGCGCCCGCGCGAAAACCGGACTCTTCTTCCAGCTCCCGAAGCACGCTCACCTCCGGCGGCTCGGCTGGGTCCAGCTTGCCGGCGGGCAATTCGAGCAGCGCCCGTCCGATGGGATAGCGAAATTGTCTTACCAAGACAATTCGTCCATCCGGCAGGATCGGCACGGCCACCGCGCCGCCGGGATGGCGCACGACCTCCCGGATAACCTGCGATCCGTCAGGCTGCTCCACTGTGTCCACGGATACTTTTATCACCCGACCCTCATAGATCGGCTGCTGCTTGATGACCTTTCGTTTCATGCTTAAACGACCGCTTCCCATCGACGGGATCTGAAATCCGCTAATTAGTGTACGTGGTCCGAGAAACTGTGTAAAGGATAAAGATAATGTAACTGCGCAGCCGTTATGGTCCCGTAGGGACCCATGACTTATAGGGGTAGGGAGAACCGATTGGTTTCGGCTCCCCCTCCCTCCGAACCGGACTGGCGGATCTCCCGCATCCGGCTCTCCAGTTGATGGTTCACCTCGTCGAGGATTGACGCGCCGTTGCATAGGCTGTGACCAA
>JACOSC010000231.1 GCA_016179055.1 Acidobacteriota bacterium
CAGGATAAGCCTTCCCGAATTTCTCGTGGGTAACCGGCAGGGGTCTCCTTTCACAAAATTCCTCATCGAACGGATAGATGTAGGCAGGGCTGAGGGTCTACGACTGGCCGGCTAGTGGACAACTTGGCACTCTCAAGCTATTATCTATGCAGGCCTACCGCTGCTCTTTTCCAATCCCAACGTCAAATTGGCCGACATGAATGGGGACCGCATGCAAGACCTGGTTTACGTCGAAGAAGCCCGGATCACCTATTTCCCTAACCCGGACAAGCCGGAACCAAAAAAGGTTTGCAAAGGTTATCTGTCATGTTGTATATTGCCCACCGCATGAAGACAGACAAAGAGGAGGATATGCAATGGGCTTGCTGACTGAACGCTATGCCGAGAAGATCGGGGCGTGCTTTCCTGCTGGGACCGGGTGGTGATCCAGGGGACCCTGCCCGGTTTGTGTTACGCGGAAGGGATGACTTCGTATCTGTATGCCAAGGGCATCCGGATTTTTGATTACGCCCGGTTTGCCCAACCGCTGCGGGACGCGTTGCACGAGAACGCGGAGCGCGTGGCCGCGGAGAACGGCTTGACCATCGAATTTGTGCGCAGCCCGAAGGTGGACAAAGAAGCCAAGGTCGAGAAGCTGCTTAAGCCGCGCGGCCGCCACCCGGGCTTGGTGTGCATCCTGTCGGCCATGGAGTCCTGTCCCACTTACCAGCCATGGTATGACAAGAAGACGGGTAAGACCGCTCTCAAAGGCAAGGGGGGTAAGTGTCTGCATTATTATTTCTACGTTATCGATGAACTGTTCGGACTGTGTTATGTGCGGGTGCCGACGTGGTGTCCTTTTCGATTGCAGGTGTACTTCAACGGGCACCAATGGCTGGCGGCGGAGCTGCGCCAACGCGGTATCGATTGCACTTTGATCGATAACGCGTTCGCTAAGATCGGCGACTGGGAGACCGCACAACGACTGGCGGATCAATTCCAGGTAAAAGTGCTGCATTCGTGGCTGGACCGCCTGGCCCCGCAGTACTGCCCGATCATCGAACAACTGGCTGTGCGCTATCACTGGAGTATCATGCAGGCGGAGTACGCCACGGATGTCGTCTTCTCTCAGCGCAGCGACTTGCAGGCCATCTATGAGCATCTGACCCGGACGGCGATCCATACCGTCAAGCCCGGGCACATCGCGACCTTCTTGGGCGGCAAACTCCACGGCAACTATGCCGGCGAGGTCGGCACCTACTTTCACACCCGGATTGAAGGCACGTGCCTCAAGCACCACATGGGTCCGGTTTCGATCAAGGTCTATGACAAGTTTGGTTTCATCTTGCGGATCGAGACCACGGTCAATGATGTCTCCTTTTTTAAGCACTACCGTGCGGTAGAACATCGCCAAGGCGAAACCACCATGCAATGGGCGGACATGAAGAAAGGCATCTATAGCCTGCCGCCGCTGCGGCAACTGCTGTCCCGACCTTGTCGGGATGGCCGTTACCTGGAATTCATCTCGGCCATCGAGGATCCCCGCGCCGTCCCGACATGTCGGGATGAACAAAGTCTCCCAGACGGTGGTCGAGAAGCCGCGCTCGCACCGGGGCTTTAACTTCTTTGACGAGGTCGATCAGAAATTGTTTGAAATCATTGCCCGCGGGGAATTCAACATCAGCGGATTCAAAAACAAAAATCTGCGTCGGTTCCTGACGAGCAAAACCTGTGGGCAAGTATCCCGAATACTTAAACGCGTGCGTGTCCATGGCCTGGTTAAAAGAATCGGCTCCACGTACAAATACTATTTGACCAAACTCGGACGTAAGGCGATTGCCGCCGGGCTCCACCTCAAACACCTTGTACTTACGCCGGCACTTGCCTGCACAGTACCAGCATGATTTAAAATATTTTGCCCGTTTCAGCACAATTTCATCTTGTCAGATACTAAGGGCAACGAGGAGGAGCGGCTCCTGGCCGCCCTGCGCTTAGCGATGGCGAGGTGAGTAGGCGCCACAGAGACAAAGAGGCCACCGAGAAGCTCTGACGGCCGAATCCCTCGGTGAACTCCGTGCCTCTGTGGTGAGAAGGGAGAGGCCATGTCGGAGAGGTTTCAAAACCGTATAACCGCGCTCTTGCGTAGATCGTCCATCCATCGCTCCGTTTCTTGATTCAGCTTGCGCTCTGTAAGGATGGCCTCAATTTGATCGCGTACCGCGGCAAGTTCCGGGATTCGAGCGGAGGTACGCCGTCGCATCTCCGTACGAAATTCCTTGTCGTAGTATTCCTGGATTTCATCCGCCGTCACCATGATAAAAGGCCGGAAACGTTGGTCGATCAACTTTAGGACCCATAGCTTTTTCCGGATTTGTTGCTGGAATTCGGCTCGGGTGATCCCGTACCGACGAAGCAGGCGATCAAAGGCCGCTGTGGAGGGAAACGGCTCTTGGACTTTCTGCAACGCGTCGGCGAGCGCTTCTTGGGAGATTGTAACCGGAGGGGCATTTTTGGATTCCTGCACAATTAGACGTTCCGCAATCAGCCGTTTCAACACCTCCGGGCGAGAGGCGACGGTGTCAGGACTTCGTTGGGCGTCGAGCGCCATCGCCAAGCCAACATCGGATTCGGTGATGATTTCCTCATTAACTATCGCCGCGATACGATCGACCACTTCTGCCGGCACCTGGCCGAGGACAAGCCACGCCAAAAGCATACTAATGGAGACGGCCTCAAAAAACCATAATAACGGAGCTTTCATCCAAGCCATCCTTCGATTTCAGTCACGAATGCCTTTCCTAGAAACAGGGTGTGATATCTCTTTTGATTTTACCAGGTTGGTTCCGGCTCGTACGGGTTAGGCATGTTGTTGCCTAATTCACTACCTGATTAAATGGGTAATAAATATTTGGCCTTTACTTCGTCGCGCTTCGCGGCGGGGCGCGAAGACAATCCCAACGGGATTGCGGAACAAAGCCCAGGGTTGGCCGCGTCCCTGCGGCCAACCCTGGGAATGCGATGCGAAATGGATCCAACCCCAAAGGGGTTGTGGCACGACCGAGTTCGCCGGGAACCGACGCAACCCAGTTGGGGTTGCGAATGTCCGCCGACTTTTTCCCAGGGTAGCTCGTTCCTCGCAACCCTGGGCTTTGAGTCAGAATCCCGTTGGGATTCCAAATCCCCGCGAGTTTTCAAGAGCTGTGACCCCAGAATCAATATCATCGCCGTAATCTCCACCCTTCATCCTTCTAGAACTGCGGGCCTACTGAGAAATGAATTTGACGAGCCGGCAAGACCGTAGCCCGTCGAAAATTAAATCCCATATCCAGACGCATAGGTCCAATCGGCGTTTTTACCCTTAACCCCAGGCCGACGGCATTTGAAAAACCACGCGGCTTGATGCTGTGTATCCAAGGAAAGACATTGCCGGTGTCATAAAAGGGGGCCATCGCCACCCGACGGTTTACCGGAACGCGCACTTCCACATTACCTATGACCAACGCGTTTCCGCCCAGCGGCAGGACATTAGTTCGCGTCGAACTGGGGTCTAGCGGGCCGGCTCGGTCCAGCGGGAAACCACGCAATGAATTACCGCCGCCCGCGAAGAAGCGCTCGCTGATCGGCGCCAGTCCACTCTGTGTAAAAGCTTTGATTACGCCGATACGAGCGGATCCCGCCCATACCCAACCTCTACCCAAGGGCCGGAAATACTGTTGTTGGCCAAATACCTTTGCAAAATGCACGCTCGACCCCAGCTCCGACGGGCTGTATGAGACGTCCAAGCTCGTATAGACGCCTTTTGTCGCATCCAGCAAATCGTCCCGTCGATCGCGCAAGAACGCGGCAGAAAAGGTGCCCAGGTTTACGGGGCGGTCCTGCCGGCGGATGCGCTCGAGTGGAATGGTCAGGTCAAACAGGCGGATGTTCTTGTAACTGTAACGAAAAAACCACGAGGTGAACGCCGTCTGCTTATATTCCGTCTGTAGCAGCCCGGTTACGCTCTGCGATTTGAACCCAAATCGTTGCGTGCGCTCGGCAAAGAGGGAGGCCCTAAGAGGCAAGTCTTTGTCAAACACCCAGCGCTGATCGTAAACTAACTGGGCGCGCTGCTCGCGAAAGCCGCTACGCAGGCGAGCGCTGATCGATCGTTCCGTCCCCCATACGTTGTTATTGGTGATCTCCAGCAAGCCCCTAACGCGGTCGACCTCTTGATAGCCAAACCCGTAGGCGAGTACATAAGGCTTGGCTTCTTCCACGTCGGCGAACACGTTGACCCGATTTAGTTCGTGATACGAAGGACTGGTCCGAATTTCGGCTTTTTTAAAGAGGCCCGTATCGTAAAGGGCCTGTTCGCCGGCCAGAGCCTTCTCCAAGGAAAATGGCTCGCCGCTCTGCAACGATAGGTGACGAGCAATGGTTGCGGCCCGTGTGCGCCGGTTGCCGAGGAGTACAACACTATCAATGTCGAATCGTTCGCCCTCGTTAATCTCATAGGTGGCCGCGGCGCCATGCTCCGAGTCAAATTGTACGCGGGCCTCGAAACGGGCCTCTTGGTAGCCAAGCCCGGCCAGCGTCGCCAGCACGATGTTTTGATCGTCGGCGATACGGCCATACGAGAAAGGTTCCCCGATGCGCAAAGTGAGTTGCCCACGCAAGGCCGGCAGCAGGCTGGCCGACTGCGTAAATAATTTCAAAGACCGCGTTAGAAACAACGGGCCTTCCTCAACATCGAGAATCAGCTTAACTTGGCGTTGGCCGGCCGGCGCGAAGCGCGTTTCTTTCACTCGGGCATTAAGAAAACCCTTTGAGTGATAATAATCCGTAAGTCGATTCTTGCTTCTCTCAAGAGTCTCGCTGCTATAGCCGGAGCGGGAGAAGCGACGGTCGGCATGAATCTCGACAAGCTTAAGCAGCGACGCACTATCCATATGCTGATTGCCCGTCACATGGACCGTCGCGAGAGACCGTTTCTCGCCCGGCACAATGAAGTAGACAAGACGTTGTGCGCTTATTGGATTCGGGCTGAGGCCGGTATATTCCACTTGCGCGAAATAATAACCCTGGCTTTGCACATAACGTTTAAGGTTGCTTCGCCCTTCATCCAGGTAGACCGCTTCAAGGCTGCGCGCCTCATAGAGAGGCAAGAGCTCTCGTATGGCCTTGGCCGGCACCGGAAAGCCTTCGACGGCGATTTCCGTGTAGGGTCCGGGGTCCATACGTATCACCGCGACAAACCCCTGTTGAGCCGGGAGGTATTGATTTTCGATCAACCGAATATCGGCGGAGAAATATCCCTTGGCTAGATAAAATGCCCGCAACCTTTCGACGTCTTCAACCAGATCGATCTCCGAGTATGGGGCGCCCGCCCGTGAAACAATCAAGCGGGCCCGGTCGGCCGCAGACAGCGCCGATAGATCGCCGATTACATCGAATCGCCGAAGGCGAGCCCGTGGCCCGGCCCGCAGATAAAAACGCACGAAGACTTCCGCCGTATCCTTATCTGTATACCACTCCGATTTGACTTCGGCCTGCGTGTACCCGCGGCGCTGATAGGCCTGACGCAGCCGGGCTTCCGACAACGTGAGCGATTTTTCATCGAACGGGTCGCCTGGTTTGAAGAGCAAGGCTTCTTGCAAGCGTCTGGTCTTCAGTTTGGACTGGCCAACAAATTTTACGTCCTTGACGAGCCGCCGGCGCTCCAGATTAAAAATAACCTCCACGTTCCGGTCCTTATCCTCACGCGCCTCGACCTGTACGTCCGCCAGTTGACGGGTGCTGAAAAGGCGATAAATACTGGAACGGACAGCCTCGTTCGAGTAAAGCGCGCCCTGGCGAACCAAGAGCAACTCTTGCAACATCGCCAAGTCCCTGCTTTCGTCGCGCCCGTCCACGCGAACGATGACCTGCGCGATCCGCTTCCCGTCAAAATCCTCCACGCCGCCACCGGCGGTGGCGATCTGTCCAAAAAGAATCAAGGCAATGACCAGGAATCGGCGCTTCCGCCAAGGTAGGGTTCGAACCAACAATCCGTTTTGGATGGGCATTTAGAATCGCTTCTTGATTTTGAAATCCAGCCCGAGTTTACCGCGTTCGTCCCGCGCCGCGACGATCGCCAACCGGTCGCTCAACAAGTATTCAACCAGCACAACATTCTCTTGGCTTTCCGCCAAACTCGTAGAATAAGTCACGCTGAGATTGCGATTAATCTGCTTCTGCAACGTCAGCCGAGTCGTCGGGTTGGCAATACCGCCGACCGCAAAGGGATCGATCGTCAATCGATCTAACCCGACCACACGACCGGCGCGCGCTTCCCATTCCTTCAATAGCATTTCACCCAGTAAGGCCGAGGGGGCGACTTCATGAGCCGCCGTTCCAACGGGTTCTTGCCCGGCGGCGAGCAGGTTCAGCACCTCCACGGTGGACAGCGGCGGGTCCGAGCGCACACTGAGAGTCAATTTATTCAGCGGTCCGCTAATCTCCAGCGTGACGGTATACGCTTTAACCGTAGTCTCAGCCTGTAATCGTAGTACAGGCGTGGTGCGACGGGGATCGCTAAAGTTTATCGCCCCGTTGTTAATGTGATAGCGATAATCTTGCAGGTTCAGGCTGCCCTGTGAGATGGTGAGCCGCCCCAGCAAAACGGGGCTTTGCCATGTTCCCTTCAAGCGCAAATCCGCGCTGCCCACAATATCGGCGAAGTTAGTGCGCACCTTAATGGTCTCCGCTCCGCGTATATCAAGGTCCAGGAAGAACGGTGATGTATTAACCGGCGCCGGCGTTGTCATGTCAGTCTTGGAATGTGCCAGAATAAGGTCGGACAGTTCAATCTTCTTCTTATACACGGAGCTGTTGATGGTGACGCGACCCCTTAACCACTGTGCGCGTTCTCCGCCCAGCAGCGACACGTCGGCATTAACCATCGAAACGAATCCTTCCGGTTCGGGAATGCGTAGGTTGTTTCCGCGCAAGTCAACGGCCCACTGTTGCGGTTTGAATCCTTTGAGGAAAACCGCACCGTCGCCCTGTACAAGACCGTATTTTGTCCGGGCTTTGATTCCTGTGAGACGCGCCTGCGAGGCGGTGAATTTAATGTGGGCCTCGGTATCGAAAATGGGCGTTGGCCAATCCGGCGCCTGCAGATTGGCTCTGGTCACTTTGGCTTCTCCAACAATATTAGGATGCGCACGAGTTCCGGTTATCAGCACCTGCACGGCGGCCGTCCCTGCGGCCTTCATGTTCGGCAACCACGTGTTCAAGAGCTCCAATTGCGCGGTGCCCAGGAGTTTTAAATTGAGGCCGCCGTTTTCTTTCATCCCAAACGATCCCGCAACTTCCAGCTCGGTTCCCTGATGTCGCCAGCGAAATTTCTGCAAAACGATTTCATCGGCGCGGTAGGTAAGGATCAAATCGCCGGCGTTTTCAACCCAGTAAGGTTCGGCTTTGACGCGCGCCCGCGTAATGTGCGCTGACCCCACCAGCGTTTGGGCCGGCTCTCTAAGGGACAGTGCCGCCGTAATCGTGCCGCTCATTTCGCCTTCGACCGGTTTGGCCGGTACGGCGACAAACGCCAGCAGCCTGGGTATCGACAGGCTTTTGGCGTCGATGCTCATCTCCAACGGCCAGAGATCGGTCGCCGATATAGTCCCTGTGGCCGTGGCGCTATGGGGCCCCCCTTGCAGCGCAGCACGGAATCGCAGAGTTTGACCGCGGCCGGTCGCTAGTATATTAATCGACCCGATGGGTATACGACGCCAGTTTATATCCTTTACTTCAGTCTTAGCGCGTATGACCGGATCATCCATGGAGCCGCTGGCCTCAAACTCGGCATTGGCAATGCCCTCTAAGGAAAGGGCTGCGGCCTGAGACGAGATATGAAGGGGACGCATCATATTTACCACGTCAGACAGGCGCAACGCGCGTAACGCTCCCTTCACTTGAAAGCGTCGCTGTTCGAGGTTCAGGAATCCGTATACGGTCATTGACGTCGCGCCCTTCTGTATGGAAACCGCTTGCGCTTCGATTTGCGAATTACTATAGCGGATCTCGGCGCGGGCTTTGTCGAGCGGCTGACCAAAACAAACCAGGGATTTCATGGCAACACGCGCCTGTACACTTGGCTCGGCTACCGCGCCGGAAATATGCACGTGTCCGGAAACCAGTCCCTCAACCGGGTAATTAAACGCTTCCGCGATACGGCCGCTGCGCACGGCCAAGCTCTTGAGTGCTTTGAGGGGAACGTCGAGCAAGCGTGCGTCGACGACCAGCCGGTCTGGCCATTCCACCGACAGGTCGCTGTGTACTTCCGCCTCTCCGTGGCGGGCTGCGGCGTTTATAAAACGCACGCGCCCCACCGTCCAATTCAGAGTCGTGCTGAATTCTTGCCAGCTTTCACGGTTGTATTCAACGGTCGCCACTTTCAATTGGCCGGCCAGCTCAGGTTGATTGAAGCGCCCCCGCAAGCTGCCCTCAAATTTGAACGCGCCGCCGACCCGCGCTTCCGGCGCGGATCGTCCAAGATCAAAGCCAAAGAACGATAGTCGGCGCGATACGTCATCGGCATCCTCGCTGCGGGCCGCCAGGGCCAGTTCGCACTCGCCGCTCCGGCTGATACGCCCACTGAGCTCGCTGTGAATGGATCCGTATTCTATTAGACTCGGTCTCACGCTCAGATGACCTTGGTCCATGAGGAAAGAAGTTCGTCCCGAAAGGGGTATAGACTCCCGGGGATGCGGATGGTTGAGGGCGGCAAAGGTGAATTCCCCATCGCCCGAGATGCGATCAAATTGGTGGCCGGCCCAATCAAAGCGGCCGTGTCCGGTAGTGCGGCTGTCGAGGGGAATGCGTTTTTGCCAGAGCGCGTAAACCAGCGGCCTTACGGCCACGGAGTCCAATGTGCAGTGCAGCACGGATCGTCCCCCCGGCGTCATCCTATCGCCGGCCTGCCGGAAAAGCCATTGGTAATCCACCTGAATGGTACCGCCGGCGACGGTCGCTCGCAATCGAGAAACCTTCAGGCCGCGGGAATCCATCGCCAAGGTTGCCGTGACATTTTCAAAGAGCAGCTCCCGCCAAGTCAACGAGGGCGCTTGCCACTCGGCCGCAACGGCGACCTCGCCATCGTCTCCAACGATCGTTCCATTTATTTTGAAAAAACCGTGCGTGGGCAAGCGGTCCTGGAATCGCCGCAGCCAATCGGCATGGCTTTGCAGATCAGCCAGAGATATATCGCTGTCAAAGTAACCGGTATAGCGCAATGGGCGAAACGAGCTGACATCCAGCGATCCGCGGAGGCTTAAACCCGGCACGCGCCCTTGCGACGAGCGCAGACGCAGCGCTTGACGCGACCATTCCACGTGCGCCTCGACGCCGACGTCAACCAGCGCCTCGTGCTCCCACGCGATTCGGCCATGGGCAAAGGCCAAGTGTATGTCATATTTTCCTTCCGGGCCGCGGTAAGCGGCCTCCGATGCCCAGCTTTCAAATTGGCAGCTCCAAGGAATCGTGCGATCCTCCAACTCAATTTTTCCATCGCGTATAATGAGCTTCTGTATGGAGTAGTTAAACAAATGGTCCATCGATGGACGAGCCGCCGGCGCGTCGCCAAAAAAAAGGTTGTCCACACCCCAGGCGACGCGTAGGACCGGTTGCTGCACGCGCAATTCTTCCAGCGCGAGGGCCCGTGTAAAAATGTTTAGGAGGCGATAACGCAGCGTGATTTGCTTGGCCGTAAATATCGGCGGCGCGTCGGAACGGCTTTTCGAGGAGATCTCCAATCCGTTTAGAGTTAGTGTTCGGCCGAGGACATCAATATTCAAATGTTTAATCTTCAAAGACAAACGGTAATCGTGATCGGCGACTTGCAGGATCCTTTGCTTTACGATGCCGGCCACCCACCGACTTTGGCTGAGGATGATGACGGCGACCAACAGGCCGCATAGACCGAGCAACAGTCCTATACCGAAAACGCGCCAACGAACTTTCATAAGCAAGGAGAAAAGTAACTGTTCAGTCCCGCCTTCGACCAAGCCTCCGGGTTTCGGAGCGATTCCTGATTTAAATTTCGTAATTGTTCAAACACCCACGCATTAGGCTACCCCGCCGATACGGAACCGCCGCCATGGGCTGAGCAGTTACGGAGAAAATATAATAGATATCACCTTGAACTGCAACGTCGGGACTTCCGTGGCGTCCTTTTATTCCTGTGCCAAGTAAATTATGCTGACTTTTGTTGGCACTTGTAATATGATCGATTTGGTTTTCCTGGCGGGCCGTGGTTGCCGCGCTCGCAAGGTGGAGCCTAGCACTCATCCCTATGGAATCGTCGCCTGGCCATGTGCGATCACTGCCGATTTGATGAGCGTATGGCGTCCTCCATTGGCATGGATTAACTCGGTGCCCGAAGCCCGGTCTCACCTCGGACTAAACCGGCCGCGTTGCGGCCTAATGACTGTAGCCGTGCCTTTCGGGCACGGCAGGTCCGGCGGCTGAAATCCCTTCCCTCCCGACGCTATCGGGACGCTTGAACCGCAGCCACGGGATAGAAATTAGGGCCAATACGTGCGCTAACGAGTGGCGCTGGTGTAGGAATTGATCTCCATTAGTGCGCCCTTTCAGGGCTGTCGAGCTGGGGACGCTTTCTTTCCAGGGGCGGCGCTGCGCTTGCCCCTGGCTATTATTTCTCGCTCCTTAGAAACTTCCCCAGTTTCATCGTTGTTCTGCGTGTCGCTAAAGCTCGCCAACAATCGTGATTGGCCGCTAATACTTGCTCTTTGAAATGTCCAATCTCCAGAGCGCCCCAGAGGGGCGCCGGGACATTAGCCTGGGGCAAGCGGAGCGCCGCCCCAGGTCGGCAAGTCCCCTAGTACACCGGCACCCCGGCAGGGGTGCCGTGAGGTCATCTACTCATTTGATGCTGCATTATCATCTCATCTTCAGCGCTAGGGCCTCTGGTATACCAAGCACC
>JACOSC010000237.1 GCA_016179055.1 Acidobacteriota bacterium
CTATAATAGCCAGGGGCAAGCGCAGCGCCGCCCCTGGTATGTAAGATTATATAAGTTATAAGCCCTGAAAGGGCGGGATACCCTTCGGCGCGATGAATACGTATGGAAGACAACGACGGCGGCCTAAGAATTGATCTCTATTAGTGCGCCCTTTCAGGGCTGGCTTGCTGGAGAAGGTTTCTTTCCAGGGGCGGCGCTGGGCTTGCCCCTGGCTATTACAGCTCGCTCCTTCGGAGCTTTGGATTATAAGCGGTACCCCACTCCCTACAAATGCCCAAACTCCAGAACCCCGCGGGACTGGAGTTTGGCATCCGAGCATTTCTTATGATCAAACTTCCGATACCAAACGAAATGCGACATAACCGGGAAAGCCGTCTAGTTGCGCCGACAAAAATCGAACCTAGCGTACGGACGAAAGGCGGCCGCGGCTTTCGTCATAAGGGCCGCCGCCCCGTACAAAAATGGCTCTACTTAATCCTGACCACCCTGCTTCTGTCGCGGCCCATGGTCGGTCGGGAGTTTCTGCTCGCCAAGGAGATCAAGCAAATCCGCGAGGCACAAGAAATTGATCAGCGCGCCGAACTGTACTTGAAGTTCGCAGCCATGCGCATGGTTACCTTCAAAGAGCGGATGAAGGGGATCGAATCGAAAGAAGGCGATCCCATGGAGTTTTACGCGCCCGCCGATCTCATACACGGCTTTGGTCGCTGCCTCAAAGCGGTCGAGGCCAATATTGATGAAGCCATCCTTTACAGAAAAACCGAGACAAAGAAGCTGGTCAAGGCTTTGTCGTTGCTTAAGAATTTCGCCGGAAAATCGCGGCCCGACCTTGATGAAGCGGAGCAGATGGCAGTGGCTAAGAAGGACGAGAGCCTGTATAACTCCGTGAAGGAAGCGGCCAACATCACCCGCGCGGCCATCGAAGGGGCCACGGAAGGCTTGAAGGTGTTGGACAAGGGGAAAAAGAAGAAGAAGCAACGTAACTGTTCACGGGGGTCAGGGGTCGGGGATCGGGCGATATTGCTTGGATTTCTTCTCCAAAGACTTCCGCAACCCAGTAAGCATCCGCCCCACGACACAATCGCTTAATCACAATAATTCTTATTAGTCATCGGTACACCGGGCCCCTGATCCCTGACCCCCGATCCCCGTTAACAGTTACGTAGCAAGTACTGTTTAGAGTCGCCTATTCCGGACTCATTTGCGCATCTTAACGGCATAAATCGAAGCCACATAGCTCGACATCAGCGACAGCAGCGTCACTAAACTCATCGGGGAAAAATAGCCGTGAGCCAGGCGGGTAAGCAGCAAGCCCAGCATAGCCGACAAATACGAAGCATTCAATAGGAACAATTTAGTACGCTTGGAAATCAATTTAAAATTAGTAATAAAGAATATGATCCCTGCTCCGGCGGCGAAATAAAACAAAACCGAAAAAACCGTCAGTAATCGCATAGCAGCCGTCACGGAACAATGACGAAATTTGAAATCAGGAATCACGTTTGAGTTTCATTGTTCTGATGATGCTTCCGGTGAATTTCACAAGTTCATCTCAATCCGTGATGATCGGGGCGAAGTCGCTTTAGTCGGCATCGCGGGGAAACCCGGAGGGTTTCTAGCCATTAGCCGGTGGTTGAGCGCAGCGACAGCACCGGAACGCAGGCGATGAAAACCAGCGCACCCCGGAGGGGTGCAAGCACGAGCCGTTTGGCCCTTGCTCGCACCCCTCCGGGGTGCATCCGTTTTTCATTCGTTGACCGGTGGTATCGCTACGCCCAACCACCGGCTAATGGCTATCAAGCCTCCGGCTTGGACGAAGCATCCCTCGACCGGCTTGAGCCGAGCGTCATCGCGCGCGAATCCCATCCCTTTCTTTAAGATCGCGGCGCCACCAATGAACTCATGGAATGGTCAACGGCGCGCGTAGCTTAAGTGTAAATGAAGTCTCCGGTGGGTACACGACTTCCTTTCCCTTGGTGGCGAGCACAGCCCCTGTGCCACCGCCGCCGCCCACCGCCGCGCCGATAGCCGCGCCTTTGCCGCCGCCGGCAATGGCGCCAATTGCGGCGCCCACACCGGCGCCCCCGCCAATAATGGCCGCATCTCGCTTTTTAGTACCAGGCGCCTCCTTCGCCACTTGATTGGTCTGTATAGCATAGCTCTGGCTTTGTCCGCCGGGTTTCAAACTTACCAGTGTGAATCCCAGCCGGGCTCGTCCCTTGACACGACCGGAACCCTTAGCTTGTGTGATACGGCCAACGACCTGGCTGCCTTTGCGAGCCACGGTTTGCCCGTTGATCACTAACGGTTCATCCAAGGTCAGCTCAAAGGTATCGCCCACGCTATTCTTGTCGCTTCTAATAGCGTCCACGGAGCGTACCTTTAATGGAGTACCGGTGGGAACCGTTATGGGAGCCTTTCTAGTTTCCGCCGCGGCGCTCCCTGCTCCCGCCGATGTGCCGACTGTAGGGCTCGCCGCGGTCATGGCCTGCGCGTCCCCATGCACCTGGAATTCGGCCGTGTTGCTGGTTCGGTTGAGTTTGGTATTAGTGATGGACACCTTGTATTTGCCATCCATAATGGAGGGAGGGACCACGGCCACCACAACTTTACTTCCGGAATTCTTAATGACGGCGCGCGTTGCCCCAAATTGAACCAAGAGTTGTGCGGGATCCTCACTGAACCCGAATCCGTTAATGATTACCGTCGCGCCGCGGCCACCAAGGCTGGGCTCGAGGCCGGCAATCTTTACGCTTTCACCGGGCGCGCCTTCCGACTTGGGCGACGATAGCTCGCCGGTAGTCTTCTGTGTGGAGCACCCCAGGTAAAGCAGTCCTGTTATGAGGAGCAACAGAAAAACAACGTTGCGAAAAACATTCATTGTACACATACCCTTCTCCTCTCTTCACGATTTGTGAGTAATCGCCCCGCCCCTGTAATTCTAAAGGACCGGTCGAGAAGTGTCCAGTTTTCGTCGCGCGGCGGCGTAGACTTCCTCAACGGAAATTGAAGTAAAGCAACGCAGATCGATGGGGCATTCACGCAGAAGACAAGGGCTACAAGACACGGCATGCTGGATTACAGTGGCGTTCGTGCTGTAGGGGCCGGTAGCCCCAGGATCGGTCGAGCCAAATATTGCAAGCTGGGGCACGTTTAGAGCGGCGGCCAAATGCATGGGACCGGAATCGTTCGTAATCAGTAAACGGCAGCGGCGTAGGACAGCCATCAAGTCGCGCAAGGTAGTGCGACCCGCCAAACTTTTGGGTTGATAATGCATTTGGCTCGAGATTTCCTCAGCGATGCGGCGCTCCCCGGCGGAGCCGAATATCACGATTTCGGCATGGGCATCTCTAATCATACAATCGGCGAGGGCGGCGTAGCGATCGCTGGTCCATCGTTTAGCCGGCCCGAAATAAGCGCCGGGGTTAAGCCCGACCAGCCGTTTAGAGGGATCGACCCCTAATTCGCCGAGCAAGATGTCTACGCGTTTCAGCTCTTCGTCAGTGACCGCTAAGGAAATGTCAGGGGTAAAATTGGCGGCGAGCCAGGGTGGCGATTCTACTAGTCCGGAGCCTGAGAGAATTCCCAGATAGTAATAAATCTGGTGACGACCCCGCAAAGCCGGCGCAAAACCGGCCTTATGCGTCAGCAGCCAGCCACGCCCATCTGTGGCGTATCCGACCCGTTGGGGGATTCCGGCCAAATGAACGATCAGCGCCGCCTCGAGCGCGTTTTGAAATAGAATCGCCATATCAAAGCGCTTAGTGCGGACCATCGAAACGGCACAGCCCAGCCCGCGCAACCCCTTGTGCGGGCCGTTTTTGTCATACAGCAGTACACGATCTATAAAGGACGCGCCGATGAACAAATCACTAACCCAAGGTCGCACCATCAATGTGATCTCGGCCTCGGCAAAGCGACGGCGCAAGGCGCGCAACGCCGGAATGGTCATCACCGAATCACCTACCCAATTAGTTCCGCGTACCAGTATTCGATGAATTTCAGATTGCGCCCTAAACATGAAGCATCCATCCGCAAATAAATAATCGCGCCGGCCGGCCCGCCAACGAAGCGGCCATCTCTCCAGAAATCTGCCGGCCTCTGTGCGGCACGACTACGCTAATTCGGCGACCACTTCGGTCTCTACCAATTAGAGGAAAATCCTTACGAGCGACTTCCTGCCCTTTGTAATGGTGCTTGGATAGCAGGTCAAAGGTCTTCTGCGGAGGTAATAGTGGGAGGTTTTCAAACACGTCGCGGGGATCTTCGCTATATAATTGGCGCTTCGGCATAAAGTCTCCTTCCTTTCTGCGCCGGGCGACCATGCCTTGGCAAGGTGTATGAATCTTACCTGAAATGCGAAGTCCAAGCAATATGTCCTTTTGAATTGATGGAAGGGTGGCAGGCCTTAGAGTCTGACAAGATGAGATTGTGCTGAATCGGGCACGATATTTTTTGGAGGTAGCGTTCACGTTTATTCATACGGGTATTTGACAGTTTTCCAGCGCCTTCATCTTTTTGAATTTTGCCTGATTAGGTCCGACTCTTCCGGGTTGGGGCTGATCATTACCCGAACATTAGCGCTAAACCGATGGCTGGATAAACCGGCCGCCTAGCGGCCTAATGACTTTAGCCGTGCCTTTCAAGGCACGGTAGGTCCGGCGGCGGAAACCCTTTCCGTCCCGACGCTGTCGGGACGATTGAACCGCCGCCACGGATAGGAGGGCGAGCCCCACGCCCATGGCCTTCGCTGATCAGGCGGCCCAGCCTCTTTCCAGATCCGTCACCATTCGCTCGAATAGTTCACATGCAGCGCCGCCCAACTCTTGATCCGATGGCTCAAAAACCATGTTGAGCAAAGCAATAGATTGATCTTCGAATACTTTGGACATGATATCGAATAGAACATGCTCTTCATTCCGAATGTGGTCGGACATCAGATCAACGTAATGGTTCGCCGTGTTGATCAATGGTTGGGAGGCGTACGGATCGCCGCGGTTGTAAGCCGCTACCGAGCTGTCCAGGTCGGCCACCAGGCGTCGCTCCACCTCATGTTCGAAAAGAATATTATCAAGCGGACCGCCTTTGAACTGAACGCCACGCTCGAGGAGCGTTCGGACAAGGCATTTTTCCGCCGGCTGATGAAGGCCGCGATAACAAGATATGTGGATAAAATCAAGCAACTTTAAGAGAGCTTCCGGCTCAACCGGTTTCCCACCCTCTAACCGCAAACACATACCCTTGAGCGCGTGTAAGGCACGCTCAATCACACGATGTTCGCCTTTGAGAGAAATCAACGGGTCGGTCATATTCCTCCTTCGCTTAGACGCGATCTTTGTCAATCCATCTAAGCGCCTGACTGAAAATGCCCGACGAGCCACCGATAGTCACGCGGCTCAGCGCCGGGCCGTTTCAGCGGCAGAAGAGGTCAATTAATAATATTCGCTATTATTAATGATACCACAATCGGCGCAGGTCCATAGCTCGTGCTGTAAAAATAACAGCGCGTACCATGTACTCTTGGTCGCTACTGGTTAAGCGGGTTTCGTAGTGTGGCACGGCGACGACAGTAGGCGCCATCGGATTACCGGCATCCGCCGCCGCCTGCCGCCGGTGGGTTGCTGGGCGGCGTAAGGAATTGTGGATTCTCAAAATCAAACATGTCCAGCATGGCATCCACATTGGCGTCTCGAGCCGTCAACGCTGGTAAATCATAGATCAACTCGATAAAGCGGGTAATGGACGTCGTCTCGTGGTCGATGTGCGAGACGTATCCCGGTTTCGCAAAAGGGGAAATAACCGCCGCGGGAATACGAACGCCGAGCTGGCTAAAGTCCCTGACCGTGGCGGCATCGTGAGTCGGCGGGCAGGTCGTGGGCGGCGAGACATGATCGAAGAACCCTCCACCCTCGTCGTAGGTGAGAAAGAGAGCTGTGGTCGACCAAAGAGGGCTTTGTGTAACCGCCAAATAGACGTCGCGCACCCAATTTTCGCCTTTGTTTATGTCGTTGGGAGGATGCTCGTCTTGATCGGGGCCCGTACCGTCAATGAACACGACCTGGGGAAGCGACCCATCCGCTAAGGCTTCGTAGAAGGCCGCCGTGGAGTAAACGCCCGGCGTTGATCTGGAAAAGCCAATGCAATTCTGGCGGGGCGTTCGATCAACATAAATGCCCCATGCGATGCCGGCATCGTTGAGCGCATCAAAAATATTACGCACCGTGATGACGCGGTTATTGGCTTTCACACCGTCGGACGTTGCCGCATAGAGGTAATCGCGATTCGGCCACGTGGGGCCCAACACCGGGCAGAAAAAACGGTCCGCCATCGAGTACGTGGAATAGAGCCAGTAGTAGAAGGGAATATCGCTTTCGTCATACCAGGCCAGCGCGCGTTGCCCGTCTTGCCGCGAGACCGACGCCGCAATGTAAAACCCATCCATGGCGCCGCCGTTCCAGGCGTTGTGTGTGGCCGTCCAGCTATGCGGAGTGTCGGGGCTTATGCAGGTGGTTGTGGCATGGGCCGGGCTTACGGTTCCGCCTCGACCGTCGCGGTTGGTATAGTTCGGCGGAATTCCTTCCACGTCGGTGTGACCGAATTGCGGCAGGCGGCCAAGATAGTGATCAAAGGACCGATTCTCCTGCATTAAAATAATGATATGCTCGATGAGAATGGCGGCCCGTTCCTCATCGCCAATTCCCAGCGATTCCAGGACGGTCGCGCCGGCCTCAAAGTCGCAGCGGGCGCGGCGCTCTTCAAAGGAGTTCGCTTGCGCACTTGCATCCTTTGGGCAAGAGGTCGTTGACGCCGCCCAACCCGGCGCGAAGAATCCTTCGACCAAAACAGTAACCGAAATTAATAAAAGACCGATGATAACGATCAACGCTTTGGCTTTCAACACGGTTTTTCCTCCAGGCAAAAGCAGCATCCCCGGATCGAAGCTGCAACGGTGAGCCACGCCGGAGTGCTATGAAAACGATTATAGCACGAGACCCTTGTCCGTCTGTTAAACAATTCGTAACTGTTCATGGGGGTCGGGCGATATTGATTGGATTTCTTTTCCAAACCGTCCGCAATCCGTTAAGCATCCGCCCCACTACCCAATCTCTAAATCACAATAATTCCTAACCCGGACGAGCCGGAACCAAACAGGTAAAATTCAAAAAGTTGGAGGCGCTTGGAAACCGTCAAATACCCGCAAAGTAGAAGCGGCATCTTGCCGCTTTTCTTGCGTTATGCGGCTGGAAGCCGCATCTACATGAATAAAGCGTGGAATGCTACCTCCAAAAAATAGTTTGCCCGTTTCAGCACAATTTCATCTTGTCAGATACTAACACTCATCGGTACCACCGAGCCCTTGGCCCCTGATCCCTGACCCCCGATCCCCGTGAACAGTTACAACAATTCCTACAAAATCGGAGCGGGTTACACAAACTCCGGCGTGAGAAACTTATACAGTATCGCAGAAAGGTCTATGGCGGGTCATTGAGAGATTAATTAGTTTGGTGAAAGGGGCGAGCATGCAGGCCCGCCCCATCGTGGGAGGAATAACTCGAAGTCGTTCAGAAGGTCGTGCGGGCCGCTATTCGTTGGCCGGATTGCCTACCGCAAACATCCTTCCGTTATTCAAAGTGTAAACCGTTCCGTCCGGACCCAACGCCAGCGGCGTGTACGCGGCATCACGAGCCCGATCCAATGAGATTCTGGTCATCTGCGGATTGCAGCTCCCATCGGCGGCGGGATACATCCCGGTGAGTCGATAAAGATAGCCGTCCTCACCATTAGTATAGACGGCGCCATCCTTGTCGATCGCCGGCGCATTAATACACCATTCGCGGCCGACCAACTCCCACTGGCACTCCCTCTCCATCGTGTTAGGGTCGATCGAAACCATATAGTAACGGCGGCTCAAGTAGCGATTGTATTTTTGCACCAAATGGTAGTGTGTTGGATCGCCATCGGGATCCGGATAAATCGCCGGAGTGATGTCCCATCCGAAGTCAAAGGACCCCAGAAATTCACCGCTCGGCGAGAAGGCATAGAGGTAGCCGGCGGACTGTTCGTTGGTGTTAACCCCCCCATAAAATACGCGGCCATCGGGACCGACCACGGGACACGAGGACGATAGATCGTTAATGATAGCCACACGCGCGGGGTCGGAAGACATGGACCCTTTCCACTTGAACGTCAAGTCCGCATTAATAGCCACCAACCAACCATTAGGGATAATTCCCGGTTTCCGTACGCCCATGTATATGGTCCCATCGGGCGCCACGGCCACCGCGGCATTCAAGGCCGGCAAGAACGCGGGCTCACCCATGAGTTCTTCTACCGTCACGGTAGAAATCGTACCGTCCTCGCCCGAGATCTTTACCAGTTGATTTTCTAAACCCAAAGGAGCTCCCGCGCGGACCAACATTGTATAGAAAATATTGCCGGCATCATCAAGCATCGGAGCGCCGGCCACAAAAACCGTGGTCAGCAGTTGCTGACGAATCGTGGGATCCTCGGGCATTTCATAAGGCGATAAGGTATCGATTCTGGTACAATCGGCCGTATCCACGACGTGCAAAACTCCTCGGGCGCCCGGCACGTACAGATTGCCGTTTACCAAAACCGGATGGAACACCGGCTCCCACGCCGAGGGAGGCGGAACGTAATCGCTCTCATAGTTACAAAGGATCGATCCCGTGGATGTAATCTTCATGACTTTACGATGGATGACCAAATCCGGTGTTCGTTCTTTCTTTGTCATGTAGATCGTATTGGTAGCGTCGATCAGCGGTGAAGCGTAATGAATCTCGATAATGCGAGGCTCAGGCGGAACCGTGTTATCGATATCCAAAGACCAACGTATGGCCGAAACCGGCTGTCCAGTGACGTCGGAAAGGAAACTAGTATGCTGAGGATCATGGGCCCATTGGGGCCACTGCGCAAACAATAACGAGCCGGCGCTCAAAGTTAACAACCAAACCAGGCTACGAATTACCTGCAGGCAAGTCTTCATAAACAACCTCCTTCGAAAATACCTGGGAGCGCCCCGACTACCGTCGGGGCGAGTCCTGTCGCGGACCGCGTCCACTCTGGCCGACAAGGATGCCGGCGCTCCCAGGCGTGTCGTTGCTATTTACATTCGTCGTGGCGCCCCACCAAGGGGCATGAACAACTTCTTCCGAAAAGAACTTCGGCCTAACAGAACCAAGCGCGGAAGCGACCGAGTAAAACCCGGACCATGCGAGTTTCATCCGTCTTTGACCCATGACCGCCACGGGCAATTACGGCCGCCGGCGCCCCGAGAAATTTCACAGCGAAAGCGTTTCTTGGTAGGCCCGTGGCCGAAGACCACGTCCCCCCAAAAACTAATTACTCAAGAGAAGAATTTTGGATATCATCCGATCGCGCTGTTTTCTTGCCCACTCCGCGAACGCCCTGCTGAGGGACATTCGCTTCATTACCCGAGGAAACTCACTTTAAGCAGACAAGCCCGAGAATATGATATCAGCCAAAGGTTTTCTTTGCCAAACTCAAGTCTATTGAAATAGACCGCATTCATCATACAGCAACGCCATTGGTGAAACAAGCTTTTTTTCGCGGAACTCAGATTCGAACATAAGCCAATCAGACGGTAGCGGTGCCGGCCCCGCAGGGGGGCTCTGGAGTTTGGACATTGGTCACAATCCCGCGCGATCCTTTCGTCCGCACAACTTCGAGCGAGCGCCCCGCCATAGCCCGAAGCTGGTTCGCAGAGCTCTGAAGGAGCCCCCCAGCTTGCGAAGACGGCAAGCAGATACCAAGATGAAACTAAGGAAGTTTAGTAACTGTTCACGGGGTTCACTGAGACCACACAAGAGACCCCCAGCGGAAGCTGGGGGTATCCACCACCCGTGAACGGTTACGAAGTTTCTAAGGAGTCCCCCAACTTGTCGTAAAACGACACTCAGAACAACAATGAAACTGGGGAAGTTTCTAAGGAGCTAGCTATAATAGCCAGGGGCAAGCGCAGCGCAGCCCCTGGTATGTACGAGTACATAAGTTATAAGCCCTGAAAGGGCGGGATACCCTTCGGCTCGATGAATACGTATGGAAGAAATCGACGGCGGCCTAGGAATTGATCTCCCTTAGTGCGCCCTTTCAGGGCTGACGTACTGGGGACGCTTTCTTTCCAGGGGCTGCGCTGCGCTTGCCCCTGGCTATTATAGAGCGCTCCTTCGGAGCTTGGGATTGAACGCGGTAACCCACTCCTTACAAACGTACAAACTTTAGGACCCCGCGGGACTGGATTTTGGCATCCGCGCGTTTCTTAGGATCGAACTTCAGTCAGCGCATTTCTTTCTTGCCGCGGTCGTTGGCGGCGTCGTATAATTGGTCTACGCCGGCGGGTAGCCGAGGCGGGGCGCACCCGGTCGCTACAGATCCCGGTTCTGTTTCGCCGGAGTTATTTTCAAGGGGGTGTATGCAACTCAACAAAGCGTCTTTATATAGAGCTAATGTAACTTCTCAATAAATCGGGGCCATCTATATGTGCGCGGTAGAGACCGGGCTATGTGCCATACGGCGCTTACATTGACTGTGATCCAAAATATCTTGATTGAATGGCCGGGCTGGACGGCGCGTGCTTGCACCCGGGGTACGCCGGTTTTCATGGTGTGCGTTCCGGTGGTATCGCTGCCCTCAACCACCGGCTAATGGCTGGAAACGCTCCGGGTTTCCGCCCGATTCCTGATTTCAAATTTCGTCATTGCTCAACCACCTATGCCTTAGGGCGCTCAGCCGATGCAAAACGGCAAGGATAGCCATCGGGTAAACGCCGTATGATGCATGGACCCGGTCGCCACTGCTTCCGGTTCTGTATCAGTGCAGACCCGTGAACAGTTACAAAACATTATGCTAGTCATTGGGTGAGAGATTGTGAATAAAAATTCCGCGCGCATCGCTGACCGCGAATAATTGGTCGGGATTCTGGGCGGAGAGACCAAGCTGGCGTATCAGTACATTCTCAAGCCCGCGGCTATCCAATAAATGCCAAGAATCTCCCGCGTCATCAGAACGATAGACCTTGCCCAACTGAACGGCGTAAGCTTCCTGAGTTCGAGAAGGGTGCAACACTACGGCCGTCGTTTCAGCTACCGGCAGGCCGCCACCCCGCAAGGCCCAGGTCTTGCCGCCATCGGTGGATTTTATCAGGCCTTGGGAAGTAGCGGCCAAAATAATTTGAGAATTTCCGCTAGACAAGGCCACATCAAGAATAGCGCCCTGACTCTCTGGTTTTTGCCAGGCCGACCAACTTTGCCCTTGATCGTCGGAGGAGAACAGCCCCGTTGAGGTCATGATCGCCATCTTATGAACTCCGTGGGCGGGAACAAAAATGCGAAAGACCTGCAGGGTCTGATCGGGCAAGATTTTTATGGGCTGCCAGCTCGCTCCGCTGTCCGCACTGCCGTATAGACCGTCGCTGGTCCCGGCCAGCAGCCAGGGCTTTCCGTTCAGGAAAGCCTTCAGGGAGTATATACGCGCGCGCGGAGGAATCTGAGCCTGTGCGGTTTTGGCCGGAGTCACAGACACTTTTCCCTTCAAGGCCTGCGCGCGGCCTTTGGCCCTACGGGGCACGGCCTTCGGTTGTGGCTCGGTATGGACTTCATCAACGGCATGGGTCCAGGAACGGCCGCCATCGGTTGATCGTAGCAAGCCATCGTAGCCGGCGCCAAACAACAGATTGGCATCACCGGCGGAGACGGTCAGCGTAATCAAGTTTTGATTGAGCAAGCGCGACTGACCGGCCAGCAGAGCCCAGCTTTTGCCGTTATCGGCGCTGGCAAACACGCCGCCAAAATCACCGTCGTAAATAGTGCTGGCGTATAAAGCCGGCTGCATTCCGGGTAGACCGTTGGCCGGGGCCACGGTAAATTGCGTGATATGGCGATTGCTAAATCCCTGGTTGATGGAACGGTAGGATAGACCGCCGTCGATGCTCTTGAATAAACCGCTGCGGTCCGTGGCCAGATAAAGTGTGCGGCTGTCGGTAGGATCAAAGGCGATGGCGCGGACCGCGTAATCGCACATCTTTTGCCAACGCACACCGCCGTCGGTAGACTTCCACAAGCCCAGACTTGTCCCGGCGTACACCGTAGACGGTTGTTGGGGATCTTGCGTTATGACGTGCGTTCGCCGGTTGGAACGCGGAATCCCTTGCATTTTTGTCCATGATGCGCCGCCGTTGGTGCTGCGATAAATGCCGCTACAGGCGCTGGCGAAAACCCGAGCCGGTTCCGTGGTGTCCACTCTAATGGAAAAAACATCGGAATCGTCAATCATGCCCTGATGTATGGAATGCCAGCTTAGGCCGCCGTTCGTGGTCTTCCAAGGCAAGTGCGGCGTTCCGGCGTAGATTGTATTGGGATCAATGGGATCGAGGGCCAGTGCCATGATGGCCTGCAGCTCACGGTTATCGTCGGGAGAAATCTTGCTCCAGCGCAGGCCGCCATCGTCGCTACTGTACACGCCTTCACGAGTCCCGGCCACCAATAGACGCTTTTTATGATGGCCGACAGCCATGGAAAATATGGAACGGCCCTTCATACCGGGCAGCGGTTCCCAATGCAGACCGGCATCCGTACTTCTGTATAGGCCGCCACCATTCTCGGAGGCTATTGGAGCCTCGTCGGCCGCTCCGACATAAATCACTTTGGAATCTTCAGGATCAAAGGCGATGGTATTGACCGTGGCCGTCGCGTGATTAGGAAATGGCAGCGCTTCCCATGATTGGCCGGCATTTTCCGACCGGAAGAGCAAGGCGTTCTTTGTCCCTACAATAAGCCATCGGGGGTGGGTTGGATCGATAGCAATGGTATGGGCGTGCCCGCCGTAAGGTCCGGTGGCCATCCAGCCGGCGTAGACAAAGCAGCCGAGGGACATTCCGAGTAGCAAAGTTAGCGCGGTCCACCTAGAGCTTTTCATGGGTTTTTATTATGGAGAGTTCAAGATTTCAAGTCAAGTGTGCGGCCGGAAACATTACCGGGCCCGGGAGAAGGTGTGAAATAATTGATTTCTAATAAATCCCGTCACCGCTTTTAAAAAACTTGGCGCCTCGAAACTGATATTTTCGATTTTTTCACATCTGCGTAGCGACCGGGTAAGCGCCCTATGACGCACCGATCTGGTCGCACCCGCTCCCGGTACCATATCGGCTGGGTGCCCTAATGCTTGGTTAAAAGGGGACATATTTGATAGAATGCATTCGTCATGGAGTGTCATTCTACTTTCGTTGTAGAGGGTTGTTTTACCCAATTCGGTGTCCAATTTCAAAGATAAACAGACCGTCACGACGGTCAAGAAATCGTGGTTCTTTACCCGTTTTTCCGCAGAGAACCCACTTAATTTCAAAGACAAGTGAGGATGAAGACTATGGAGAAAATAATTAAACTTTGGTTTGTAGCTTTTGCCTTTGCTCTGTTCTCAACGTTTGCTGCGTGCGCGAAAAATTTTGGAGCAACTGGGCTATGTGATAATGAGGCACAGTGGATGATAGAAAGGATAGATTCCGCGGATATGATTGGGCTGGCTTTAGATAGTTTTGATAATCCACACATAGTTTATGCCAACAACCCTGTTTATGGCCCACCTGCGCTCAAGTACGCCACCTACTCAGGTACCGAGTGGACCATCGAACTGGTCCATGCCGCGTCGTACACAGGATACTTTCCTTCCATCGTGCTGGATAGCACCGATACCCCCCACGTGGCTTGGCAGGATAATACAGATAGTAAGTTGAAGTATGCTCGTCACAATCCAGGGGCATGGGCCGTAGAGACGGTCGAATCAACCGGTCAGTGGTGGGCCGCCACATCGATAGCCGTCGACTCAATGGATTCTCCCAGGATTGTCTATTTTGGCATTGCTACCAATGGAATGAAATTCGCCATGCGCCGCGAGAGTGGGTGGACGACTGCTCGGGTAGATCGCGGGGGCGAATACCTATCAATAGCTCAGGACTTGAGAGTGACGAGTTCTCAGCTACTTTGACCAGCCTTTTTCCCAGCGGCCATTTTCAATCGTGACAATTCGATAGACAGTTTAATCAACCGGTCGAACAGCTTTCGGTATCGTTTGAAATTGGCCGTCTCGATCTT
>JACOSC010000238.1 GCA_016179055.1 Acidobacteriota bacterium
ACCAGTTTATAGCAAGAATCCATGCGTGAGTTCGAACAAGCCCCGTAGGGGCGGCCTGCGTAAGGTTGATTTCGTCGACGAACGCGTCCGGACAGGTCGCTCCTACGGAGCTTTAGGACCTACCACAGGAATCGCTACTATAAACAGGCCGCCCCTACGGGGCTGAGACGCATTGCCTGAGTAGTTACAAGAATTTAAACCGCCAAGACGCCAAGGGCACCAAGAATATGTGGCGTTTATCTTGGCGTCTTGGCGGTTCATAGGCTCCATTTTTCCGTTTCAATTACCCAGTCCTTGGCTCTCCATCGCTAGCCTTGTGGTCACCGGAGGTAATGGGAACTCACCAATGCCGTACGACCCCCCACTCGGAAAAAACGGCTTAAACTTGTAGTTGACAATTCGTACTTCGACTAGGGTCTCAGAAGTAGCGCGAATGGAGGGTATCCCATCAAAGTTCTTATAACTAATTTTCACGTTTTTTTCCGTCAGATCGGAAACGCCGACGGTATCCTTGGGAATCGTCCTGAGAAGCGCTCTTATTTCTGCGGCGGTCGCATTTGGGAATGTAGTGGTTGGAGATGTCACGGTGAAGCGGGCCACACGGCGAGCGGCTTCAACCAGGGAAACATAAATCCATGAGGCGTGACAAAATTCGATGACCCCGATCAACAACACCATGAATACGACAAAACTCACGCCGAACTCCACGATAGCCTGTCCCTTCTGCCTGGGGTGGAATGAAAACATACGCATCGGACTTTCCTCCTGAGCCTCGCCCACTCAATTCGGCTGAATATACCGTAGGGTAACTTCCGGTTGAATCTGAAAAGTATCCCCGCCTATCGGCAGAATCGCCTGATAGAAAGGCTTAATCCGATAATTAATCCTCACGGTTACGAAGGTCGGAGGTTTGTTGCGTCTGGGGGTGTCTCCATCGGCTCGCTCGGCCACAATCTGAATCTGCAGCGGATCGTTCCGTCTATCGTTCGGAGTCGGCATCCCTGGGAGTAGTTTCTTGTCTTCCGGCCCAATGGGCTGACCGGGTGTTTCATATCTTCCATATGTGATAAGTTGCCTGGTCTTCTTAAGGTCGTCGGTGTCTCGGCTATAGGAACGAGACGCCACGTAGCGCGCGCCCATGCCCGCCGCCGTTTGCAGGGTATTATAGATATGGAAGAGCCTGGCAAATTCGACCGCGCCGACCACAAAGACGATCAAGAGCAGAAAAGCAAAGGGCAATTCAATCAGCGCCTGTCCCCTACGACTTTCTCGTAAACGTTTTCGTGCCCACATAAATCTTACCCTTAACTATTCAGCCGGTGCTTTTTAGCTCCGGAGGAGCGGCCTGTTTATAGCAAGAAGCTCTGCACGAGTTAGAACAAGCCCCGTAGGGGCGATCTGTGTATCGTTGGTTTTGGCGACGAACGTACTTAAACAGGTCGCTCCGACAGAGCTTCAAAACCTAGCCGGCC
Source organism: Acidobacteriota bacterium (assembly GCA_016179055.1). GTDB lineage: Bacteria > Acidobacteriota > UBA6911 > JACOSC01 > JACOSC01 > JACOSC01. Next base: position 1,473 of record JACOSC010000238.1, read on the forward strand.
ATCGGTGCTATAAACAGGCCGCCCCTACGGGGCTGAGACGCATTGCCTGAGTAGTTACTCTTACCCTTTAATTCAAGTGCCCACCGGCCTCGTCGAACCTTTCCTTGATGATACCCACTAACGCTGTAATTGCAGTCGCGTGACCTGCGGGTAGGGGTGGCCTGGACTACAGGGATCGCCCAATTCACCATTAGGGATAGCAGAATTACATATGAGCTGGACCGGCACGCTACTACCGCTAGACTTACCCGTCATGAAGAATGTGGCAAAAGAATCCACTCTATAGTTGCTACCATCAACCAAAACAATGGGAAGGATAAGAACTCGCTTGCCATTGCCTAACCTTGATTCCCCATCGCTCAAAAGGGCAGCATTATACAGGCTATAACTTGGATTCGTCTTATCATCATCGCGATCAAATCGTGCGTTCATTTTGCCATGTAATTCACCAGAAGAAAAAGTAATCCCTTTACTGAAAAGGGCCCCAACTTTAATCACCCTATCTACTCGCTCGTCTTCTGGACCAAGATACCCATTCTCAATATACTGCCCCAGCTCCCTTGGGGGTCTACCGCTTCTTCCGATCTCGAAATCCAGTATAACCAACGGACGGGATCTCGAACTGGGGTCCGTAAACGGGGGAGGCGGGAACACCAGATCTCCAGTGAAGGAAGCACAGGTCATCCCCCATTGGGTAGGTTCTCCTACAAGAACCCCCAAAGGTACAATGGGTGTCGTATTAAGCGGAATACGGCTCACCCTTCGGCTACTAAAGCCGGCCACGGCGATAGCCCCAACATCGATCTTCGAAAATCCGATGATGCCCGCGAAGTACGTCGGAATGGGAAACTCCTGCTTCACTCGGACAAAGCGTGTATCCTGAGCATTGTAAGTGGTGCTGAAGCCAGCATCAGACTGTCTGCTGAACATGACCGTTCCCTGGGTGAGAGTAGTGGTCCGCTTAATAATATCATAGCGATTTTTAGCGGCCGTTTTCGTGGCGCGCGTTTCAGCCTGCTTAATCATGGCAGTGCCCGTTCCTTCTTTCAGCCATAGTGCAGACGCCGCGGCCAACGCTTCGGAGTCCACCGCATTTTGCAATTGGTTTCGCACAACCCACACTCGTCCTAAGTCCGCCCCCAAACTGAGCAGCGCCACCAAGATTAGGCCCAACAAGAGGGCCGTCATAATAAATATCACGCCGCTCTGGGGATTCCGCCGCGGTGACGAATATCGACGGAAGTCACGGGCCGGCTGAGTAGTGCCGGCGCTTGCCGGCCGGGCTACCTGTACAAACTTCTCTATTTTGCTCGATAACGTTCTTCGAAGAAGGCGGATAAACATGGTACCAACTCCTCCATGAATATTTATGGGGAGAGCTTGCCGCGGGCTGGAATCTTTGTTTCATCGGCCGCGGCCGGAATAGTCGGCAACGCGCCTGGCACACTACTGTGCTTGTTGTTCTTCTCCGGGAGCGATGATTCCGGCTCAGCACGATTCACCCTAACAGGGTCATGGGGCGTCGCACCGGTGCCGCGGCCGGCCTCGTCTGTGTTAACCGGCTTATCGGTCATCACCGGAGCGACTATCGGAGCGTCCTGAACCCCGGACTTCCCATCAAGCCTCGGCTCCGAACTTTTCTGATTTCCACGAACGGGCGGCAATCCCAACACTCCCATCTTTCCTTCCAACTTGGGCTCTCGCAAGTAAGGAACATCGGTCTCCGGAAGCGTCGGAGGCGCCTCCGGTCGGAAAGGCTGTATAATTCTCGGGGTCACCAGCACTAACAATTCGCTATTGTTCTTGCTCTTCGACGATGACTTAAAGAGCGCGCCGATGACCGGAATGCTGGACAACATGGGAATCTTGGAGTAGCTCTCAATTACACGGTTATCAATCAAGCCGGCAATCCCAAAGCTCTCACCCTCATTGAGTTCGATTTCGGTTTCAACGCGGCGGGTATTTAATCCAGGCACTCTAAAGCCCCCGATAGTAGAGGCATTGGAAAAGTCAATCGTGCTCACCTCAGGACTAAGCTTCAAATGAATGGCGCCGTTCGACATGAGCGTCGGCGTAAACGCCAAGCGCACGCCGAAGGGCCGGAATTGAACCGTCACCGTCTGGCCGAGGCCGACCCCTTGCACAACCGGGATGGCAAATTCACCCCCGGCCAGGAAGGTAGCCTCCTTTCCATTATAGGCCAGGAGATTAGGCTCAGCCAAGATTTGCAGCAGACTCCGATTTTCCAAATCACGAATCGTCGCGCCTAGATTTATATCGGGGCGGAAGGCAAAAATGTTCAACGAATCGCTCAAGGTCATCGTGCTTGAGAAGGGCAGCGGCGTTCGGGGCATGACGCCGGATACCGACCCCTGCCCCGCTACCGAAGGAAACTGGCCCGTAGCAACCGTATTAACCATCTTGCCCTGGCCCAGGTTGAAAAAATTTATGCCAAGATCGCGCGACTTGCTTCGGTCGATCTCAGCTATTTTTACTTGCAGAAGAATTCTCTGCTTTTCTTTGGGAGGGGGAGGCTGCAGAAGATTGATCACGTTCTTCGTAACCGGCGCCACCATCTCCAGGGCTTTCTTGGCGGTATACTCATCGGCGGGTGGGCCTGATAGAATCACCGAGTCATTGAGCGTTGTGACATTAATTTCATCAGTCGGGAAGGCCTCCTTAATACGGGCGCGCAAAAGTGCGACATCCGGCTGTACGACAATTTCATAGGACTGGAGCTTGCCATTCTTGTCCCATACGAATAGCGTGGTAGTTCCCGCCGCCTTACCCGTAATCAACAGTTGCGTGGGAGATATGACGTACGTATCGGCTATGTTGGGGGAGGCCAACGAAACTCTGGCCATTGGAACGACCGCATCGGCGATCATGGATTTGCCCATCGCAACCGTGATCTCGGGAAGCTTGGTGGCCGGGCGGAAGCTAATGGGATCAACGCCAGCCTCATTAAGACGGTTGGCCATCGGCTCCGTTTTCTTGACTCCTTCGCTCTGTGTGAAACATGGCGTCGAAAGAACGGCTATCCCGACGAGTAAATAAAAATGTGAACGGATGTACGCGAACCAATTCATAAGTCCCTCCCTGCGGGGATTCCAAACGTATCGGCACCTCACGACAAAACCGAGCCGGCCACAACATCCCTGACCCCGTTTCCATACAACTAGACCTTGTCAAACAACGTCCCCAAAGTCCGCCATGGTCCCTATTCCAAATAAAACTTCTCTATGGAGGCCACATTGCCCCTAATTACTTCGACCTGGAATACCGGCCGCTCAGGCGCCGGTATAACCTTCGGGGGAGGGGGAAGCTTCGTCGTAACTTTGGCCGACTCTCCATCACTTGACGCGGTTACTTTTGTCGCCTTGGGCCCGACCAATGGTCGAGGCAGCTCATTGTAGAGAACGGTTGCCAGCGTCGCCCCCATGGTCTTTTCTATGTTCTGATCGGCAGGATTTCGCAAAACAAGCTGAAGCCGTCCCTCCGACCCAATCAACGTTACTTTCTCCGCATCATCCGGCGTAACCGACAGAGTCACAACTGCCGTGGGTATAGGATTGCGGTCGTTGTCCGATTGTATTTGCTGCCCGGCCGCCAGCACGACGACATTTTGCAGCACCGTTTTAGTTACCAACTTGCCCTCAATCTCTCTGGTCATCAAGATATCAACCCGAGTGTCGGGTAATACAAAACCGGCCACCCCGGCGACATCGTCAACACGTATCGTAACCGCGCGCTGACCATCGGGAATTATCGCCGGTAGCCCGCCACCGGATTGCAGAGAAGCCAGCTTAGCGCGAACAATCGGCTCATTGGGCACAAAATTAGTTACCACCGCGCGGCCAATCGCCTCTTCGGGATTACTCAAATGACCTTGAGGTAAATTATTTTGGGGCCACGCGATCATTTTGATGTGGTCTTTCCTGAGGCGGGTTCCAATTTTTACGGGGACACTGGCTACGATGATATCTGTTACCATCGCCGGCGTCGAAACGACTTGTGTCGGTCGATTAGAAGAAAAGAAAGAATTGACGATCAGGCTGACCACTGTAGCCAGGACTACAGCCACTGCCAGAGCAATCATCAGCCTGGTCCGATTAACGGCCATAAGATTTCCTCTCTTCGGCACAGCCCCAGCCTGCGCCGTCAATGTTATTGCCGCCGATTGACCGTCTTAACGTATGCCTGTGTGTGGACCACTTGAATAACTAGGAACTAGCGCCACAAAAAAAATAGACCCACTGACAAATTTGTTCCCAAGACGACCGCAACACCGCTAGGAATTCTCAAGAATGGCGGCCTAAGGTTCGCCAAGTTCATGTGGGAGCCAACAGCTACTATCGTGCCGCCGCTCCGTCGTGTATTCCAACTCAAACTTATCACATCGACCAGCATCAGCGTTCCACCGGCAATCAGCATGGCGTAAATGATCCGCACCGGACCGAGCAACGTCCCAACGGCCACCAGGAGCTTCATGTCCCCAGCGCCTAAATAGCCGCGCAGGTACAAAAACAATCCCACGCTGCCGGAAATTACCATGCCGAGCAAAGCGGCCATTAGGCCTGATCGACCAGAGTGCATCATTTGACTTAGCAACGCAAAGACCAGCACGAATCCCAGAATAATGTTTGAAGCGCGCTTTCGATAAATGAGCGTCACCGCGGCCGAGTTAACCAAACTTAGCGCCGTAATAAAATAAACAGCGTCTCGTCGGAGCACTTCCGTGATTGGGTTCATTTTCGTAATCCCGCGGCACTTTCTTCCTAAAGCTTCGTATCGTTCCGTTGAATAACCATAAACACGCTAAGGAACTCGCGGTGATCCCATCTCGGCCCAGGCCGCGTGATTATCGCAACATCGAGATCGCCAGGTACCGTTACCCTCCCGAAGTTACAACCGACGACAAGCGGCTGGCAATGGTAGAAAAAACACTCCGCAATTGCATGCGTGTAGCCGACATGACTGCTATCAGTGCCACCGAAATTAACCCCACCAAAAAGGCGTACTCAGCCACTGTCTGCCCCTCTTCTCTCATTAGCAGATCCATCACCCAATCAAGGCTTCGATATGTTTTGTTTCCCGTTGGCAACAATGTTTCCTCGCTCAACTTCGAATATATTTTATCTCTTCCAGGGCCCAGTGGCCAAGCGCGAGAGGATCGATTAGCGTTCCCTCCGCCGGCGAATGATTGAGTAAAATTTAGTCCCCACCTTGTTTACATCATGCTATCATTCCTTCACGCCATTGTCAACAAAACAACTTGATGTACTGAAGTTCGATCATTAAGTAACGCAAGGATGCCAAAATCCAGCCCCGGACGAGGCGGCAGAATATGGCCCCGGCTGGAGCGCAGCGGAACCCTGGGTCGACCGACGAATAAAAATCATACAGCCCACGGAGTGGCCTGCAGAATCCAACTTTGGTCGTAGAAGATTTGTCGCCCCGCAAGGCGGGGCGGGGCGGGGCGTGGAAAGGGGTCCATCGTACCCAGGGTTTCGCTGCGCTCCAGCCTGGGCTACACTCTTTCGCCCCATCCGGGGCTGGGTCCGGTCTTATCCGATAGCTTATGATCGAATCTATGCTTGATGTAGATCTTAGATCCAGAAGCTGACCCCACTTACGACGGTAGGGATTCACCCACTTCTGCTCGAATTCCACTACGCCGTCCCAAAGTTGGCGTCTTCAATACGTGTGCACAGGATAAGGATGAAGAGATTCCCTCCCACTCGGTTATCATGCGAGTGGGAGGGAAGGACTGTGTACATGAGAAGCTCGGAGTGAAATTCCCCGAGCTTACTCGTCGGTGACTATTCTGGAACTAGCCGGAAGCAACCATGGCGCTGGAAAGCCGGCTTTGGATATTGGAAAAAATGCTGCGAAGTTCGTTACGTGTAGTTGTCAACAACACAACTAGACCGAGTGAAATCAACGCAACGAGCAAGGAATACTCAGCTAGAGTCTGACCTTCCTCTCCTTGAACGAGTTTTCTAAGTTTCTCTACCATGTGGGTTTTCCTCCCTAATATTAAAGATGTGCAACGACTCCGATCGTGTCTTCCTTTGGATCGGACAAGTTGCTAATGTTGGTTTCTCTTGAGCTAAATTTAAGATGGCGTAGATGCCCTCAAGAAAACACCTACCCCTTGAAAAAGCAATTCCGTGTCGAGAGCGCAAATTCGATCCCAGAACCCTACACGACGATCCGTAACCACGCTGGGAAATGCGCCATTCGTTGCCAAGGGCCTTCGTTGCGTAGAAAAGATTTCTACTTTTAATCAAACGGCCTAAGAGGGTCCCTCAGCCTAGAACAACATCTCACAGAAAAAACTCATTGGAAGGTGTGATTCCACTGTTCTCGCTCCCCTAATGCGAGCCGCGAAGACCCATCTAACCATGACATGGCCACGGACGAGTTTATCACTTTTTTCCTCGCCGCGTCCTTAATTAGGATTAGAAATTTCTACAATAAATATTGAGAACGAAGCACAACCGAAAAGATTGCTCTTCCGCCTTTAGAAAAGAGCCGGATCTTTCATCCGTTGCGGCCTCCCGCCAAACAACCGACGGAGGCTTCAATTTCCATTGGGTCCCCTACCCAACTGATCGGTAACCCTGTTACTGATTCAGTTTTTTGGAAAGCTACTTCGTCCCCTTGCTATCATTTTATATATCTTTTCCCCTTGAGTGTCAAGAGAAAAATACTTTGTGAAAATATACTGTCACCGTTCACGGGGGTCAGGGGTCTGGGATCGGGCGATAATGCTTGGATTTTTTTCCAAAGACTTCCGCAATCCGTTAAGCATCCGCCCCACTACCCAATCTCAAAATCACGATAATTCCTGACAGTCATCGATACCACCGGGATCATGGCCCCTGATCCCTGACCCCCGATCCCTGTGAACTGTACAAAATACTTTGTGTATCAGAAAGCCCTGATATCGTTCGAGGCGAAACCTAATTTGAATGGTCGCATTCCGATAAAAGAAAAATTTCGCTAAAGTCCGGAAGATCATCCCATACGCGTCGACCGTCGCCGGCGCCGTTCATGGCTTGCCATAGGATTGCACATTACGAATAAACATTTGCTATAAAAAGCTGGCAATTCATTCCGGCAAGAATTACAATTACATCGCCTCGGGTAAGCATTCCGTGCTCACGCGAGATAATGTTTACACCCCGATCAAGGCCTGGGCAGGAACCGTTATGCAGATAGAGATTTCCCGTATCAACGACTCTGAGCTTTTCCAGATTGAGGAAATCGAGCGCCTGACGCAGCTTACCTTCTGGGGTTGGGACAGCTACAAGACCTTCATCAAGGATGATGATTTTATTTTTGCCCGAGTTGCGCGTGCCGCGGTCAACGGATCGAAGAAACCGGTCGGGTTTATCATTGCGCGTTTTGTCGAGGAAGATGCCGAAATAATGAAAATCGGAGTCCACCCGCAGTACCAAAAACTCGGCATCGGCGGCCGCTTGCTGGAAGTGGCCATCGAAGTGGCTCAGTCCCACCGGTGCGTTTTCTGCTACTTGGAGGTCCGCAAATCCAATATAGCGGCCATTCAGTTTTATATTGATCATTATTTTGACCACTGTGGGTATCGCAAGGCTTACTACGCCAGTCCTGTCGAGGATGCTTATGTTATGCGAAGGCATCTGAAGCGATTATGAGAATCTAGGCACTTTACTAGCACGAGTACGAAAAGACAGTTCGTGTCCCCTGGACACGGCCTAATTCATGCGGACGTACATCTATGCGAACCAACCGATCTAGGTTGTCCTGTTACGCATGCTTGACGCCTTGTTCCGCGGCGGCGATGTTTTGTTCCAAATGCGGGGTACGCCTAGACCAAAAATCTATCGCCGAGCTACGGTATATCGATTCTCTCCTCCAACGCCTTAAAGAATGGAAAAAATTATCATTGATTGAGGCGCAGACCGCTGATCTTCTCCTCAGCCACTACCAGACGCGCAAAGCTGATTTGTTAGGGCAGCTCTCGTTGACGCGGCAAGCGCCGCGGCGCGCCGAGTTGGAGAAATTGGCTCATATATTGACCGTGATCGCCGAACGGAAGCCGCACGCCGTCTCTGCCCCATGCGACATTCCAAGAATCGATAATGAGATACGCGGCGACGATTCCTCGGCGGGACCCGCCGTCCTCGACGCCAACCGGTCTGGACTCCACATAGTGTGTGCCACGGTCGATCGCCGGCCGCAGCGAAATTGGCTCGCTTACACCCTTGAGCGCTTGCGAGGTCTTTCGGATCGACTATATTGCTTTCTCACCGCTCGATACATATGGATACTCTATGGCCTGGGCGCTTTCTTACTGCTCCTCTCGGCGCCGGCCATCGCGACACAACAATGGACGCGTTTGCCCGGCGCCCTGCGATACGTCTTTTTATACGCGGGCACTGTATATATTTTTGTATTGAGCCGGTGGCTCTTGCAGAAGAAAAGTTGGCGTCGCGTCGGTTACGTCCTGCACTTTGTTGCCTTGCTTCTCCTACCGATTAATGCTTTCCTGGCCGGCCGGTGGGATGTCCATCGTACGTTGCATGCACTTGTTTCGGCGGTTTTCATCAGCGCCCTTAGCTACTCCTATTTCTTATTAGCCCGCGCGGTGTTCCAACACTTTAGTCGCAGCCTTGCCACCTACTTTGCTCTGAGTTTGGTTGGCGCGACCGCCGCCATCATGAGTGTAACGGATATCCACCATCAGTTTCCCCGCGGCATAGACTTCTTGATGATCGGCCTGGGCTTGGTATTTGTGTGGGGACTTTCCTTTCTGACGGTCACCTCGCTCGGCCCATGGGGTCTTCGTTCCGGCTTGGCGATGTGGTCTTATGTCACCTCTCTTGGGTTTGCTTATGGATGGCTCGCTTACGCGCTCTATTCCTTGCGGGCCACAGTCCCGATTCACCACATGGGCCCCTTATTCGTCCTATGGGGTGGCCTATGGTTTGCCGCTCAGCGATACGTAGCGCAGGCGCGCGGCGCCGGTCGGAAACCGCGGCTCTGGCCTATTATGGCCCTATTGGTTGCCGGACAGGGTCTGGCCGCCCCAGACACTTCCAGTGCGTTTGCGGCCGCGACCTTAGCGGCGGCTACACTCTTCCTAATGGCCTTCGCTTACGACAGCGTTCCTCTTCTCAATCTGGCGTATGCCGCCGCTTTATTTGCTTACGTTCATCTGCTTTTACTATTTCCAGGGGTGTGGCAGGAGTTCTACGATTTTGCCGCCTCGCTTTATGCCGGAAACCGGCTACTGGGCTCAGCAAGTCCAGTCGTCTATGGGCTGCCTCCTTTGATCATCCTACTGTGCTTAAGACATTATTTCGAAGGGCGACGGTCGATGCCGGCGTTTGTGACCGGTCTGTGGGCGACTTTATTATCCTTGCTGGTTATCGCGTTGGCTATTTACGACGGTCGCCTAATTCTCTTCCTGTTACCGGGCTTTAGTTTGGGATTCCTGCTGCTGGCCATTCGTACACGGTCGCGGGTATGGATATATCTCCTCTTCGTTACGCTTGCCGTCACACTTTGTTGCACCATGATCCTTCTGCAACTCGCGCGCTCCGCGCAATATTTCTATGGCGCCCTGCTGGGTATTGGGTACTGGCTTTTGACCAAAGCCTGTGCGAGCCTATGGCTCAGGCGCGGCGAAGCCGGCCATACAGACAATGCGTCTTGGCTTTACCATGGAATCGTACAGAGCCTTTGCAACCTTGGCCTTTTGATAGCGGCGCTCTCATGGGCGGGACTGTTCTATGAAGTGCTCTTTCGACCGTTGAGTTTTTACGCAATCGCGGGCTTCTTGGCGCTCGCTGGCCTGTTTTGCGTCCTTAGTCTCTCATTGGCCAGCCTGCTGATCTTCGCCATCGGTTTCGGAAATGGGCTCGCCTTCTTTGGTCTCTTGCTCTACGGCTATCGCGCCGATCTCGGCCCGTATGGCTTAGGGCTGGTTTTGGTAAGCGGCGGCTTGGGGCTGATCGCCTACGACCTCGCATACCGCAGATTGACCTCCGCCGTGTGCCGCCCAATTTTTTCCGCGGTTCCGGCTGACGTCCCGGCCCTGTCGCCGGCTTTTAATGTTCGCGCGCTGGTGCGTGCCGGCTTGGCCATGGGCGTTCTGGCCGTACTGATTACCGCACTGACGTGTGATCACTATGTAAAAATCATTATACTAATTACTATCCTAATGACCTTTGGCGCCTTTATCAGGCTTGCTGTCATTTTCCATACGACCAGATGGTTTTATCCTGCCCTATTTGTGCTTAATGGCGGTTTGTATGCCAACTATTTAATGTCACCAACCCTTGTGAATTCCCCGTGGATCCTATTGGGAGCGGCTTATTTCTGGTGGGGAGTCAGCCATTGGTTAAAACAGCGCGGTTCCGGCCTCGGAGAACAACTGGGGTTCCCGGACCACAGTTTGCACTGGCCCTTCTTTAACGTCTCTTATGCTCTAACCGCTTTGGTAATCTCCACGTCGCTCCTGCCCTTGCTGGGTGGGTTCACGCCGGACTTTAGCCCGTTGCGCATGCTATCCATTCTTCCCTATGCCGTATTTTTCCTGCTCCAGGTTAAAACGCATTCGGAGCGGACCTGGCTCTATGGTTTCCTGATGATCGTCACGGCTCCTTTCCTCATTGGCGCCGGCTTCCGCTTCCCCAAGCACCCAGCTTCAATGATTTACCTGTTGAGCTTGGTGAACCTCTGGTTGTTGACTTATAACCTTATCAAAAAGCATCGAGAAAAGTTGTGCCGACTTTTAAATGTTCAACCTGACCATTATGAGGTCCCTTTTTATCACTGCGCCGTTATTGTGCTGCTGGTCATATTGGTGCAGTTCTTCCGCGATATAACCATACAGACTACAGACCCGTATGATCTTCGTTTGCGCCTACTGGCCGTATCGATCCTAGCTACGGCCCTGCTGGCTGGAACCTATTTGCATTTAGTCTTTTTGAAGCCCACCGAATTTTTTATCAATTGCTTCATTTTTACGTTTATCGCCGGAGTATTCTGGCAATCCCAGCTCATCTACTTTGAATTCATCGGGCCTGGTTTTTACTATCCTGGACTGGAAATAGCTCTCCTGGCCGTTCTAGTTTTAATAGCGTTTATTCAAGCTCGCCGGGGCGGCTTCTTCAAGTTGTATGGGTTGCGCGGTCGAATCCAGCTTGGCCCTAATGAAAAAGCCTCTTTGGAAAAGCTCCTGGCTTACTGGATTGTAGTAATAGCTTTCTTCTCTTTTGTTCTGAATGGCATTGACAACATTCAACATCAGCCGCCGCCGCAATCCGTAAAGCGCCCGATCCACGAAATCGTCGCTAAGAATATTCGCCATTTTCTAGGTCAGACGACCGTAACAGAAACCGGCCTTTCCCATGATGAGAAAGAAAACGCCGTACCGCTTCCCGAGGGCCGGACGAATCCGCGTGCGCTCATTGCTTTCATTATTACGACCTCGGTACTAGCCGCGCTCGCCGGCTTGCGACCGACTCGAATCATCATCATAGGCGCCTTGGTTAGCATCTTATACTGTGGATACTCGGCGCTTGCATATGTATGGCTAACCGCGCCGACTGGTGGGTTGCATTATCCCCTGCTCACCCTTTTTGCTTTGTGGACCAGTCTTATCAGTTGTGTCATTACTATTTTGCCTGGGTTTGGCTATTCGGCGAAGCTCAGAGAGTACCCAGTCATCGGTCGGGTCTCCGATGCCTTCCGCCATGTGGCCTTAGTTGAGTGCCTCATTCCCGTCGCAGACACCGTCCCACTGGATCCCCCATATCAGGGGGCCATCGTGCTGACCTTCGCACTCATGATTATTCAGAGCTTGGCCCGCGCCCACGAGACGCAGCGAGCCTCCAAGGTCTATTTTGCCGGAGCCGTATTGGCGGGCTTGGCGGCCTATATACACGCGCAACTGGAAGGACGCGTTTTAAGCTCAGAGGCCTTCGCCATCATTTATCTCGGGCTGGCGCTTGCTTTTTTTATTGGCCAAGCGCTCCTGCGCCGTACCTATTACGCCATTTTTGCTCAACCTTTGTTTCGTATGGCCGCCCTCTTGCCATTGCTCACATGGGCGGAAGTGGCCCACTCATCCGTTCCGGCTAGGATAGGACTCAGTCTGGCCTCTGGGGCATTTTATCTAGTAATGTACCGCTATGCGCGGCTGGGACTACTGGCTAGTGCCGCCGGGGCGACTATCAATTATGGGTTGTTTTTCGGCTGGCTTTATCTAGGTGTCATCAGTGTGCCGGCTTATGTCTTCCCTCCGGCCCTTTCCGTATTGGCCTTGGCGCAGCTTCATGGATCGCGGATTTCCCGCGATTTACGGCATTGGCTACGCTGCATTGGGTGCGCCCTACTGGGCCTCTCCACGCTGGGGCAAATCCTTTGGAACGGCAGCGCCGCTCATCATTGGTTACTGGCGGCTATTTGCGCCGCCGGAATTTGGAGCGGCATTCGATGGCAAGTACGTGCCTACTTCTTCTCGGGACTGTTTTTCTTGTTCCTTGGTACCATCGTCATCGCTTTGCGGTCGTGGGACCAGCCGTCGGTCTACCTGATGGCGTTGATGGGAATCGGTCTTATCATTACGGCGGCCCTACTGGGACACCGCCACGACGCGATCGCCATGCGTTGGAGAACTCTCATCAAGCAGTGGGAATAAGTTTGCGAGAAGAACCGGGAGATCCGATAATCATAAGCCAGGCAAGGTCGAAGAATTTGGAGACTAGAAACGGCGGCGGTTTAAATGAACTCAAACCACTTTTTCCAATCTCTAGTCTCCCATCGCCATTCTTGCGATCAGAAGCAACCGGGGCCATCACCGGGGCCATAGAGCGCGACCACACCGTCCACATCATCCGACTCCAGCTCTACCCTGGAATCGCAGCGTCGGGCGGAAGCGTACATAACGGCATTAGTAAATTGAGAGTGACCCAGTCCCAATCCGTGTCCGAATTCGTGCATGGCAATATACCAAATGTAGAAGCCATTGCCGGAACACGCATCGCTAATGCCAAAGAACTGAAAGCTGCCTTCGAAGAATTTAATGTCGAATTCACGATAGGTGCCGCCTTGGGTCCACGGGTAGGTTGCCGCAATGGCGCCGCCCATCGTTTCATTTCGGAAGAACACATCATTAAATCCGTCTCGCGCGATAGTCCTGCGCGTAGTAGTTCCTTGGTAGCAAAAATTAAATCCGGCGCCGACATAACCCCAAGCATCGGTGCCGCCGACCATGCTCTCGATTACCGCGTCGTCGGGAACGCCGCTGTCATTCGCTGGATTAACATAGAACGGGACCGTACCATCGGGCCATGTAGGCCGGCTTGTGCTGAGCGGGCGCCAGGCATAAAGATCCGCACTGTACGCCAGAAAGCAGACAACGAAAGCAAATCCAAAAAGCTTCTTGTACATGAATCCCCCTTACTTTAATAAATTCTTAATTCGCGCTTTGAAATCAACCAATGCGATCTTACCCCTAGTCATCAGCCCATCGTTGGTAATGAGCCACTTCCCTTGAGGTCCTCCCGCTACCCATAGCCCGGCTTCTCGCTGCTGGAGAAAGAGCACAGCCTTTTCGCCTTTGGCAAAAGTGGGCATATGGGTTGGTTCCAGTCCGATGTCTCCCACCTGGCCGCCTTCAATCGTCACTACGACCTCTTGTTGATGGGCGCCTTTAAGCGCGTCGGTGACCACCACGGTAACATCGGTGTAAATCAGTTCATCTCCCCAAGAGTTGATCCCCCAGTAGGACTGGGTTTCCAGTACCTCTCCAACGATAACCAGGTCTGACTTCTCCACCAGGTCACTCAAACTTAGCCTAACCATCACCGCCGCGGTGATCGGGGCAACCAGCATGAGGAACACTAAACTGGAGAAAAGAATCTTCTTCACCATGAAATTCCTCCTTAAATTGGGTTTGGTGTTGACTTGAAATCGCACATCAAGTTTTAGAAGCGCCTCGTAAATCAGGCACATGGATCTCGGAAAGCCGCTGAGCCTAGTAACCAGCCAAACGGCTGACCTCTTCCGTGCTTACCGCGCCACGCCAACCGATCTTCATCGAAAAACTAGTCAACTGGCTGACGCTCCATTTGAATGGCTGTCCAAGTTACGTCCGCAAGCAGACACAGACATGGCCAGAGTGAGTACGCCCCTGATAGTAATTTGGATTATACTCTTGCCGGACCGAGATTGTCCACTGAAAAATTTGCGATTTCGTATCGACTCGGTAAATAGAGTAGTTGATGGTGGGATCAAGCCATACGGATTCATCGCCAAAGGTTTTTGGTAACTGTTCACGGGGGTCAGGGGTCGGGGATCGGGCGATATTGCTAGAATTTCTTTTCCAAAGACTTCCGCAATCCTTTAAACATCCGCCCCACTACCCAATCTCTAAATCACGATAATTCCCAACAGTCATCGGTCCCACAGAGCCCTTGCCTCCTGATCCCTGACCCCCGTGAACAGTTAGGTTTTTGATAAATCCGTCTCGGCTTCGTTGGCGATGAGTACTCGGCGACCTTCAACACGGCAGCGGCCATCAAGCGCGTAGCCGATCGCTTGCGAATAGAGTATATGTTCCTGTTGCAGTATACGCGCAGATAGGGACTCTACCGTATCTCCCATCAGCACGGCCACGGCCGCCTGCACGATAATGGGACCGCTGTCTACGCCTTCGTCCACAAAATGAACTGTGCAGCCTGTAACTTTTACTCCGTAGTCAAGCGCTTTTTTTTGTGCATCAAGTCCCGGGAAGGATGGCAACAACGAGGGATGAATATTAAGGATGCGATGCCTGAATTCCCGTACGAAGTAAGGCGTAATGATTCGCATGAATCCGGCCAGACAAACCAGCGCAATGTTTCGGTTTCTTAATTCGCCGACCACTCGTCGATCGTAGGCTTCTCGATCCCATCCCTGGGGGCTTAAGTACAAGGCGTCGTAATCGGCGTTACGCGCCAGTGCCAAACCGGCGGCGCTTTCCTTATCGCTGATGACGCAGCCGATTTCCGCATCCAACATGCCTTGTTGCACCGATTCGTGTATGGCCCAGAAATTGGATCCCCGCCCGGAAAGCAATATACCAAGACGCCGCGCGCTCTTTGTCATTTTGAAAAATTTTCCCCTCCAGACCTAGATTCGCTCATTGAGACAACAGCCCGCAGATTTTAGCGCATTAAATCTGCGCAGAAACAGTCAGCCCTAGCCCCTGCCGGGGCTCTGATCCCGGCAATACACATCCGTCATTTGGTCTTTCTCAAGAAGGTGTCTGACGATTCGCGGTCGTAGCCTCATCAATCATTCAAGAAACTCACGGCGGATCATATCCAAGGCGCCTTGCGACGCAAGGAATCGAATGATCTCGCGATCGCCCGGAAAAAGGTAGCGCTTGTGTGAAATTTTCTCGTCATGAGCCAGCGCCAAGAATACCAGCCCAACCGGCTTGTCCGTAGTTCCCCCGGAGGGCCCAGCCACACCGGTGATGCCCAAGCCTATCGTGGTGTGATACACGCGCATCACGCCTTGCGCCATCGCTTCGGCCACTTCGGCGCTCACCGCGCCTTTTTCTTTGAGCAAGGATTCCGCCACGCCGCAGAGTTCGACTTTGCTCTCGTTGCTATAACAAATTAAGCCGCCATGAAAGTAGTTGGAACTGCCGGGTCGCTGCGTCAAGCGTTCGGAAAGCAAACCACCCGTACAGGATTCGGCCGCCGCCAACGTCGCGTGATGGGCCGTCAGCGCCTTAGCGACGACCTCCTCCAAGCTCTCGCCTTGCCGAGAATACAAATGTGGACCTAAAATTTCAGCGATCTGCGCTTCGAGCGGAGCCATATGCGTTTCCGCCTGTTCACGGGTGTCGCCTGCCGCCGAGAGGTGCAGCTCGATTTGACCCGGCGACGCCAAGATAGTGGTGGCCACATTCGTATACGTAGTGTAGACCGGCGCCACCAGGCTATCGGTCATGGATTCGGTCAAGCCGGCGACTTTCAGAATGTGGCGGACCAAGCAGCGATCGCCGGCGCGCGCTTGCAGCCTAGGCAGCACTTCATGGTCGAGCATGGACTTCATTTCGCGGGGCGGGCCGGGAAGCAAGATGATAATACGGTCCCGCTCTTCCGCCCAAATCCCGGGTGCGGTGCCCTTTGGATTATTGAGGGCGGTGGCGCCGGAGAGGACCATGGCTTGGCGCGCATTATTTTCGGGCATCTTGAAGGCGTATTTGGAAAATCGCTGGACCAGGCTATCCAGAATCGCCTGATTCAACACCAGCTCGCGGCCCAGCGCGCGGGCGAAAGCCTCGCGCGTAATATCATCTTCGGTGGGTCCCAAGCCGCCGGTGGCTATGATAATGTCTGAGCGGCCCAGCGCCGCCTGAATCGTTTGATCGAGCGTCTCAGCCTCGTCGCCCACAATAGTCTTCACATGAACCGTAATGCCGAGCGCATTCAAACACTCGGTTATATACAATGAATTGGTATCAAGACGCTCCGGACCCAATAGCTCAGAACCTATAGCAATGATTTCTGCTTTCATAAGATTCTCGCCAAACCGTACGTGTGGGATTTCCCAATGGGCGAACGCTTGCGACAGCCTCGTTAGAAATCAACGAAACGGATCAACCCTTGCAATACTAGATTGGCATATATCCCAGCCATCACATCATCTAAAACGATCCCCCATCCGCCGTGTGCGCTCTCTAACTGGCGAGCCGGGAATGGCTTGATGATATCAAAGACGCGAAAGAGCAGAAAGCCGGCCACCAGGGTGAATGGACGTACCGGCACAAAGATCCAAGTTACCAGTTGACCAACTACTTCATCGACTACCACGATCTTGGGATCTGGGTTGCCGGTGGTTTGCGCGACCCGCTCCGCGGCCCAAACTCCAATGGAAAAAATAATGAAGGTCAGTCCGCTGAGCCACCATCCATTGGGCGTGCCGGTACGGAACGTCACAAGATAAAATATCAGGGCAGTAGCCAGAGAACCGTAGGTTCCGGTGGGCCCGGGAATATAACCGATACCAAGGAAGGTCGCAATAGCAATGGCGATCTTTGTCATGCCGTCGCCCTTTCACTAGTTAAATGTCTGGTAACTGTTCACGGGGGTCAGGGGTCGGGGACCGGGCGATATCACTTAGATTTCTTTTCCAATGACTTCCGCAATCCGTTAAGCATCCGCCCCACCACCCAATCTCTACATCACGATAATTCCTAACAGTCATCGGTACCACTGGGCCCTTGGCCCCTGACCCCCGATTCCCGTGAACAGTTACAATGTCTGATTAGCAAAGCCACCCGCCTAATGAGCGTTTCATCGGTGCCGCCTGTCGAGGCCTGTCGGCGTACCGGCCCCTCAAACGAGTCGTCCGATTAAATCGTAAGGATGGGCTTCGGTAATTTCGACGCCGCAAAAATCTCCGGCGCGCGCGTCAGCCCCACGGCTGTCGTTGATGAGAACCACGCCGTCAATTTCCGGCGCCTGCGAGGCCAAGCGGCCTTGCAGCAAGAACTCGCTCTCACGGCTGGGTCCTTCCACCAACAAGGGAAACTGCCGGCCCACCAGCGACCGGTTCTTTCGCAATGAGATCGCCGACTGTTGTTTCAGAAGGCGATTGCGCCGTTGAACTTTAGTCCGCTTGGTGATCTTGCCGGGCAGCGAATAGGCGTGGGACTCCTGCTCGTCGGAGTACGTAAAAACGCCCAGCCGATCAAATTCAATGTCACGACAAAAATCCAACAGTTCCTGAAAATCCGCTTCGGTCTCTCCGGGAAAGCCAACGATCATCGAGGTGCGCAAGGTGGCCTCCGGCAGGCGGCGGCGAATGCGCTCAATGAGCTTTGTCCATTGGGTCCGATTTCCCCCGCGGCGCATGGCGGCCAACACGGGCCCGCTGGCGTGTTGCAGCGGGATGTCGAAGTATTTGCAGACGCGTGATTCGGTCGCCACAACGTCAATCAAGGCGTCGGTGACCATGTTGGGATAATTATAAAGAAAGCGTATCCACTCAACGCCGTCCGTGCGGGCGAGCGCGGCCAGCAGTTTCGTTAGCCCGTCCGTCAGGCCTTGATCCAAGCCAAAGGCCGTGGTGTCCTGAGAAACCAAGGTGATCTCTTTGACGCCGGCGGCGGCCAGGCCTTCCACTTCTCGCCCAATCGACTCGATGGCGCGGCTGCGAAAACGCCCGCGCATTTTCGGGATCATGCAGAAAGCGCAAATATGATCGCAGCCTTCGGCAATTTTTACATAAGCGGAAAAGGCGTCGGTGGTGAGTAGACGAGGGGTGGTATCCGTGTAAAGATAGCCGTAAGCCGTCGATTCGAAGGTGGGTGTGGGTTCCTTAACGACCGGGTCCAACTCACAGGTCTGCACAATGCGTTCGATATCATTGGTCCCCAGCACAGCATCGACTTCAGGAATTTCTTTGAGTAGGTCAGAGTGATACCGCTCAACCAGGCAACCGGTAACCACCAGCCTTTGGCATTTACCGTTCTTCTTCAGCTCGGCCATTTCCAAGATCGAGTTCACCGATTCCTGCTTGGCGGCCTCGATAAAACCGCAGGTGTTGACCACGATAATGTCGGCTTCCTCTTGTTGCGAAGTGATGGCATACCCTTGCCGGTTCAGTAGCCCAAGCATAACCTCGCTGTCGACCAAATTTTTGGGACAACCCAAGCTGACAAATCCGATTTTTATCATAAGAGGTATTGGCCAATTGACGGCTTCATGAACGCTTATCATAGCGTATTTTCCATACGGAAACAACTCCGGCACGGCAGCTCCCGGCGGGGCCGTGGCAAGCCGCATTGAGTCCTTCGTTTCTCCGGAAATGGGTCCGCCGAGTCTTTCTCTGAAAGTAACTCCGGCAAAACAGTACCGGTTGCGGTAGCGACCGGGTGCACCGCGGCCTACTCACCTCGGCTTTTTTCGCTTAACCGAAGCATGGTTAAACCGGCCTCGTAGGGAAAAAGTCGGCAGACATTCGCAACCCCCTTTGGGGTTGGATCCATTGCGCATCGCATTCCCAGGGTTGGCCGCGGGAACGCGGCCAACCCTGGGCTGTGTTCCGCAAGCCCGTTGGAATTGTTTTCGCGCCGCGTCGCGAATCGCAACGGAGTAAAGACCAAATATGTATTACCCATTTAATCAGGTAGCGAATTGGGCAACAACATGCTTTACCCGGACAAGCCGGAACCCAACAGCCGGCAAGATCAAAAGAAATACCCGCATGAATAAAGCCCCGAATGGCGCCTCCTGAAAATATCTTGCCCGTTTCAGCACAATTTCATCTTGTTGGATACTACAGCTCACTCTACGACCCCATCGTTTTCAATACCAATAATCGTACCGGATACTTAATATCGGAAAGCCGACCTCGGGTCCGAGTGTACCTCGGCGGGATCGCGCCTGCGCACTATATCTTTCAAGAAAATGTCTTTGGAAAAGTGGCGCAGGCGCCCCGCCCCGACGGCGTCGGGGCAAGATGCCTGTCCCACCCTTTCTGATTCGTCCAAACAGGCTATCACGCCGGCGCTAATGGTTGGCCCACTGGCGCGCCGCCTGCCGCCGCTTTTCCCAAATTGTTACGGAATGTTACTAACGGGATTATGCCGATGACCGTTATCATTTTGACGCCGTGGATAAAACTTCTGATACCCGCTCCTTCTATCGTCTGGCATAGGGCGTGCTCAGAAATTGGACGCCGAGCGTCGCCAAATAATCGGCGGCGCCACGGTAAGGCAAGGATGGGCTGGGGATGCTTAAACGGCTCCGATCTCCCGCTGAGTTAAAGCTACAACACTTTCAATTACGTAAGGGGTGAACGCATGAGAAGCAATTCACATGGATTCAGCATAACCGAGTTAAGCGTGGTTATGCTCATCGGACTCGTACTTTCGGGCTTATCCCTGATGGGTTTCCAGCAAGTTAATGCCGTCTATTCTTCCACCTCGGCAGAAGAGATCATTGCAGGGAAACTCCGGCAAGCGCGGAGCATGGCGCTGTCGCAACGCAAGAACATTGTAGTTACCTTCGAAGATCCCGATCAGATCAAACTGAGCGTACAAACCTCTCAGACCTCGACTACCTTGCTGGAATCGATGAGCCTGCCGGTGGGCTCCGTGTATACGAACGGACCCGGCGGTAGTGAGCCAGAACCCATACAGGGCATCGTCCGCTGGCGGAATGGCTCGGTCGTGTTCCTTGGGGACAGCACGGCGCGCGATTTCGTTACCGGCGCTTTAGTCAACGGCGTAGTCTACATTGGCCGCGCCGGCGCATCGGACAATAGCGCGGCCGGCGCGGTCACAGTCCTTGGTTCTACCGGTCGAGTGCGATCCTATCGCTATGACATGCGAACGGGAGGGTGGTTCTAATGCGCAACCATGCCGCAACGGATTATTCCAGGCGTCCGGCGCCCAAGCCCTCTGCCGGATTCAGCTTGATTGAGCTCATGGTGGCAATGGTGATTCTCCTCATCGGCCTGCTCTCGATGGCCAGTCTGGTACTGGGCGGTGTGGCGGCCAGTATGCAAGCCAAAGATCTGGCCATTGCTAATCAACTGGCGCGCGAGGCCATGGAAGGCGTCTTTACCGCGCGCATATCCGGCAACTTGACATTTGATCAGTTGCGCAGCGACCTCGATGGCGGCATATTTGATCATAATTATTTGCCGATTAACGTAACCGGTCCGGATGGACTGACCAATACGGTCCCATATTCCCGCCAGCCCGTCCTCCAGTATATTGATCCGGGCAAGAATGGCATATACGAAACACCGCCGATCTCTGATTTAATGCCGTATGCGACAACGGCCATAAACCCAATGGGGGACGATGTCATTATCACCTTCGATCGCTTTCAACGGCAGATAGAGATTACAAATTACCCTGGCGACAGCAACCTTCGCCGGGTTACGATCAATGTACGATTCACTACCAATAATCTTACTTCGGTGGTATCCACGAGCACCGTAATTTCCAGCATATAAAAATGGAGTGGCCATGGACATGGAAAAAGGGTGGATGCACGTCGGCGAGGATCAGCACGGTTTCACGATGATTGAGTTGATGCTGGTCGTCACCGTTACATTATTGATCGCCACCATGGCGTTCTCGACGCTGGACAGCACGGTGCTCAGCGGAGATACGGCGCAAAGTGTCAGCGAGACTGAAGAAAATGTTCGCGCCGGCATGTCATTCCTCGCGCGCGATCTGATTGCGGCCGGAGCCGAGATTGCGGTCGGCGGTATTAGCGTTCCCGTCGGGTTTCTTCCCGGGGGCGTGTTTTACTCCGTCATGCCCTTTGCTAATCGGGGGCCCAGCATCAATGGAATGCAAACCGATCGCGTGATGGTCATATACAATCAATTAGCTTTACAGGGGCTGGATGTGAATCAGTCCGCCGTGGCTTACAAGATTTATGGAGTGGGCGGCATCGATCCCAACGGACTATCAATAACCATTGACACAACAGCGCCCAATCCGGATGCGAGCACCGTAGCTCCGGGAGATGTGCTCTTGGTAAAAACCAATGGCGCCACGGCCATCTCGGCGCTGGGATACGTCACCGACAAGAGCGTACCGGCCACGATCTACTTCACGCCCGGCGATCCGCTAAATCTTAATGTGGCGGGGGCCGCCAGCAAATTGGGCGCGCTGAGCTGCCAAGTCGCACAGGACCCCGGCTGCGTCGATACGGGAGTAGCGTTTAAGGTGAACATTGTCCAATACTTTATTGATAACAGCGGAGCCAACCCCGTACTGATGCGCCAATTGAATGGTCAACCGCCCTCGCAATTGGCATTGAACATCGAAAACTTGAAGCTTAACTATATTCTTAGAGATGGGAGTTCTTCGCCCAATCCGGCCAATCCTCCGAACATACGAAAAGCCGGCATATTTATCATGGGCCGGTCCGGGCGCCGCGGAACTCTGAACAAGACGTATTATCGGTTTCCGTCAAGCTGCCAGGTGGCCACGCGCAACCTGGCTTATAACTCGTCCGGCTAATCGGCCAATTCAAACGTGGAGGGGAGGCTATGCGTACACATCGCGTCACTGGTCAGGGCCAGCAAGGGGTAGCGCTAGTGTTGACGATGCTGCTCTTGGTCCTTTTTACCGTATTCACCCTCGGACTATACACCATGCTGACTTCTGAGATGCGAGCCTCGGGCAACTCCTTCTTCGCCAACCAATCCTTCTACGCGGCCGTAGCCGGTATTGAAAAGATGACCAGCGACTTGAGCAAGATCTATGCCTACAAGACCCAGCCGGACGAAACGGATTTTCCTATCATCACCGGCGCCCCACCCGTCCCAGATAGCGTTCCCGGTTATGCGTTTCCGGAATACTCCATTGGTTTCAATGGGACTGCCGTCGTCCAGAATATTCCCAGCGGACCGTATGCCGGGTTAGTGGCTTTGGTGCAACCGTACAAACTGCTGGTGACGGCGCGCGGCGCCAACACCAAGAGCGAGACGCGGTTGCGGCGCGACTTCCTGAACAATCTCATTCCGCTTTTTCAATTTGGCATTTTCTATGATGGCGACCTGGAGGCGCATGCCGGTCCGAACTTCAATTTCGGCGGGCGTGTGCACACCAACCGCGATTTCTATGTAACGGCGGGCTCGACGACAACCTTCGATTCGCGTGTCACGGTTTTTGGGGAGGTGGTGCGCGACGTCAGAAAGAATGGGGATTCGGCGGGCCCGCCGAACTTCAACGGCACGGTGAATATCTTGGACGTCAGCCTGCAGCCGCAGCTTTTGCTTATGTCGGGAACCGGCGAGGGCGGCAGCGTGATTAATGGCCCCAATATCGGCGGGACCGATCTTACTCGGCCTTACGTTCCCTCCGGAACCGCCAATTACGTCAATTGGGATCGTTACTCTGTCACCAAATTCGGCGGGAATCTTTTGAACCGAAGAACCGGCGCGCGCGCCCTGCTGCTGCCCTTACAGGTAACCGGGAATCAGACCATTGAATTGATTAAGCGCGGGAAGGCCGGCGATCCTACTATACTCAAACAGGGACGCTATTATTATAAGCCCGGCATACGAATTACACTGAGTAATGGGTCCGATCCCTATGTCACCGATCCGGCGCTGGGCGGAGGCGGTTGTATATTTACTTCGGTCGCGCAGGCGAATCGTTGCCGGGTTACGGTGACTATGAATCCGCCGAGCTCTCCGGCCGACTGGTTGCAGGTGTTGCCGACATATCTACCGCCAGGCGTGCATTTCAAAGTAGAGATTGTAGCCAATAATGGAACCACGACGGACGTGACGCAAGAGTTCCTCAACTACGGCATTACGGATAACGGCATTGCGGATGCGCTGGACCGAGATGCCAATTCCATCATACGTCTCCAGCGTCGGAACAATGTTTACTCTAACTTGATCACCCTGAACCCACCGGCGCCGGCGAGCCCCTTTCCGATCTCTTTTTATGATATGCGAGAAGGTGAAATGGAAGATTCGGCGGATACGAATGTGGAGCTATCCGGCATCATGACGATGATGGAAATCAACGTCGACAACCTAAATAAGTGGCTGGGTTGTGCCGACCCCTATTTAGTGGGGTGCACCGGGACCACGGTCCCCAACAATAATGGGTATGTGGTTTATACTTCCGACCGGCGCGGTGAAAAGCCTGGCGCCATCAATGGTGACTATGATTATGAAGACACGATTTTCCGTAATGATCGACTCGATCCCGGGGAAGATCTTAAGGGTGATGGTGTCTACCATCAGGAGGAAAAGCCATTTCCCTTGAGCGTAAGCGCCTCAACGGCCGCGTTGACGGTAGGCGGTTTCCCGACGACCTATCGTTCCGATTTCGTGAAGAATTACTTATTACAACCGAATTCGAACGTGACCTTTCGTCGCGGCTTGCGATTAGTAAACGGCAAAGGGTTGGACTATCCTTTAACCGTCGCCTCGGAGAATCCTATTTACATATGGGGCGATTATAACATGGGCAATCTGACGAACCCCAAGCGGCCGGCGTCCATCGCTGGGGATGCGATTACGATACTTTCCAATAATTGGCTAGATAGGAATAGCTTTAATGAGACGCTCACTGCGCGGCCGGCCTCGGATACTACCGTCAATGCCGCCTTTATTGCCGGCAGCACTATGTCCGTCTACGCCAGCCCAGCCCCTCCGTATAACGAGCCGCATTCCAGCGGAGGAGTACATAATTTGATGCGGTTTCTCGAGAATTGGTCCGGGAACCCCAGGCCCACAATGACGTACACGGGATCACTGGTGAACCTATATACCAGCCGGCAAGCCATCGGCCAGTGGAAATGCTGCAATACGGTTTACGGTCCGCCGGCTCGTAACTGGTCCTTCGACGTAGGATTTCTGGATCCGGCGACGCTGCCGCCGGCCACGCCGCACATCACCATTGTGGAGATCCAGCGCTTCCGCAGAGATCTATATCAGACGCTTCCATAAGTGAAGCGCTTTCATCCCCAAGCCAAGCCGCAGCCAAGCGGTCTGCGCCTGCCATTCTACGAGTGTTTTCTCGATGCCTGCTCCGTCGGAGCGCTACCGACCGCGTATTCGGTAGGCGGCGCTCCGATGAATTCAATCATTCCAAATAGCCCGTTCGCGCGCTTCGATCCAATGAGCCGCTGGGGGCTTGCGTGCTACTGATCCGGGCAGCCATCATCCCAACGGCAGCTATCGATTAATACTCTGGCGAGGATTGTTTGTGAGGAGGGGTGAGGGCTGCGCGAGCCGTACGGCTAATTAATCCGCCGCCGTGCGGCCTCTAGCGCTTGATGGGCCTGGCTGTATTCGGGGCTGATGACGAGGGCTTTTTCAAATTCTTCTTGAGCCCGGTTAAGCAAATCCTGCACGAGATATATGCGGCCGAGATTGTAATGCGGGTAGTGACGCGCGTCATAGCGTTTGGCTTGTATGGCTTTTTCCAGCCAGGGTATCGCCTCTTCATATTTTTCTTCTTCGAACAAATAGGCGCCGATATCGTTATAGGGATTGCCGAAATCCGGATCAATCTCGATGGCCCGCTTGCATTCGGCGATGGCATCTTCCAGCTTGCCCTGGAAGCTATAGGTCCATCCCAGAAAGGTATGAGCTTCCGCCGTCGGGCACGTCCCGATGGATTGCTGATATAAGCGTATAGCCGATTCGTAATCGCCGCGCATCTGGTGTTCGAAGGCTTCATGAAAAAGTTCCATCGCCAAATTTAATTCCAGTTTAGCTTTCATGTTGTTGCGCCTTTTCTCAACCGATAAATAGACATGCTGGGGATCCTCATGCTTTGGAGGTTGCCCATCGTGAGAACCCTTTCCTAATTCTACACGAGAATTAAAAGGATTCAAGTAGAGCGCCGGCTTTATCAGGAATTCCCATCATTGAACAAGCGGCACGAGTTCTGTATACTAAACTTTATTTTGCGATCATAGGCCAGCGTAGCTCAGTGGTAGAGCAACTGATTCGTAACCAAAGACTGATACTTTTACCCATGCTTACCAACATTGACATACCCAATATTTATGCGGGTTTTCTGAGAATCCTGTTTTCTGGGTGGTTACCACATTTTACTGACAACAGCCAAAAAACAGCCAAATTTTCTAAACTCGATTTCTTGGCGTTCTAAGGACCGGCTGGGGTCAAGGGAGGCCACTTTTAACTTAGACCGTGTAGCCTTTCCGCAGTGCAAGAATCCACCCTCTCAGTCAAACAGGAAGAGGGGACGCTGCGAGCCTTACTTGGGTACCCAAATCGGATGCCAAGGCGGAGCTTGCGAAAGGAAAGAGGGTATCCTTTGGCAACGCAAGACGTCAACACATCACGTAGAATCTAGTTACGATCGGTGTGCTCACGATGGAAAGAGTCGGGATAGCCGGATGATGGACGCTGCCCGATTCGCCGTGGAGTTCCCGGCGGCATTGTTGGCCATACATACGATCTCTTTGTAAGAGAGGCGCAATGTTCTGTTCGAGTTTCGCGCCGGACTCATTTCAGCCGGCTCTCGAAGAAGCGGCCCACGCGGGCGGCACATCGAAAGGCTGGCACTGGCGGCAACAATTTAAGTTTCTCGGTAACCGAATTGTAATGTGACCATGCCGTAGGCGGCGCAAATTCCGCGTGCGCAGAATGGAAGTAGTTATTTACCACTGGCGGTAGCAGGCGGAGGGATGCCACGCGTTCGCTCGCCCGTGGACGGCGGAGCGGCACGCGGACGGTGAGGAGAGCCTGCCCGACGCGCGCATGAGACTTCGATAGCATTTTCTTAAATCATCCCCTTTCCACCCGCCCTTCCACCTCATGTCGCGGAAAAGGCCCCCGATAGCCACTGGGCCTTTTCGGCGACGGATCAACTAAAAAGACGGCCCATAGCACCGTGCGTGCCAGCGGGTTGGGCTGGCGTGCGGGGTGCGGCCCACCGAATAGTTGAGAATCCTTGACGCAAATAGTAATGGCTTATTTTCGAGTCATTCCCATACACGCCGGTCGCCACGCGCCGCGGCGGGGGAGAGCGGCAAAGCGTGCCTGACAGACCGAACACCGCCGCCCAGTCGGGCATCGCCTCGCCTTAGAGCGATACGAATCGGTGGCGGCTGATACGAATGCCATTAAGATGTGGTGACCACTCGCCGGGTGTAGGCTGTGTCGCCAGCGCGCAGGCTGGTATTACTTTTGGCCCAGGGCGCGTGGCCGTGTAAAGTCGTCTAACGTTCAGTCAAATCGACTTGCTGAAATCTCACGAAGCCAGAGATCCGGCTCCGCGAAGCCTGGATTTCATGCCAAGGTCGAAGCCCTCCAGGCGTAGATAGAGATCAGGGGCGAATCTCTTTGAACGGGGATACGCTAGACTCGGACAACCATCGCATACGGCTGAGGGACCTGGACCCCTCCTTGGGACATCAGATTACGCCCAGATGCTCGCGAGCCCACTGAACAAAGGAGGAAAGCCTCTTGAGCATTCTTTTCCCTTCCTCCAGGGTATAGAACTCTCCAGTGTATGAGACGCGATCCTTTTCCGCGATAACCGCTCTTAAGCCCTTCAGAGCCTTCTCAGGCACATCGGGGACAACTTGTTCTAATAAATCCGCGACCTCTGCGTGTTCTCCACTCTTGCTCTTACAGCCGGCGGCATGGATACAGAGGGCGTCCGCATAGGCAATCGCCGCATGCACCACCAGAATCCCTAAAGCGTTGCCATGCCCTTCTTCACTATATTCGGCCAATGTCACGGCCGCATCCAGCAACGACCGCCCCGTGCGCTCGTACTTGCGCCATTCGTCTCGATCCACTCGCATCGTGGGCCGCTTTCGCGCTGCCATCTGTTAATTCCTCTTCAACAGTTCTCCCCCAACAACCGGCACCGCCTCGCCTTGGACTCGTCGGAGGAAGGGCTTTAACTCAGGCGGGGGATGAAGGGCCTCTTTTCGCCCCAGGGTGAGGACGCTCAGCGGATAACCAAATCGCTCTCGGATTTCCAGAGACCGCTCACGGATCCGCTCCGCAATGCGGTCGGCCGCCCGACGAGTCCGAGCAACGACTAGCACATCGAGATCGCTGCCCCCGTGGCTCTCTCTGCGGGCCACGCTCCCATAGATATAGACCGCACACGACGAGTTCCCCTGCAGCCCTTTTCGCAGCTCCAGAATGAGTGCTCGCCGCAGACGGTGCTCGGCTTCGAAGGCCGGAACGATTACGGTTTCCACCAGATAATGCGCCCGGTTTAAAACATAGCGATGCTCCCGCCGGCCGCGCGCCACGTGGACGACGCCGAGGGCTTCCAGTTCCCTCAAAGCGCGCAGACAGCTTGGGAGGGGAACCTTGGCCCGCCGCTCGATTTCTCGGGCCGAGAAGCCCGGTTTCGATGCCACTAGAGTTCTCAAGACAGAGATCTTCGCGCGTGTGCCCAAGAGAACATTGAGAATATCGTACATAAATCCTCTGATAACAAAGTATATCGCATGATATAATTTTATATCAATAGGAAGAGCGTTTTATTGTCCATTGATGAGGAGACGCGATCGCACGGACCCGGCACGGGGGTAATTTCGAGGCGACTGGGCTATAAAAATATTATATTTGTTTACTACACTCTAAGAGCATAATGGCGATAGCTTGCAGGTACCTGAGTGAGTAATGTTTCTTATTTTGCTTCTTATGTTCCTCTCTTTCTCTTTCGGTCCTCTGATGGCCTTTGGCCTCCATTGTATATCACGGGAACGGGCTTTGCCTTTCGATCCAGGATAGGTGCCGACGTTGGGTTTCGCTATACTCTCCTCCGGGGCTAAGATCAAGCCATCGGGGCACTTTTAGATGCGTTTCCTTTGGGCTTCAGGGCATCACCTCGAAGCATCCCCATCCTAATCTCCTCCCCAGACCCAAGCCGCGGAAAAGATCCCCCAAGTTCTATGGATCTTTTCGGCGGCGTACTCACAGAAGGACGGCCCGCGGCACTGGGCGCGCCCGCCGGTTTTCGAGGGCACACTCGATACGGCCCACCGAATCAATCAGAAATCTCAATGCAAATCGCGGGGCTCATTAACGATACCGTCCCATGTATTCTTGCCGCTACCTGCCGCAGTGGATTGCCGCGGCGGCCGGAGCGGCGGGACTGCGGATGAAGCGCCCGATTCCGTCAGAGAGCCACGCGCCGCGGCGAGCGGCGATGCGGGTTTTGGCCGCGCTGACCGGAGTACCGACCGTCATATGGATCTCCGCTGAGCCCTCAACGTGCCGCGGAGGGCCCAAACGCCGGAACAAGTCTGCGAACCGGCTGAACCTTGGCCGGATCGACTGGCGGGTTCCATTCCACGCGCCGCGGCGGGCGGAGCAGCGGGGCCGATAGAGCAACGCAAAACGTTCGTGCCATGAACGACGCGCCGCGGCGGGGGGGAGCGGCGGGATTAATCCAAATAAAGACAACGAGCACACCGCTTCAATGGAGATCGGGCTGGGAATTGTATCACTTGGCGAGGGTGGCGCGCGGCGGCGGCCGCGCCGGCGTTGAAATCCGGAGCCGCTTTGACGAACGCTCCGTACATTACCGCGTGTTCTTCTCCGTGTTGTATTTTGAGACCGGCACCGTGGCACGCTTCAACCTGAACGTCGGGGAAATCCGCGCGCTCAAGACCTTGGCCGAGCAGGCGTTTGCCCGCGCCGAACGCATGGAGTTCACCCTGCTAGACGATCCCCACATGCTAACCGCCACGCTGATCGCTACCGGCGCCGCGCTGGAATTCACCCTGCAAACGCCCTTTACGCAGTGCCGTCTGGCTTTTCGCGACGCGAACAATCTGGCGACGCTGGCTTTCTGGTTCGCGTGGGCGCTCGTCCAGCGCGGCAATCCCCTTATCAGTTTCAAACGCGAGCATTTGGGGATGGCGCTTTGGGAGCATTCCGACACGTTGCTGCCGTATGCCCGGTTTTATTGGGGCGGGGCGGAGGCAGAGATTTCTAATTTAACGCGGTTGAAGCTTTGGGCCATCCAATTGTTTTCGGAGGTGGTGATGACGCGGGTGATACGCCGCGAGCCGAGAAGTGCTCAGGAGGGTTAGTACTGGCTCAAAGCCAAGTGGCGAATGGCCAAGGGTGGGTTCGGATCGGTTCGAACGTCATGTTAGATTTGGACACGCAGCCATGATTCTTGTGCGGGATTTTCATGGCTTCTCACTGCTTTCCTTTCTGCCATGAAATTGCAAACTAAGCGGCTGTTCACTTTTTAGGTACAGCATAACTCTCATCGAGTGGTCGGTCCGAATTTACATCAATTAGAAGACTTTACCCTATTAATCCTTCGTTGGTGAGACACCGCAGTTCGGGCAAACATTTCCGAAAAATAAACGGTGCTTTTGGTCCGAAAAAATATAGTATTCTTCCATGCAATTCCGACATTCTACACGAGAGATCTCCACGAAACACGATTCACAACTGTCGTTTAAAATAGCCATCGTGCCACAATTTGGACACTGAGGAAAAAATGGAATATTTGGATAATCCTCTCTTAGTGATTGTTCAACGAAGGCCTGGTATTCACCCAACTTGTGCCAGCGAATTAAATTAACTATGTCCGTTTCAATGGGAGGGACCTGGTCAAAGATTTCTCTGGTAGCTACTCCTATTCTGCTTGAAAACGCACGTAACATCGCCAATATCGACCACGCGGCTACAGATGGATCAATGTCGTTTGGCAAGTCACGGTGAATGATCTCGTTCCTTACCTTATTAAGCTTTTCGAGGAGATCAAGCAATTTCTGTTCGGATTGTTTTAACTCACCCGATTGTTCAAATTTTCGAATAGCAAGTAAGGTCTCAGAAAGGCTGGGAAACCAGGTGCGGCCTTTTGAGTCTTTGAACTGCGATTCACTTGGGTCCAAGCTCTTAAGTAAAATCTTAAGAAAACATTCTGCCGCGAGATGGGCACTAAGAATTATCCACTTTCTGTGGTGAATTTTATTCTCGTCGGTGCTTCCTAGTTCTGAGATATGCTCAAGTGCATGAAACATCGAATCCCTAGCATTCTCCCAGAGCCCTTTGACCAACTCAATATTAAGTTTCATAAGAGGTTCTCCAGCTTGTAAACAGAGATCGTTGTTATTTCTTCTGGGCATCCTTATCTGACAAGTTACGTCAATGTGTAAATGTACCCCGCTAAAGGGTACATAGCCTATCTGATCTTAATCTCTTCAGCGCAAAAGTTCAATTGCCATCAGACGCCTCGAAGACGCCTGTGTTATTGGCGACTCTTGCGCGTGGGTGGCTGGGCGAGCTCCCGCGCCCGATGAAGCACAAGGCAGTGTACCGTCCCACGCCAAGGGCCACGCGCCGCGCCGGATTGCCAGCGGCTGGCGGAGCGGTGGGGCTGTAAGCAGATCGCACGATTCCGTCACAGAACCGCACGGTGCGGCGGGCGCGAGCAGCGGGGCTTTGCATGAATGCAAAATTCCAGTGGCAGGAACAAGCGCCGTGGCGGGGGCAGCGGCGGGGCAGTAAGCAGACCGCACGATTCCGCCAGAGAAGGACGCGCGGCGGCAGGGCGGAGCGGTAAGGTTAATCCGCAGAAAGAACACGAGCATTCCGTGTGAATGAAGACGGGGTTGGGAATCGCATCGCTCAGTGAGGGAGCGAAGCGCTGCGGCGGGGTTCTTGCGGCGAACGGACCAACCGCCCTTACGAATGGGCATACCGTCTGTGCTGGCGGTTCCCATTGAACACGCGCCCGGCGGAGCGGCGGGACAGTGGGAAAGTCGCGCGATTCCGTCATAGAACAACGGGCCGCGGCGGGCGGCAGCGGGACTGTAAGTCCAAAGCGAAATTCCCGCGGCTGAAAAATGCGCCGCAGGGAAGCGTAGCGGCGGGGGGAGCGGCGGGGTTGGGACAGAGCAGGTGAGTTCGTGGTCGAGAACTGTTCGCCACTTAAATCTTGCACTCCGAGTATCCCTGCGCCGGACTGTTTACTCCGCCGAAAGTGTGCGCGTTACGACGTTGAATGAAAAACTTCGACCTTGGGACGATTGGAGAGTCAAAATGGCGTCTTTGGCGGTAACGATGCGTAGGGTGCCTACGCGCTGGTGCGTTGTAAAAATCTCCGGCGATCCCGCGCCGCTCAAATCCAAACGGGTGGTTCTGATTACGATGACTCCCTGTAGTGCATCATCCCCCATCGCCCCCGCGTAAACATTGACGTGTTCTCCATAGAGAAAGTCATGCCATTGGTTCTCGAACTGGTAGGCAAAACCGGGGAAGGGTGCGAGGCCACTTTCAATGATTCCGCGCGGCCAAGGGGGTTCCGGGCGGGTCGGTGTCGTCGGAGTCTTCCAACGCGGCTCTGCAGAACCATCGTTTCTCACAGGAGGCCGGGTTTGAAATTCATTCCAATCCTTTTCGAGCGAGCCACCCACCACGCCGGCAGGAGGCTTATCGGGGGCAACCTCCGTTCCCGCCGCTGCACCCGACGGTTGGTTGGACCAGGTGATGTCGGTGGAATAAGGAATATTTTGCCGAGTCCTTGCGTCTGCGTTGAGTAGGTTCGTCAATTGCTGCCAGCCTTGTGCGGGCGTATACGTGCAACTGCAATACCCGGAGGCGGCCCACTGCGTGAGAGTGCCGAGAATTTGAACCGCTTGACCGTGGTTGGTGTAGCCGTATAGCGAAATCCGATACCACTCTTGCGCGGTGCCATAGGTGTAGATTTCTGGGACAGGGTAGGCCGGCGGCGATCCCCATGAAACGTACCAAACGTCTTCTTGGCTCCAACCGTTGTTGCAGCGTCCGTAGGGGGGACATCCCGCGGCATCTCCGTAGTTGTAAAAGTAGGATTGTCCCACGTAGTTGTCGGCATATCCATCCACCCATGCCCGAGAATTTGCGACGGAATTCCAATCCATTTCAATGTCGTTGGCGCCACGCACGCCGATTCGGTCGGCCCAGCCGCCCACCCAGTCGTTGAGCCGATTCACCATCTGTGCCCAAGCCTGGCCATGCGCATACGTTGTCCAGCCGCGATAGTTGCTCGTTCCAACGGCCAGGCGGATAAAGCCACTGCCACCGCATTCGTAATAACCGATCAGGAAATTCTGGACGGCACTTTCGATGTCACTGATCGACCGAAACGTGACGCTGCCAAAAATGTTGGTACCGTAGTCCGAACCGTCAAACCACGGCTGCCCAAAATCGAGAATCACCGCTCCGCTCTCATTGGTCTGGGAACACCCCAAGCTATAGAGAATGTCTCCATTAGTCGTAGACATATATCGAGTGGTGGTCGGTACCGGGGCCGCCCATGCCGCCGCGGAGAGCAGCGCTCCCAGTATGAAAATA
>JACOSC010000239.1 GCA_016179055.1 Acidobacteriota bacterium
CGTTCTTCCACTTACCTAAAAAGTCGCTTCCAGGAGTGTAAGCGACATCGCAAAACTGTGCGAATATGCGAAAATGGCCTATTTTTCGATAATTCTGCTCCTCAAATAATGTACAAGATCGAGCTTAGGTTAACGCCTATGGGGCCAGGGGGTGAGGGGCTTGTGATCTAGGCTGGATCTTGAAGCTCCCCCGGCTTCCGCCGGGGGTATCCACCACCCGTGAACGGTTACGAAGTTTCTAAGGAGAGCAAAAAATGGGTATATTTTTAAAATTAGGTATTGCCCGCGAGCTATTTTCTTTCTTATGGGAAAGAAAAATTTGGTGGATGATACCTATGGTGTTTTTCTTGCTGGCCTTTGGGTTTTTATTTATTTTTGCGCAGAGTAGCGCAGTGGCTCCCTTTATCTATACGCTGTTCTAAGCGCCCGGGCTTAAGCATCGAAATTTGTTCTTGGCGAGGTGAGGCATGGGGTTGTGGACGAAACTTAAAACCGGTTGGCGCGCATGGCAGAAGATTGCCCATGCGATCGGCAATTTCCAGGCGCGCATTATTTTAACGGTGTTCTATCTCATCATTACCATACCCTTTGCGTTAATGATGAAACTGACTTCCGATCCCCTGCGCTTGAGGCAGAAGCAGCCGAGCTGGTTGGAGAGAGAACGCGCGGTGGTAGACCTTGCGGGCGCCAGGAGGCAGTTCTAATGAATATTCTGGGGATATCCTGCTATTACCACGACGCGGCCGCGGCGCTCGTATGCGACGGCCAGTTGCTGGCGGCGGCCGAGGAAGAACGATTTTCACGCATCAAGCACGACTACAGCTTTCCCAGGCAGGCTATCGAATTTTGCCTTCGCCAGGCCGGGCTCCTTTCCGCCGATTTGGATTACGTCGTTTTTTATGAGAAGCCGTTTGCCAAGTTCGAGCGCATCTTGATGACCAGCCTGCAGACCTACCCCCGCGGCTGGAAGGTCTTTCGCGAGTCGATGATCACTTGGCTGCTGGACAAGCTATGGGTTAAAGAGGTCATTGCTAAGCACGTGGGCGTCGATAAGGAGAAGATTCTGTTTGGCGACCATCACATGTCGCATGCGGCGAGCGCGTTTTTCTGCTCGCCGTTCGAGGAAGCGGCGATTCTCACGGTCGACGGCGTGGGCGAATGGGCGACGGCCACACAGGGTGTCGGGAGAGACAACGAGATCAAGCTGCAGCGGGAAATTCGCTTTCCGCACTCCATCGGCTTGCTCTATAGCGCCTTCACCGCCTTCCTGGGCTTCGAAGTCAATGAGGGCGAGTATAAAGTGATGGGCATGGCGCCGTATGGCTCGCCGAAATACTACGACAAGGTGGCGAAACTTATCCAAGTCCACCGCGACGGCTCGTTCCTGCTCGATATGAATTATTTCTGCTTCCATCGCTCGACTAATCAAGCGTTCAACGGAAAATTCGTCGATCTGTTTGGCGAGCCGCGTGAGCCCAAAATGCACTTTTTTACCGAAGCGTCCGGTTATCCGAGTTACTTCGGCGCCAAGCCCGGCAATTATCGCGAGCTCTGCGGCAAAAACCAGTACTATGCCGACATTGCTGCCAGCATTCAACGCGTGACGGAAGAAGCGCTGCTGCAGATGGCCCGGGCGCTCTATGAGCGCACCGGCTTGCGCAAGCTGTGCATGGCCGGGGGCGTGGCGCTCAACAGCGTGGCCAACGGACGGATTTTAAGGGAGACGCCGTTTGAGGAGTTATACATCCAACCAGCCGCCGGCGACGGCGGCGGGGCGGTCGGGGCAGCCTTTTACGCGTACCACAGCATTCTCGGAAATAAGCGATCTTTCGTCATGCAACACGCGTACTGGGGCAAGGAATACTCCGAAGATGAGATCAAAAGTTTTCTCAACCAGAATAACATCAAATACCGTTATCTCGATGAGGACCGGCTTATCGATACCGTGGTGGATCGCTTAACGTCAGGCAAGGTCATCGGCTGGTATCAAGGCCGGTTCGAATGGGGACCCCGTGCACTGGGCAATCGCAGCATTCTTGCCGACCCGCGGCGAGAGGACATGAAAGACATCGTGAACACGAAAATAAAGTTTCGCGAGCCGTATCGCCCGTTCGCCCCGTCGATACTGGCCGAGCATAGCGAAGAGTATTTTGATCTGCCGGACGCCACGCGACACTACCCGGCGCGCTTTATGCTTTACGTGACGCCGGTGAAGGCGGAAAAACAGAAGGTCATTCCGGCGATCACGCACGTGGATGGCACGGGCCGTTTGCAAACGGTGTTCCAGGACCTTAACCCGCGCTATTACCGGCTGATTGAAAAATTCGGCCAGGCGACAGGTGTGCCGGTGCTCCTTAACACCTCGTTTAATCTCAAAGGAGAACCGATCGTGACCACACCGCAGAATGCGTTCAATACTTTTCATCAGAGTGAGATCGATATGCTGGTGCTCGATAAATATGTGGTCGAGAAGACTAACATGTGACGTAAGTGCTCACGGGGATCGGGGGTAGGGATCTGCGATCAGGAGCCAAGGGCACGGTGGTACTGTTGAATGTTAGGAATTATCGTGATTTAGAGATTGGGTAGTGGGGCGGATGCAAGACGGCTTGCGGAAGTCTTTGGAAAAGAAAGCCAAGCATTATCGCCCGATCCCCGACCCCCGTGAACGGTTACCATATGACATCAGCCCCCTAAGCGAATTGTTTTTCTGGCGAACCTGAGTCGCCGATCTGTCTGGATTGGGCTTGGTAGGCGATGTTGACCGGCGTGTGGATTTTACAGACCTCCAGGCGCATCAATGCAACCCACAAGGAAATTTCACCACGTGAGAGGAGAGTATGGACGGTACTTCTACAAAGAAGAGGTTTCTGTTTATCATCGTTTGTAACCTCTTTGTGGCGACTTTACTCTTCACGTTTTGCGAGGCCTTCGTAAGATGGAAAGGGTTTGAATCCTACGTGGGGCCTGAGCAAAAACAAGTGATGATCACCGCTGAGCCCGGAGGTAAATTATTTCAAAAGCATCCGACGCTTGGGTATACCCACATACCCGGGGAATTCACCGTCACGCTGCCGGGTCCGGCGAAGGCGAAGCTTTCCTTTCATGTTACGCACCTGGATAGCACTTTAAGAATTACACACTCGCTTGAAACTTATACGGCGAGCCAACCCAAACCCGAGATCTGGATTCTCGGTTGCTCGTTGACCCATGGCTGGTCATTAAACGATGAGGAAACCTATCCCTGGCTTGTGCAAATGCAATTTCCGGACTACGAAGTGGTCAATTTTGGCGTCAGCGGCTACGGCACCATACATTCCCTTATTGAAGTTCAGGAAGCGTTACAAATCCGAGAGAAACCCAAGCTGGTCATTCTAGCGTATTCCAGCCGTCATGACATAAGGAACGCCTTTACGCGAAGGCGCAGAAAGAGCGTGGCCCCTTGGAACAAACTCGGTCCGCTAGTGCAACCTTACGGCCGGCTGGATAAGAATGGAAAGCTTCAGGTGCACATGGCCGATGTAATATACCAGGAGGCCCCTTTTATGCGTTACTCGGCGTTTATACACTTCCTTGAGGATACGTACAATAATAAGGAAGATGCATACCTTCATGTCCATGATATTTCGAAGGCCATCATCAGGGAACTCAATACACTTTGCAAAACCAATGACGTTAAACTGGTATTGGCCGGCATCGAGGCCATCGAGGAAACTATGGAGATGTTGGACTTTGCCCAACAGGAAGGAATTTTGTCCACTAATATAAGCGTTGATTTATCGCTTCCAGGATACACGAATGCCCCTTTCGACCCGCATCCCAGCGCGATGGCCGACCGGGAAATGGCGAGGAAACTTATAGAGTTTTTAGGAAGCAGTGGGGCGCTGAGATCGCAAGAACCGAGAAACCAGTGAATTCACCAATTCCACCCCCATGAGGTCGAGTCTACACAAAAAGTTCGTGAAGCCATCCTACCCCCAGCAATTCTCAGTGTATCTAAATAGGCTGATAAGCTAACCCAATGAGGCAGGGAGTTCTTGCGCTTGACGCCGGGCGATAGCCGCAGCCGTCTCTCGGCGGCCCGTATGTGCGCCCCTGAGCCGCGGCGGTGCCGCCGGCCAAGACGAAAGGAGCCGTGCACAAAAAAATCCTGTACAATGAGGGGCGATGAGATTGCCCATCGGGCGCGATGTCGATAACTTCCTTATCGGTCAGCGGAGGCGCCCCTAAGCGGGAATTCCTGCGATACGGGCCTTTGAAATCATAGGGATTTTCTGATATAGTAACTGGACTTAGAGGCCGCATGAAAAACCTGGCGGCTGTCATATCGAAGGTGAACTAGGTCAAATCACGACCGTTCGTGGCACGGCGATCGCACGAATCTTTTAACAGACCTTTGTCAGTTTTTTGCCTAGGAGGAAGAATTTTGGAGAACTTGGTGGATTATAAAGAAACGTTGAATTTGCCGATGACGAGTTTTAGCATGAAGGCCAATTTGACGCAGATGGAGCCAAGCACGCTGAAATATTGGGATGCGATCGACCTCTATGGCAAGATTCGCGAAAGCCGGCGCGGCCGGCCGCTTTTCATTTTGCACGACGGCCCACCCTATGCCAACGGCAATATTCACATGGGTCATGCCTTCAACAAGGTGCTGAAAGACTTTGTCATCCGCTCTCGGACGATGGCCGGTTATGACGCCCCCTATCTTCCGGGGTGGGATTGCCATGGGCTGCCGATTGAGATAAAGGTCGATCAGAATTTAGGTCGCAAGAAAGAACACATGTCGATTGTTGAGATTCGGCAGGAGTGCCGCAAGTACGCCGAGAAGTACATTGCCTTGCAGCGCGAAGAATTCAAGCGTTTAGGAGTGCTCGGCGAATGGAGCCATCCTTACTTGACCATGAACTTCGCGTATGAAGCGGCCATTGCCCGCAGCTTTGGCGAGTTTGTGGGCCGCGGCTACGTGTACAAAGGACTGCGTTCGGTGCATTGGTGTATCCATTGCCGCACCGCGCTGGCGGAAGCGGAAGTGGAGTATGCCGATCATAAGAGCCCCTCCGTGTTTGTAAAATTTCCCATGGTATCGGATTTGTCGGAATGCTTGCCGGAGCTGCGCGGTAGATCCGTGTCTGCGATCATTTGGACAACAACGCCATGGACGTTGCCGGCCAATTTGGGGATAGCGGTCAATGCAGCTTACGAGTATTCGGCGGTTGAAGTGGGCTCGGAAGTTTTCTTGGTGGCCAGCGATTTATTGCCACAAGTCTCTCAAAAGTTAGGGTGGACCACCGCGACGGTGTTGGCGCGTTTTCCAGGGCGTATCCTTGACCGCTTGCTGGCGCAACACCCCTTTATTAACCGGACCTCGCTGTTGATGCTTGGCGATCACGTCACCTTGCAGCAAGGCACCGGCCTAGTACACACGGCACCCGGGCATGGTTACGATGATTATGTTCTCGGCCAGACTTATGGGTTGGACGTATTATGTCCGGTGGATGGGCGGGGGTATTTCATGTCCGACGTAGAGCACTTTGCCGGACTTCAGATTTTCAAGGCCAACGATGCCATCGTCGCGCTCATGCGCGATCGCGGCCTTTTATTAGCCGCGGAAGAGATCACCCATAGCTACCCGCATTGCTGGCGCTGCCATCACCCGGTTATCTTTCGCGCTACCCCGCAATGGTTTATTGCGCTCGACCGGCACGATTTCCGCAAACGGGCTCAGGAAGCGATCCATCGAGTCCGGTGGCTCCCCGCATGGGGCGAGGAACGTATACACAACATGGTGGCGGAACGACCGGATTGGTGCATCTCTCGCCAACGCTTATGGGGGGTTCCGATCATTGCGTTCTCTTGTCGGGGCTGCGGTGAGATTTTGTTTAGCCAAGAGATTACTAATCACGTGGCCGATATTTTCGAGCGGGAAGGCGCCGATGCGTGGTACGCGCGTCCGGTCAGCGACCTGCTTCCGCACGAGACCCGTTGTCCGAAATGCGGGCAAGGAGAATTCGAAAAAGAGAACGACATTCTGGATGTTTGGTTTGATTCGGGTAACAGCCACTATGCCGAGCTTGGCCGCCGGTCGGATCTACCCTGGCCGTCCGATCTTTATTTGGAGGGGGGCGATCAATACCGGGGCTGGTTCCAAAGCTCGCTGCTGGTCGGCGTGGCCCTCCACAACGAAGCGCCTTATCGTCAGGCGCTCACGCATGGATGGACGTTGGACCGGGAGGGCCGCGCCATGTCGAAGTCAAAAGGCATCGGCGTCGAGCCCAAAGCCCTGCTCCAATCGAATGGCGCGGATATTATTCGGTTATTGTTTAGCTCCGTGCAATTTGTCGAGGATATTAAAATATACGATACTCCGCTCGATCGCATGAGCGATGCGTATCGAAAGATTCGCAACACTTGTCGCTACTTGATTGGGAATTTGCACGGCTTTGATGCACGCCGGGACGCGCGGCCGGTCGAGGACTGGCAGGAGATCGATCGTTGGGCCATGGCCCGTTTGCAGCAACTTGTTCTGCGCGTGCGCCAGGCGTACGAGGATTACCAGTTTCATGCCGTTTATCATGCTCTTTACAATTTCTGCGTGACGGACATGTCCGCCTTCTATCTGGCCATCATTAGGGATCGTCTATATACGGCCCCCGCCCAATCAGAGGCTCGTCGCGCCGCACAGACGGTTCTTTTCCATATTTTGGACGGTCTGGTCCGGTTGATGTCTCCCCTACTGGTTTTTACGGCGGAAGAAGTATGGAAGCACTTGCGGGAGATTGACCCGTCGCGGCCGCTTTCAGTCCACATGAGCTTTTTTCCGGAGTACCAAAGCCAATGGGATGATTCGGCGATAACCGAGCGTTGGTCGCGGCTGATCGAGGCGCGCGACCAAGTCATGAAAGCCTTAGAAACGGCTCGCCAGGATGGCCTGATCGGAGATCCGTTGGAAGCCAGAGTATTCCTGTACAGCCAGGGCGAATTGTACTTGCTACTGAAAACCTACGAGCCTTTCCTACGCTATTTATTGATCACCTCGCAGGCTGTTGTGCGGACTAATGAGCCGGGTTCCGCCGAAGATGCCTTGCGTGTCGTGGTGGAAAAAGCGGCGGGGACCAAGTGTGAGCGTTGCTGGAATTATTCGGAACAGGTGGGCGCCGACGTAGCGCACCCGTCGCTCTGCGAGCGTTGTGTAGCCGCCGTTGAAGAGATTTTGCGCGGATGACCCCATACCACACGGCACGATTTTATCTTCTGGTAAGCTCGGTTATCTTCTTGACCGATACGCTCACCAAATTTCTCGTCGTCGGTCAACTGGTCTTGCACGAGTCGGTAGAGATCATCCCTCGCTTGTTTAGCCTTACCTACGTGCAAAATTCAGGGGTGGCGTTTGGCTTGCTGCGGAATGCGGATTGGGGAGGGAAATTGCCGGTGTTATGTAGTGTGGCGCTCCTGGCGGCCGGGGTCATCATCTACTACGCGTCAAAAGTATCGCTGCGCCATCGGATGCTCCATTGGGCGCTGGCACTTGTGCTCGGTGGGATTCTTGGCAATCTGCTGGATCGTTTGGTTCATGGCTACGTGATCGACTTCATAGATTTGTACGTGTTCGATTTTCATTGGCCGACATTTAACGTTGCGGATTCGGCCATAACTATCGGCGTCATACTCCTTATGCTGGACACTCTGCGCAAACCTACGGAAATGGAGGTTAGCGAAGCCTCCAACTAATTATGGCGGCCGTATACCGGTTGATGGATGCGTATGTTACCTCGTTATTGTATCCTTCAGCGGCGGCGCCGAGCACCGGTGAGCCAATTATGACTACGAACTCCTGCATCAACCAACCAACTCGTCATTCTGGCAGGGCGGGGAAGCGGCGCCGATTTTTCATCGTTCTAATTTTTGTCGGACTATTTTTTTGGGTAACCCTACCACTCCAGGCGGCTGCAGACGCCCCGGCGCCCAAACTTGAAGATATCATCGACCGCGTGCAGCGGAAGTATGAAGCGATCGACAGGTTTTCCGCGAACTTTCTGCAAATCTATACGTCGAACGTCAACTCGGTTCGACGAGAAGAGTCGGGAATTCTTTACATGAAAAAGCCCGGGAAAATGCGTTGGGAGTATCAGAAACCCGAGTCCAAGCTGTTTGTATCGGACGGCAAAAAGAGTTTCTTTTACGTTCCATCGGACCGGCAGGTTACGGAGCGCAAGTATAGCCCTGATGATCGGGAAAGTGTTCCTTTCCTTTTCTTGTTCGGGCAAGGCGATCTCCGGCGAGAGTTTATTGTAAGTTGGGAAATCATAGAACCGAAGCGACGTGGTGAAAACTATCTCGTCCGTTTACGGCCAAAATTGGATAACCGCGCGTTCATTGCCGTTCTTGTCGAGATAGTTCCTGCAGATTATTCGATTGAGCGAATGGTCGTCATAGATTCCATGGAAGACCACTCGGAATTCATATTGAGTCACTTTGATAGCGCCGCAAAGTTTGATGATAAGCTATTC
This sequence comes from Acidobacteriota bacterium, assembly GCA_016179055.1. Classification (GTDB taxonomy): domain Bacteria; phylum Acidobacteriota; class UBA6911; order JACOSC01; family JACOSC01; genus JACOSC01. Next base: position 8,511 of record JACOSC010000239.1, read on the forward strand.
GAATTCAAAGTTCCAAAGGGTGTCGATGTATTGAACGTAGATGCTCATTAAGCCGAAACTGTGCGCGTTTTTTTATGCTCTAACTTTCGATCGTCGACAATCTGAGCTTGCAATTTGCAAGGTAACGTGGTAATTGTTTTAAGGTATGAAGAAAGGACTTCGGCGTAGCGAAAGGGTTTACGTTCGCATACCGATACTCATTCGCGGAATCGATGGCAACGGACTTACATTTTCTGAAAAGGCGTCAATTTTGGCGCTATCCAAACATGGCGCGGCGGTCGAATTCAACCGGCTGCTGGATTTAGGGATGGGCCTCACGATTGATACGGCCAACGCTAAACGGTTCGAAGCAACGGTAGTATGGGTTGGCAATGCCATGAGCAAAACCACCGGCCAGGTTGGTATTGAATGTAACGGGTTGTCAGATTCTTTGGGTTTTCATTTCCCCTCTTTCTAGCGCTCCACTCCCATCTGCTAATGATCCATTCGAGATTATTCGCTGGAATATATTGGCGGGAGCCATCCATAAACCAATAAAGGAGTGCTTAGAATCTGCTGCGGTTGCTGAATTGGTGCTCCAAGTGTGCCCCACATACTCGTCGCTGACAACCATAAGTGCTCCCGGTAGAAGCTAGGAACAGCCAATTTATCGCTGTTGTAGAGTACACGGGCATTAAGGAACCTACTGTGTATACGCTAGCGCTATTTTATAAGACGAGAACCTTTCCGGCGGCGCGCGCGACTAGTGCTTAGTTGCATTAATAATAGATAAATGGTAAGCTCCTGGGTAAAGGAGGTTCCTATGTCCAGGAGATCCACTGTCCCTTCGTGTTCGCCAGAAGATCACGCGAGATTGATCGCATGGTCTCGCAATAAGACGA
>JACOSC010000240.1 GCA_016179055.1 Acidobacteriota bacterium
AGAAGATACCGCGGCCGCCTTGGCTTTCTTTCTCTCCGCCGGGCCCTGTGCGAGGGCATACAGCTCCGCGAGAACCTCCGCGACCGTCGCGTAGCGCTGCGCCGGATCTTTGGCCAGCATCTTTTTCACCAGCGCTTCCCAGGGGGCCGGCACGCCGCTTACGTATTGGGCCAAAGGGTCTGGGTCCTTGTGCCGTATGTTGTGAAGGGTCTCCTGCGGCACGTCCGCCTTAAATGGGTTTCGTCCGGCGATCATTTCGTAAATGACGATGCCCAGAGCATACACGTCGACCGCTTCCGTCGGCCGCTGGCTTTCGAGCTGTTCCGGCGCCATGTTGTTCGGCGTGCCCATGAGCTCCTCTACGGCAGGCGAGGAGGGATGGCCGTCCGTCCCCGCCGCGTGCGTGCGGGCCAGGCCGAAATCGGTGATCACGGCGCGCAGCGGCTCGCGCTGATTGCCCGTAGGAACCAAAATTACGTTGCCGCTCTTAAAATCCAGATGGAGAACTCCGGCCTGATGCGCCGCGCGCAAGCCCTCCGCCATCTGACGAATGATCGGCAACGCTTCGGCGAGCGGTAATGGCCCGCGCCGGTGGAGGTACGCCTGCAAGGTTTCGCCGGCGAGCAACTCCATGGTCAGGAAGGTGATGTCTTTCTCGGTCTGACAGCCGCCGCGGTCTGAGCTTCGTTGTATACCGATATCGAAAATACGGCACATGTTCCGATGGGTCACCTTGCGTGCTAATTGCACTTCTTGTCTAAATCGCTCCAGAGCATCAGCCTTGAGCGCCAGTACCGGACGAATGACCTTGAGCGCCACAGGCTCACGCAACTGCAGGTCCTCGGCTTCGTATACCTCACCCATCCCGCCTTGGTCCAGGAATCGAAGGATTCGGTAGCGGCCAGCGATCCGCGTTTCGGGATCGAAAACGGACCGACTTGCCGAGCCTAAGACCGGCCCCGTCATAAAGGAGCCGGCCTGCTCGTCGGCCGCCAGCAGCGATTCGACTTCCGACCGTAACGCTTGATCATTGCCGCACGCCGCGTACAGGAACGCCGCCCGCCCTTCCGGCCTCCGTTCCGAGGCCGCGTCAAATAGTTCCTTGATCTGTTGCCAGCGATCGCTCATGGCCTGCACTCCGTAAGATCCGGCCGCAGCCGGTTCAGCAGAATGAAAACATTGGGCGTTTCAGTTGTGATTGCCAAATCGGCGAGGCCGTCGAGGTTGAAATCTTCTATAGCGATGAACGTGGGGCTGGAGCGCACCGGAATATCCAAATCGCGGCGGAACAGGTCCGTCGCATGGCCCAACAAAATGAACACACTATCGGCCACTGGACTGGTTAAGATCAAGTCCAACCGATTATCCGAGTTCAGATCACCGGCCATCACCGTCGAAATCGCCGGCCACAATCGCTACCGGTAAGAGGCCCACCGTAAAATGACGGGGTCCGCTCAGCGTTCCGTTCCCGTTGCCCAGCAGAATGGACACGGTGTCGGACATGGCATTCGTCACCGCCAGATCTGGAATCATGTCCCCATTGAAGTCGCCGGTGGCCAGTGACCAGGGCGCGATCCCGGCGGTAAAGGTCAGCGGCATACGGAACGTGCCGTCGCCGTTGCCCAATAGGACAAACACTCGGCCGGCCGTTAAGTCCGAATCGGCGATAGCTAGATCGAGAACCCCGTCCTGGTTAAAATCCGCGACCGATAGCGCGCGCGGTTGGCGACCTACCGTAACGCGTTGCGACATACGGAAGGTGCCGTCGCCGCGGCCCAGCAGAACCAGCACGCTTTGCGTAAGCGGATGAACAACGGCCAGATCGGCCATCCTGTCGCCATTGAAATCGCCGGAGATAAGACCGACCGGATTGGCATCGACCGCAACAACGGGCGCCGAACGAAACATTCCATTGCCCAGGCCCAGAAGAATCGACACGCTGCCGGAATCCGAATTGGCCACGGCCATGTCTGGAATCGCGTCGCCGTTGAAGTCGTTTATAGCTATAGACAGGGGCTCGGCTCCGACCGCGAACCGCTGTATGGCTTGCATCAATCCGCCGCCCTCGCCCAATACGATGGCTACCGTTTTGTCTGGCGAAGAAGCATCCGCCGGCGTGATGGCCACCATTAAATCCAGCGTGCCATCGCCGTTGAAATCGTCGGCCGCTATGGATCGGGGCGTGCGGCCGACCCAATAAATCAGCGGATCCTGGAACGTCCCGTCGCCGCGGCCCCGTAGAAGCGCTACCTCTTCAGACATCCCGTTGGCCACGGCGAAGTCCAATCGGCCGTCGCTGTCGAAGTCGGCAATGACCACCGAGTTCGGCCCGCGTCCGACCGGCACGTTGGGCGCGGCGCGCAGAGTACCGTCGCCGTTGCTGAGCAGTACGGATACGGAGTCCGAATTCAAGTTAGCCACCACCAAATCCGGTATGCTATCGCCGTTAAGATCACCGGCGGCAAGCGCCGTTGGCCCCCGTCCTACACTATAATCTTTCTGAGAAGGAAACGTGCCGTCACCTCTACCTAGGAGCACCGACACCGTTCCGGGGCGAACCTGCGGATTGTCATAATTAGCCACCACTAAATCCGGCGCGTCGTCGCTGTTGAGATCGGTGACAAGCACCGATTGGGGATTGCTCCCGGTGAAAACGGTTCGCGCGGCTTGGAATGTTCCATCGCCGTTGCCTAACAAGATAACCACGGTGTTTACGCCGGTCACGACTACCATGTCTTGCCGATTGTCGCCATTGAAATCACCGACGGCCACCGACCGGGGCGTCAGCCCGGCTTGCACAGGCGATGCGGATTGGAAGGTACCATCGCCATTGCCAAGCAGGATCGATACACTACTATGGGCCTGATCCGAGTTGGCCACCGCCAGGTCTTGCCGGTTGTCGCCATTGAAGTCGCCGATGGCGAGCGCCGTCGGACTGAATCCGACCGTGAAACTACCGACGACCGTCTGGACTAAGCAGGGATCTCCGCTGCCGAGCACAATCGAGACGCGGCCGGGCTGGCTGACCGAATCTCCGTTATTGGCCACGGCCCAATCGGGCTTGCCATCACCATTGAAGTCACCTACCACAATGGCCGTCGCCAAACGCCCGCCGAAGACATGGCGAATGTCACCGAACAAGCCTTTGCTCTGGGCCCACAAGACGCCCGCGGCCGACCAACTCCAGAGCAAAATCATCCCTATCGCAACGATTCGGTTATGCTTTAGCATCATGATTGCCGTCCTCTCATACACTAATAATCTTTGTAATTACTCAGCCGGCGCTCCTTAGCCCCGTAGGGGCGGCATGTTTATAGCCAGAAGCCATTAATAAGAGTCAAGCTCCATAGGAGCGACATGTATAGAGCCCTTATTATCAAAGCCGGCACATTTCGCTCCTACGGAGCTTGGCTGTTTTGGAATCCCAGTCACTATAAGCATGCCGCCCCTACGGGTCTGAGAGATATGCCTGAATAGTTCCAGATCTTTTTACTCACTTCGCGTTCATCGGCGTTCATTAGCGGTTCTTTATTTATCCTCTTTTAGTAACCGCGAATACACGCGAATTAACGCTAACAATGATCAGCCCCCTCGCTATAAATCAAGTGACAATGACTGGAACGAGATTCCGTTCGTCAGCGCCCAAGCGTTACACGAGAACTGCTGTCCCACTGAATCACCGTGAGCTTCTTGTTGATGGTCTGCGCGCCGGGGTAGGACCCGGATTTTACCAGGATGAAATCGCCCGGACGCGCAGTGTTGACGGCCTCCACAACGGTTCGAAACGGACGCGGCGGCGTGCCGTCGCCGGAGGGCGCGGCCATGGCGTCCACGTATTTAATGTGGGTAAATAAATTTCGAGGCCTGCCGGGGTTAAAGAGCGTATAGAGTGCTTTATTGACTTGGCCGGGCGTGAAGATATTCCGACACCAGGGCCTCGCATAGGACATCAGGTTATTCGTTTGCGGCGCATAAGGAGTGGGGCCGCAAGCCGCCGGCGGGTCCGGGAGATCGTGAGCGGTGCAATCGCCGGTGACTGTTTCCCACCGCAGGCCTGGATCGGCCGGCGTATCGCACAGACGATCTCCGGCGGTGGCGCAGTTGCTTCCGTTGGGACATTCTGCCCCGAAAACGGCGGCCTCATGCGTGTGATAAAGATCAAAGTAATGCCCCATCTCATGGGCCCAAGTGGATGGATCCCAGGAACTTTGGGCGCAGTCGTTGTCGATGAGTATCCCTTGCAGCACGGAAGAGGAAAAATAAGTTTCACCGCACAACTGGCCGCCGAGATTGGTAAAGTAGACATTGATCGTATCGGCTACCGGGTTCTTCTGTCGTAACTGGTCGCGTTTTTCCTGTAAGTTCTGGAGGTTGAAGAAATAGTCATCGTCGATGAAATCCACGCTGCCATACTGCACGAATTGTAGGCCGACGGGCTGCCAAAGTCGATTCAAGTCTTGCAGGGCGCTCGCCAACTCGCGCAGCGTGAGTCCACCGCTGCTGTCGCTATGCCGCACAATATGAATACTCATCGGCAAGCGATACGG
>JACOSC010000215.1 GCA_016179055.1 Acidobacteriota bacterium
AATCTGCACGTCCGGATCTGTGAGGGGTGCTGATTCAATCGAATAGGGTTATAATAATGTGACACTCGCAACCGAAAGGGCGAGAAACAGGGAATACAAAGCTTACCCTAAGTTCGTAGAGAACAGTATCTACTCGACTCTATTTCCGGCCGCGGCGAAGCGGACACAAACCTGGGAAAAGCCTTCCTATCAACTTCTCAAACCAGCGCGGTCAAGCCTGAGTTGCGTATAATAGCAAGAAGGCGCCGCTTAAAACAAGCCCGTTCCCCTCGATAACCGGCGCATCATGCGCGGGGGTGAAATCTCTTGTAGACCTGTTGAATGCGTTTCTTGGTGACGTGGATATAAATCGGAGTCGTGGATATATCGGCGTGTCCAAGCCTAACCTGCACCGAACGCAAATCGGCGCCATGTTCCAAGAGGTGAGTGGCGAAGGAATGGCGCAATATATGGGAAGTGATTGGTACGCGAATTCCGGCTTGCCGCCCATAGCGCGAGATCATGATCCATACCGATTGGCGGCTTAGTTTGCCGCCGCGATTATTGAGGAACAAGTAGTCGGCGTTCCGCCGCTTGCACAGTCGCTCTCTGGCGGTCCGCACGTACTCCTGAATCAGCTCAATGACCGAATTGGCGATTGGAACAATCCGTTCTTTGCCGCCTTTGCCCAGGCAGACAAGATATCCCTGCTTGATTTCTTTAGAGCGGGCCCTATACTCTACATTAAGATCATGCCCGTGCAGGCCAATCAATTCCGAAACCCGCAGGCTGCTCGCATGCAAGACTTCAAGCATCACCTTGTTCCGCAGGCCAATGGGCGCGCGGATATCCGGTTGGCTGAGCAGCTTGTCCACGTCGGCGGTGCTGAGATACTTGGGCAACGTCGCCGGCAGCTTAGGGGTCGGCAAATTTTCCGTGGGATCGGCGTCGATGACGTCATCCTTCATTAGGAATCAGTAAAAGCCTTTGACCGCGGTAAGCGTTCGGGCGATGGAGCGGGGACTCAATTTCTCTTTGGCGAGATACGCGAGAAATTCCGTCAATTCTTTGCGCGCAACCTCCAGCCCATCGATCCCCGCGGCAGTGAGAAACACTACCAGTTTGTCGAGGTCTCTACGATACGCCGCCTGCGTATTGGGCGACGCGCCTTTCTCCATCCTAAGAAACCTAAGAAGTCTTCAATCAATTCTGTCATCGGGCATCCTTGGCCGGTAGGCCGACGAGGACTATTTCCGTCGATCGGCTAAAAGAAGCATTTTCTCCACTTTGTCCAGTACGACACAGATCACTTTGAAACGCGCTGGACTAACGACTTCCAGCAAACCGCCATCAAACCGCTTATGCTTGCCTTCATCGCACAAAATGTCAAACGCCCCTTTGCGGTTGATAATATCCGAGCGATTCAGCACTACCGGGTTATCGGGACGCTGGCCGAAAAGGCTCAATTTGAACCGTTCCAAATCGCTGGCCAACGCATTGTAATCATCACCTTATTACTGAAACCAGACATCGAGCAACGCCAGATACCGATGGGCAACTGTGCCAACTTGGTTGTAGGTATGGTCACCCGACTCGTCAATGTATAGACGAGAACGCGGACGACGCTGTGGCGGCGCCGGATCGGGCGAACCGGAGGGCCATGGTGCGCTCATTTCGTCACGCTCTCCTCCACCAGCTTGATTTCGTTTTCCGTCAGGCCGTACAGCTCATAGACAAGTTGGTCGATCTCCCGCTCCAACGCTGTCGTGTCCGCCTTGGGATCGTGCTTTTTCGCGGCGAGGATTTGACCAGCGAGTTTGGCGATTTCGTCACGGTACTTAGCTCCGTTCTTTGGCAGTGGGAAATCGGCCAGTTCGTTGACTTTGAACTGTGGGAAGGTTGCACGCTGCATCTTTCCGAACTTGTGGAGGAACCACCACGACACGAGCCGCGAGTTCAGAACTCCCAAGACATATTCTGGCTTCTCGCGGATATTGATGACGTTCATCGAATTGAGATCGTTGAGGATCGTCTCCCCGACAAGGCAGGCGTGTATGCAATAGGGAGGTTTAGCGGGAATTTGCCGAACCAGAATCCGTTTAGTCGAGTACAGGCGAAAATCTTTCCGTGGCGCTGCCAAGTTGTCGCCATATTTGAGATACTGTCCACCCCAAGTGATAACGTAACGACACACATCTTGGCCATCGAGATATTTGATGTAGCTAGCATCGACCTTCTTGGTCGAATGGTAAACTCGATTCTCCTTCATAGCCTGTGTCTGAGGAGGGCTGCCTTTTCCGACCTCGTAAGCCTTGAGCCCAGCTTTCACGTCGGCTGCCTGGGACAATGGGCGAGAGTTTGCTTCGATCTTTTGCACTGTCTCGGAGACGCCATCTCCCTTGAATGCCTCGATGTTGATGACATGCTCCCGCTGCTTAAGGAAAAAGTCGCACTCCACCTCTTTGATAAAGTGAAAGCCGTCAGTGCACTCGAACAAACGGACACATAGGTTATCGGTAGATTTTTTGAAAATGATGATTGAGCTGTCTACGTCTGCGCTCTCGAACACGCGGGCGTAGAAGTTGACGACTGTGATGTCCGACTGTCCAAGCACGAACTTCCTCATTGTCTTGTTGGTGTTGATCGTCAACCAGTTGTTCGGAGTGATGAAACAGAGGCAACCGTTTGGCCGTAGCAGGCGCGTTCCTTTCTCGACGAACAGTGGGTATAAGTTAACCTGATACTCGGCCAGTTCGAAATGCTTGTAGAAGTATTTCTTGTCCTCTTCTGTCAGCCCCTTCTTCACGCTGTCTCTGGCGAAGATGTACGGAGGATTGGCGAGTGTAATATCGAAGCCGCCTCCATTGTGGAATATCTCCGAGAAGTAAATCTCGAAGTCGAAGTTGACTTCATAGCCGAGGCTTTTCTTAGAGGGCGCAAAGCATGCGCGGAGTTTACGCTCGATTTCCTGCTTCAGTGCCGCTTTCCTGTCGTGGTCGGTTTCTTCAAAGAAGGGCGCCTTCAACGATTCGATCTCCTGTAGGCCCTGTGACTTGAAAGTGAAACCTATCAATGAATTGCCACTAACGACCTTGTAATCCAGGTTCGGCAGCGGCTTAATCTGCTGAACATCTTCTTCATCCACCACGAGAGAAAGCCAGAGGCGCAGTTTGGCAATCTCGACGGCGCCGGCGTCAATGTCCACGCCGTACAGGCAGTTCTGAATAGCATGGCGCTTGAAATGGTACGAGGTACGTGGCACAGACATTCCTGTCTGTGCTCTCAAAGATTCACAGACAGGTATGTCTGTGTCACTTTCGAGACTTTCACAGACAAGAATGTCTGTGTCACCTTTGAAGTAGGGCGTCAGTGCGGAGCGGGCGCGGACGATTTCAGCCATCATTCCGACCAGGAACGCACCCGAACCCACGGCCGGGTCGCAGACGGTGATGTCGGCCAGCTTTTCGTCAATCAGGCGGGCGTGCTTCTCAATGCTTTCGGGCAACTCTGGTTTGTAGCTTTTCGTGCCCGACATGCGCGCCGCTTCGTAGTGCGCGGCCTGGTCGCCGGAGTGGACTAACTTCTCGATGTCAGCGTGAGAAGGTAACACAGACATTCTTGTCTGTGTTTCCGGGAGGGCACAGGCAGGAATGCCTGTGTTACTTTTCTGTGTTTCCGGGAGGGCACAGGCAGGAATGCCTGTGCTACCTTTCAGAGCACCGTCAGGAATGCCTGTATACAGCCAGTATTGATCCGACCGGAGGTTGGCTTTGATGGGGTTCTCCGCAACGTAACGAAGGAAGTGTTGATATTGCGCTTCACTGCGGACGATATGGTCATAGGACTCCTCCATCCAGAATCGCCCACCGGTGTTCAAGATGGCATTGGCCCGACGGGCGCTGGCGCCTTTGATACCTTTGAGCAGATCGGAAAGATCGTGTGCTGCGAGAGGCTCCAAAACCAGGTGGACATGATTGGGCATGATCACCGCGGCATGAAGACGATGACGCTCACCCTCGAACTTTAGGAGGCACTCTTTAACGACTTTCCGGATATCAGCGCGAGCCAAAGCGCAAGAGCCGTGTCCCGCGTCCAGCCACTGTTCAAGGCGTTGCCCAAATTTTTCGTCGTGTTCCTTCCAATCGGTTTCATTCCAAGGTTCGGGATGATGTTTGCGCCAAATGTCTCGTTCATCCTTCCATGCAAGGAGCTTTTCTTGGGGCAAAGAATCCGCGAGCCGAAACGTGATCCAATAGATCGCACCTTCCCTCGTCCAATGGGGGAGGTTACGCTGGGTGACAGTGACGTCATTAGGTAACACAGACATTTTTGTCTGTGTCTCCGGGAGGGCACAGGCAGGAATGCCTGTGTTACTTTTCTGTGTCTCCGGGAGGGCACAGGCAGGAATGCCTGTGTTACTTTTCTGTGTCTCCGGGAGGGCACAGGCAGGAATGCCTGTGCTACTTTGCATTGCGGCGTCGAGATAGTTGATGAGGCTTTCCTGGCACATGTAGTGGACGATCTCCCGCGGGGTGTAGTATGCGCCAAGCCCTTTGCGCCGGTTTTCCTCGATCAGGTTTTCAAAGACTTTGCCGAGCATTTCGGGATCGATGGCCACTTCCTTTTCCAGCGGCTCGGCCTCGTTGACGGTGAAATTGTAGCGGTCGAACACGTCGAGAACGCCGGCGCCGATGATACCCTCCTCGACGAAGTCGGTGTTGGTGAACAGCCGATTGGGCAGGAGGATGTCGGTCTCGCGCCAGTCATAGCCGCCGGACGGCTCGAACAGACCGCCGTTGAGGAACGGGATACGGCACTGGAAACGCTTGCACCACGCCTCGTGGCCGCGGTCAGTGGCCAGCGTGTCGTAGAAGAGCGGTTCGAGGATGTCGTTGAAAAAGTTGATAGTGGAACAGGCATCTTGCCTGTTCGCTTTGGAGGAGAACAGGCTGGAAGCCCGTCCTACGAGTTGCCGCAGGAAATCGTGCGGGCCTGTGCCCCAGTCCTGTCCCTTCGCCACGCCGAGCCAGCCTTTTTTCTGGAGGAAGTAGAGAAACACAATCTGGCCCATGAGCTTCCTGGCAAAGTCCACGGTGTGAACCCCCTTGGCCTGGAACTCGTCGCGGATGGTGTTGTCCATCTCGACAAGTTTCTCCAGCGCTTCGTGAATGTCCCCGAAAAGCTGTGCATACCGCTTAAAGAACTCCCTGGTGACGGCTTCGACACTGAACGCTTCCTCAATGTCCGCAAGCTTGGGATTGGTTTGGGTGTCCTGGAGCAGCCCAAGGAACCGGGTTTGTGCGGTGTGGCAACTTTCGCCTTCGCCCACGATGTAAGACAAGCGTCGGGCCGGGGTGAGCCGGGTTTCAACGCCCACCTTGCCGGATTCCTTCTCGACGGTGGCGTATTCCATTTTGACATAGGAGAATCGCCATTCTTTTTTCGTTGGTGATACGAACGCGACCAGGGCGGCATCCTTTTCATCCCGCGTCTTGAGGTGGTGGGCAACAAAGTTGCGGAGGGCGGTGCGGGCGCGCTCCAGTTTAGAATCACTGGTCAGGTGAACGATCAGAACGTCCAGTTTCTCGTTGTAGGGCGAGGTGTACGTGCCGAGGCGTTCGTAACGGCTGACATGGTCCTTGAAGGCGTCCTTAATATACTGCCTGTTCCATGCAGAGGCCTTAGACTCATCCATGCGGTTCAACAGGTTGATGGCAAAGTTGCGGAACCGGACTTTTTCGAAGCCCTGGGTGAAGGTCTGCCGAACGAGGGTGTAAGCCTGGCCGCGGTTCATAGTCATTCGTCCTTTGTCATTGGTCCTTGGTCATTGGCTTCCTGAACGCCGGTCCCGATGCTCCTGAGGTAGGCATTGAGCATTGGCGCAAGCGTCAAAAGGACGCGCTCAGCCGCTCGGTGTCAGAAGCCGACAGAAGTTTACGGCGATGGGCGCGGCGCAGCCAATGCCGCGTTTCGTTGAGAGATCCGCGCGCAATCCTGATGAAACGGCGGTTGTGTTGAAAACTGCCTCGTCCCGCTCCCTCGGCGATGTTTGCGCCGATGCTGTCGGCTGCGCGCACCAGTTGCCGGCCCACCGTATCCCTGGCGAAAGTTTCACAGCCAATTACGATCTTCCAAATCGAGTCGGCCAAGTCCTCGGCCGCCCTGTAAACTCGCAAATTGTCGAAACCTGTTGTTCTCATAGTCGGGTTTTCCAACCAGTGACCAATGGCTACGGACTATTGACCAAGTACGATGAGAGGATCACTTCACGGGGACTGAGAGCGTGTGCTGTCTGTTGCGCGCGGGTTGCCTGGAAGAAAAGCGCGGGAATGTCCCGCCGCAGAATGCCCAGGACCTTGAGGGGCTGGATCTCCTTTTTCAGTGCTTCGGCCACCTTTTTCGTCGTAGGCCGGGGGAGAGCCCCATCGCTCAGGAGTTGAATAACCTGTTGAATGTAAATCTCGTCATCCTCCGTGAAGCCGTGGTAGGTGCGAAGTTCTTTCGCTTTCAGGCGCTTCAGAATATGGGCATCGTTCGCCCCGCCTCTGTGTTTGGGAATGGCGTCGTCCAGGTCGGCGCTGGTCGCCGCCTCGAAGGCGTGTTTATTCTTTTCCAATAGGGCGTAGAAGTCGTGCGGGATCGTTTGGTGCTTTTCCGACTGATCGGTCGGCCTAAGAATTTTTGCCGTGGTGAATAAGTCGAGTTCGGCAGATTCGGCAGCGCCCGCCTGGGCCAGGAAAAACTTATCGAGCCTCCCCTGGCGGAAATAGGTGAGCAGCGACGGACACTTCTTCGCACCGGCGCTATTTTCTGCGGAGACCCGTCTGGTCGAACGGGCCTTCCTGGGCAGGCGCTTGATGCGGGTGAAGAGTTCAGGCTGCTGGTCGCGCACCTGGCGGATTTCGGTGAGATATTCCAGTTCGCTCTCTTCCTCTTCGTCCTCGCCGGTGAGCGTCTTCCTGGAGGTCAGCCTGGCAAACAGATCATGCGATTTGATCTCCTCGCCTTCCGTCAGCAGACGGGCGTCTGCGCCGAGCATTTCGATGAAGGCGTGAATCTTGGCTTCGGCGGCTTCCTTGAGTTTGATCAGGTCGTTGCTCTCTTCGGTCGGGAAAAAGTTGTAGGTATGGATGACGTCAAATGTGGTATCCACACGGTTGACACGTCCGACGCGCTGAATGAGACGGGTCGGATTCCAGGGGATGTCGTAGTTGATTACGATGTTAGAGCGGTGCAGGTTGACGCCTTCGGAAAGCACTTCGGTGGCAACCAGAACGCGGTATTGGTCTGTGGGCTGAAATGCGCGGGCGTCAAAGTTGGCGATGACCTCTTTGCGGACGGACTCGTCGGAATGGCCAGTGAACAGCGATACCCTGGGCTCGACTTCGTCGGTAATCCGCCCGGCAAGATATTCAGCCGTCTCCTTTGACTCTGTGAAGATGATGATCTTGCTCTTGTTCAGCCTGGGTTCGCTGCGCAGTACCTCACGGAAAGCCTCCCATTTGGGGTCCCGCTTGATCTGCTTCCAGAGATCGTCAATTTTTCGAAGGATCTTGCGATCACCTTCAAGGTCACGGATGAAATCTGCGTTGAAGTCCTTCGCGTCCAGCCGCTCAGCCTTGTCCGCTTCAAGCAGGTGGTCGATAGCTTCCTGGTCGTCAGTTTCCAGCAGATCGAAGATTTGGTTGATGTGTTTCTTGCTGATGTAAACGTGTCCCTTATGGAATTCCTCAATGACGCGGTCGTAGGAACGGATAAAGCGCTCGAGGGTCAGGCGGAACGCGTGGAAGCTGCTCTCCAGGCGTTTGATCAAGAGAATCTTCATGAACCTCGCCAGGTTTCGCTGGCTCTGCACCTCGCGCGGCTCGCGTTTGCCCTCGAAATACGTCAACGGCTTGTAACGGGCGTATGCAAAGGCTTGCGTTATCCAACGAACCGTTTCGTTGAAGAGGTCATTTTCGTTCTTGCTGAACTTATAGAATAGAGGCTGTGGGTCGGAGACGTCGGGGAATTTAAAGCCTTGGAGTTTCAGGTCTTCCCCGTAGTATTTCATGATTTCGTTTCGCGTGCGCCGGATCATCAAATGTTTGAGGATGTTCTCGCGTGTCGCCCTGGCATTCGCCTGGACCGCCGCAAAGTACTGTTCGCGGTCGGTCTGACGGTCGAGGCCATTGAGGTTTTTCTCAAGGCGCGCGAAGAAGGCTTCGAGGTTGCGGACGTTCGGGATGGTGCTGTTCTTGCCGTTCTGGAACAGCTTCACCTGGCTGAGAATGTCCCGTGGGGTATTGTTCAGCGGCGTTGCCGAGACCAGGATCACGCGCTTGCCACGACAGATTTGAGCCAGCATTTCATACATCTGGTTCGTTTCAGTGCGGAAGCGATGCGACTCGTCGATGAAGACATTGGAGTACTTCGATACATCACGTTCCAGCAAATCCTCCAATTTGCCGATGGACTCAAAATCGGTGTGCGGCACGCGGAAGTCCCCGAAGACATTCGGCCATGACCCGCGATTGTGCTTGTCCAGCAAATGAGGTGGCGCGATCACCAGCGAACGGCCGTCGAGTTGCTGTGCGAGCAAAGCTGCCATGTAGGTCTTGCCGAGACCGACCACGTCGGATAAAAACAAGCCGCCGTATTCCTGGAGCACCTTGCGGGCGCTGAGAACGGCTTCCTCTTGATACTTCAATCGCTTAAATCCGTCGGGAACATAGATGTCTTCCAGTGCATCCGGGCGGTTCAACTCATCCCTGAAGTACTCGTACAGGAATTTGAGGTACAGTTCATAGGGCGTGAAATGAGCGAAAGGCGAACGGTTAACGATGGTATCTTCGTAGGGCTTCGAGACGTCCACCGCCACAGCCCAAAGCTCGTTGAACTTGGCGATGGCGAAATCGTAGTCGGCACGGTTTTTCAGTTCGACATTGAGCTCAAGGTTTTCCTGCAGCCCGGATTGGGTAAGGTTGCTTGACCCCGTGATGACGCGTCCCTTGTCACGGTCTCCTTCAGCGAACGTCATGATATAGACTTTTGCATGGAGTTTTTCACCGGGGTAGGCTTTGATCTCCAGCTTACCTGAACGAACCCACTCGACGAACTTGTGAACACCCGTCTCGATCTCTGCGCGGTCGGCGGATTTTTCGAATTCGCCGAGCACAGTATCAGGGATCTGAGTTATTACCGACGCGTGGGACTTCAGCGGCAGCTCCTCTTGTTCTCTGGCTCTTTCCAAGAGCTCATACGCGGTGCGGTCGGTCTGAAGGCCGATGAGAATGCGAATCTTCTCGACATTCTCCAGCGCCGGGTATAGCTTGTAAAATCCGCTGATGAAAAAATACCCCACCATGCAATCGAAATAACGCGTGTCGTCACCGAGCAAGACCGAAAAGCGATCGCGTAGACTCTTACCAGGTTCGTTTGTCAGAAAGGTCAGGTCAGATGACATTGTTGCTTGCTCCAATGCCCAATAGGATCAAACCCCTCGATAATTCAAGACTGCTTCGTCCACGCCCACCAGGTTGGAAGATATGAAGCCGTTGGCGAAGACCGACGGGCGGGGATAAGCTTTGTACTTTGACGCATCCGCATAAGCACGATTCGAGAAATTCTTGTTACTGTTGGGCTCTATCAAGTTCCTTCGTTTCGGCTATTGTTTGGCGCATAACGTATTCCCGCTGCACCTGGAGCGAGAGTAGCGAGCCGGTAGGTGAGTCGATAATTAGACACCAGCTAAGTTCGCCACGAAGGTTTTGCTAAGCGGCGTTGGAAGATGATGGCTTAACGACACTGTCGCCCCCTCTATAGAGACTCCGGCCACGCGATCGGATCGATACCGAGCATGTCGAAGTATCGATCCCATTTGTCCGACAAGTACAGCACACAGCGAAAAGCGATCTGATCTGTATCCATGTACGGCGCCCGCGCGGCTGGATAAGTTCTTGGCGTGGAGCCGTCTCTGGAGGCGATGATCACTAAATCACGCAAGGAAACGTGTGCGGCATGTGCTTCCCATGACAAGCATCGAAATGGCTGAGCATCCGGCGTATCTCTGGCGCGCGGATCGCCAATGGTTGACAAGTGCAATGCTGACCAGCCCTGCTGTTCAAATACCTATTTCCAGTGCCGCTTGCGCCGTGAGACGGTTCCCGCCGCTACCGGAAAGGATGGATTACGGGCCATACAGATCGTGGAAGCTGTTTATCAATCGGCCGCCGCCGGCGGGACGCCGGTGAAGCTGAGTCCGCTGTAGGCGCCGCGCCCCGTCCTTGATCAACGTGATCGGGTTTTTCTCCAGGACAAACAGCCGCGCAATGGCCTGATGAAAGATCGTGTCCGCCTCATTCTCCAAGGTATGGATTTGCACGCAGCGCTGCAAAACACTGTGATTATCTTTCAAATGGGTGAGTGTTTGAATCAGCACTTCACCCTGCTCGTGAAGGACCTTGGACAATTCGGCGGTTGATGAAATTGGCTTCGAGATGTTGAAGAGGACCAAGCGAGCCGCCACCGCGTCGATGAGATCGAGCACGTCATCCAAGGCGCAGGCCAGGTTATGAATATCTTCGCGATCAAAGGGCGTGATAAAAGTGCGGTTTAGCTCGTCGAGGATGTCATGAGTAATCTGGTCGCCTTGATGCTCCATCAATTTGATTCGCCTAGCGTATTCCGGGTAATTGGGAATTTCCGCTCTGAACAGCTCCAGAAGCAAGCCCGCCGAATCTTTTATCAAAGCGGCCATGGCCTCAAACATATCAAAAAATTTTTGGTCTTTGCTCGCCGGAATCAATCTAGAAAGCATAGCGCTCTTCTCCCCAAATAAATGCCGAGAATAACCATTCAAAAACTACGTGAGCCGAACCAAAGTATAACAGACTAGCGGTTAAAATAATATTACGAGACGATCGGGCCTGCCCGGCCCAAGATAAAGGCAAAAAAGTATCTTCTCAATCGTGAGTTCTGGGAAGCAAATCACGGACAGGCTCACGCAACCTGGCATACAACGAATGGAGGCCACTTTCGACAGCCTTATATTACGGAGAACACTCTCTGCGCCTCGGCGTCTCGGTGGTTATATTTTGGAATCGCTGCTGCCGGAAGGTCTATTCAGGGAATTGGTAACCCGCCTCCCGTAAGGCTTGCTGCCATGGTTGGCTACACCGAGCGGTTCGGCCCAGCGTTTGAGATATGCCATGTCGAGATGAGCCCATTGAACCTTGATCACACCCAGCACATCCTTCCACTGCTGGTCCGACACACCGCCGCCCAATTTATACCACGCGAGCTTTTCCAATAGAAGATCCTCAGGGCTGGCGACGCAGGCCGTTTGTTCCGTATCGGGGCTCAATACCTCCGCTCGCCGTCGTGACATTTCTTGCCGGGCGAATTCACTATCTTTACTGATGAAAATATCCACCTTAAACGTAGTGTCCAGTTGAATCAGGTTAAATGACGATTTTTGCTGGATGGCTCGGCGAATCATGGTTTCGTCGACATAGAACTCCGCTTGCATGTCCTGGACAAAGGCGGTCACCTGGTCCTCTTTAATGGCCGCCACCAGGTATATGTCTTGGCTCGCACGCGGAATGCCATAGATGGAACTGGCCAGCGCTCCGCTGATTAAATAGGGAATGCCCATTTTTTGCAAGGCCGCGGTCATGCGCAGGGCCAGATTCCTACGAGCGTATGCGGGCTACAATAGGCATAATGCGCCTTCTTTCGCAGGGAGAAAAGGACGTGCGCCTTGGAAAGACTTCCGCGCAAGACTATGTCTTTAACCGCTTAAAAGATAAACTCAAAACAAAAAAAAGAGCGGCCGGCCAATGAGCGTCCGATATGCCGTTAGATGGACAGATACGGCAGAGGCTGATTTAGAGGCTATCATCGGCTTTATAGCGGAAGAAAGCCTCGACACTGCCCGCCATATTTTAGAAAGACTCCGTAAAAAGGCTATTAACTTAAAGAACATACCAGAAAGAGGCAGACTCGTTCCGGAGTTCAAAGCTCACGGCATAGTCATTTACAGAGAATTGATCCTCACCCCATGGCGGAGTATTTACAGGATAACCGGCAAAACTGTTTATGTACTCGCAGTCCTTGATTCCCGCCGTAATCTTGAAGACATCCTGCTCGATAGATTCGTCGATTAGCTTAGCAGGAACGGCTATGTCCGCCAAAATGGCGGCACAATCAAAATGGCGGGCGCAGCCCAGCCTGCTTACTTATTAACCTCGCCGAAACGGTTAGATGCCTCGCTAAAAGGAGAGGCCGTGACAACGATAAAAGGCCGTGATGCGTTATACCCACGATCTCGATAACAAGATCGGTGCCTGACACTGATAAAAAGATGAAACTAAACCACCACCGGCTGGAGGCCCTTGGGTTTGGGCAACGGTTAAAACCGCGAAGGACTTTTTTTTCCTTAGCCCGGACAAGGGGCTGAAAGCCTGGGCGGCGCTTCCTCCCACGACTCGAAGGCGAGGGTTTTCGCAGTCGCCGCCGAGACTAATTAAAGAGTTCGAGAGTTAAAAGGGTGGTAACTGTTCACGGGGGTCAGGGATCAGGGGCCAAGGGCCCGGTGGTACCGATGCCTGTTAGGAATTATTGTGATTTGGACATTGGGTTGCAATGTGGATTCTTAACGGATTGCGGAAGTCTTTGGAAAAGAAACTCAAGCAATAGCGCCCGATCCCCGACACCTGAACCCCGTGAGCGGTTACAAAGGGTGTTACTTCCATACAAAGTACCGGTGACGGTCACAGGTAGTAGCGCAGCAAGGAGATTGATTAGCCCCTTACCCAACAACTAAGACCAACATGTTGGTCTTAGTTAAAACAGTTGTAACTGTTCAAGGGAATCCGCGGATGAGCCTTTCGACAAAAGGTGACCCTACGGAGCCCGGTCCCCGAAGGGGACACTGTTAATAGCCGGGGTTGGCGTTTCGCCACCCCCGGACCGTAACCCCCGCGCGGGCCGACCCTGAAAGGGTCGCGGTCGTCCGCCCACACCGGACCTTACGTGGACCCTTACAGGGTCCGGCCGGGGGTGATGGC